>NC_019973.1:4928952-5246848 GCF_000230995.2 Mesorhizobium australicum WSM2073 | reverse complement strand
TGGCCTTGGGATCGGGCGTGTTGAAGTTGATGATCGGGACGTTGGCCGCGCGCGCTTCCTTGACGATCTCGACCAAGCTGCCCGGATCGGGGCTGGTGGTGACGATGCCGTCGGCCTTGGCCGAGAGGGCGGCACGGACCGCCTCTTGCTGCGAGGCGACGTCGCCATTGTGGAACGACGTGTTGACCGTGTTGCCGGTGTCCTTGGCCCATTGCTTGGCGCCGGCGAGGAAGTAGGTCCAGACCGGGTCGGCCGGCCCGCCATGTGAAATCCAGTAGAACGTCTTGGCCTGCGCGGCTGCCGGAATGACCGTCAGCGCGATCAGCAGGCCGTAGAGCACAAGTCTTAGTCTCGTCAGCATTTGATTTCCTCCCGGTTGAAGATGATCCGTCCCTTGTTCCGGCTTCAGCCGGATTGCGTCTTTTTGCCAGCGCCGCTCGGATGCCTAAGAGCATTCCCTTTTTCGGCGAATGGCAAGCCTCCATCTGCAGATGTAGTGGGCGCCTGACGCGGCGCCATCAGCGACCCCATCAGATCGCATCAGTCGGGATGATTTTTCCCGGGCAGTCGGATGATTGTCGCCGAGAGCTCAGCCGGGCGGACTATCCCGATCACGTCTGGGCGGTCTCTGAGGGCGAAAGCCCCCAAAGAGCCGCTTAGAGCAGGCCGGCCTTGGCCAGGTCGCGCATCAAATGGCTGGCGCCGTAGGTCCAGTGCGGGCAATCGGGCGACAGCCGCACGCGGTTGACCAGCGCGCCGAATTTTTCCGACGAGATGGTGACGATGTCGCCGACCTTGTGCGTGAACCCCTTGCCCTTTTCGCCGCGATCCTTCGACGGCACGAACATGGTGCCGAGATAGAGCGCCAGCCCGTCCGGATACTGGTGATGCGGGCCCATGGCCGCGGCAACCAGCTCCTCCGGCGAGCGGCTGATCTCGGCCATCGAGCTTGCCCCCTCCAGCGAAAACCCGTCCTCGCCCTCGACCTTCAGGCGCACGACGGCCTGCTTCACGTCGGCGATGGAGAACGTGTCGTCGAACAGCCGGATGAAGGGGCCAAGCGAGGCCGAGGCGTTGTTGTCCTTGGCCTTGCCGAGCAGCAGCGCCGAACGGCCCTCGACGTCGCGCAGATTGACGTCGTTGCCGATGGTGGCGCCGACGATCCTGCCGCTCGAGGCGGCGATCATGGCGATCTCCGGCTCCGGATTGTTCCAGGTCGAAACCGGATGCAGGCCGACATCGGCGCCGAAGCCGACCGAGGCCATCGGCTGGCACTTGGTGAAGATCTCGGCATCGGGGCCGATGCCCACTTCCAGATATTGCGACCAGGCGCCGCGCGAAATCAGCTTGGCCTTGATCTCCATCGCCTCTGGCGAACCGGGCTTGAGCTTCGAAAGATCATGGCCGATCAGGCCCGCAATGTCGGCGCGGATGGCGTCGGCCTTCTCGGCCGAGCCACGCGCCTGTTCCTCGATCACCCGTTCGAGCAGGCTGACCACGAAGGTGACGCCGGAAGCCTTGATCGCCTGCAGGTCGACCGGCGACAGCAGAAAGGGTTTTGCCCGATCGCGCGTGGCTTCGAAACTGTTGGCCGCGATGGTGTCGAGTGAACCGATCGGCTTGCCCCTGGCCGAGCGCACATGGCCGGCCGGGTCGGCCAATTCGCAGACGTCACGCACGGTGGGCGCCGCGCTGGATGTGATGTCGAAGACGGTGCCGTCGCGCACCGTGACGACCAGGGGGTGCGAGGCATCGCCGCTCCTGGCGCGGCCGACAAACAAGCCTTCAGCGGGCAGATGTGTCGGGTTGGTCATGAGTTGGGTTCCTCGTTGAATCGAAAATGCTGGCCCGGTCGGCGCGGCACTTTCGCCGGATTTCATTCAAAGGTCTATCCCATCCAAGCAGTCGAGCGGTGGCCGCGAATATGCCGACTGGGTCATCCACGATGTCCGGATGTCAAGGACATCACCGGGCTTAGGGTCCGGTTACTCGAACTTGACTCAGAGAATTGTTCGTGTTTTGTTCCGGGCGCCAGAACAGAACGGAGGCGTTCCTTGGCGAGCGTATAGGTAATGTACCAAGGCGAACTAGATTTCGGAATTCCAGAACCGCCAAGGCGGCCCCAAAAACCGGATCGTGTCTTCTTCGGCGTGTTTCTGCAGGCAGGGGATTATTCTCGGTTTGCTGATTGTCAAAGCCGACTATGCGACAAATGTGGCATAGCCGGCTCACCGCTGATACCGGAGCGTTTTCATGTCAGCCAGCAGCATGTCGGGGACTACAAGCGGCTGCGGTCGAAAATCATCTTTGCGGCCACCCGATCGGGGCAGCGCGTCATGATGCCTGCTTTTGAGATCACCTTTCGCCACGCCAGGAGCTTTCCTGGCCGCCCGACGACAAGGGGCCGACCGGCCAAGCATCCCTTCGTGCTTGTGGCCGATGACGGACCGGTTTGTGAACTGAGCGGGAATCTCGGCGTCGAAATGCTGCGTGAAGGCCTGAAGGCGTCAGACGGGTTCGTCCCTCATATGACCCTTGCCTATGACCAGAAACTTATCCCCGAACTGCCGATCGAGCCGATCAGCTTCGTGGCGCGGGAGTTCATTCTCGTGCACAGCCTGCGCGGGCTGACGCAATATGATTTTCTGGAACGTTGGCCGCTGATTGCGATGTAACGAAGGGGCCGCTGGTTCGCGCGACACCCCATCCTGACAGGGTCATGTCAGCTATCGACCTGTCGGCGATGGCAGGTCCGCAAGCGGTTCCCTACTTGCAATGCGTCTGAACAGGAGGAACAAAAATGACCGTCACGGAAATCGCCAAGGAGTTCACCGAACTTCTCAAGCAGGGCAACAACGAAGGTGCTGCCGAAAAATACAATGCCGACGATATCGCCAGCTACGAAGCGATGGAGGGACCGATGGCCGTCAGTCACGGCAAGGAGGCCCTCAGGCAGAAAAGCCAGTGGTGGCAAGAGAACCACGAAGTGCATGGCGGCTCGGTCGAGGGCCCTTATGTCAACGGCGATCAATTCGCGGTGCGCTTCACCTTTGACATAACGCCCAAGGCCACCGGCGAGCGTGTCACCATGGATGAGGTTGGCCTGTACACGGTCAAGAACGGCAAGATCACCGAAGAGCGCTTTTACTACTGAGGCCGGAAATCGGGTCTTCCCAGCTTTGCTCTCTTTGCGGCAAGGTTGAAAATTTGCACGGCGGCCAGAGCGATCCTTCTGGCCGCTGGGAGCGTTCAAATCGTCTTCACATACTGCGCAAGTTGATCGGCCACCGTGCCCCAGCCGTCGAAGAAACCCATCTCTTCATGGTTGTCGCGGGTGGCTTGGTCACGGTGAATGGCTGTGGCGGTATAGCGCGTACCCTGGCCATCCTGATGGAGCGAAATGACCGCGGTGATGAAAGGCTCGCCCGAGGGTCGATAGCCGGGCAGCAGCGCATCCGTCCACACCAGCCGCTCGTTGGGCACGATTTCCAGATAGCAGCAGTGGCGGTCACTGACCTCCTTGCCGTCGGGCGACTGCATGCGTGTCCGAAACAGGCCGCCCGGTCTGAGGTCGATCTCGCAGTCGGTGATCAGCCATGGCTTCGGCGTGAACCACTGCCTGACATGCTCAGGTGTCGTCCAGGCTCGCCAAAGCAATTCGCGCGGCGCATCGATTACGCGCTCCAGCGTCAGGTCCAGCCGGGGATCGGGCTCGAAGGAATAACTCATTTTTCCTGCTCCTTGAGGGTCATGACATAGGCATCGAACCGGTCGAGGCGGCGTTCCCAAACTGTACGCTGTTCGGCCAGCCAGCTTTCGGCGAGCTTCAACGGTTCAGGCGCAAGCTCGTAAGTCCTGACCCGTCCGGTCTTTTGCGAACGAACCAGCCCGCAGCCTTCGAGAATCTTGAGATGGTCGATGAAGGATGGCAGGGCCATCTCGAAAGGCTGGGCCAGTTCGCTGACCGAAGCAGGGCTCCTGTTCAGCCGCTCGACCACGCGCCGTCGCGTCGGGTCGGCAAGCGCGCGAAAAATGCCGTCGATCGGCGGGAGGCTTGGATTTGCACTCTGGAGGCTGGTCATCGATCGGTCCCGGGTCGTCAAAAAGCGATTAGAAACACTTAGGTAATTGCCTTAGTGTTGGCAAGCGCCAAATTTCCGGCAACGCTGACCAAGCTGCTGGCCAAGCGGGAAGGGCGGTTTTAGGCTGCGAAACGGATTCGACTGTCAGCCCAAGGGAAGAGCACTTTGACGATCACCATGTACGGCATCACCAATTGCGACACGATCAAGAAGGCGCGCGTCTGGCTGGAGAGCCATGACCTTCCCTATCGTTTCCACGACTATCGGGCCGAAGGGATCGAGGCTGGCAAGCTGAATGGCTGGGCCGGCAAGGTCGGTTGGGAAAAGCTGCTCAACAAGGGCAGCACTTCGTTTCGCGAACTGCCGGAGGCGGACAAGCAAGGCCTCGACGAGAAGAAGGCGAAAGCGTTGATGCTGGCCAAGCCGACGATGATCAGGCGGCCGGTGCTGGAGATCGGCGATCGGGTGGTGGTTGGCTTCAAGCCGGAGGTTTATGAGCAGACGGTGGGGAAGTAGGCGGAAGCGTCGCGCCGTCCGATCTCCGCCCTCGTGGGGAGATGTCCGGCAGGACAGAAGGGCGCTGTCCCGCCTGCTCGCGAAGGTCCGAGCGCCTCAACCCGCGCTCAAATACTCCGCCAGTGCCACCGCATTATTGTGCGCCTCATCATGCGCGCCGTAGAGCAGCGTTACCTTGCCCTCGCCAAGCAAGCCGCGCAGCTGCGCAACCGCCTCACCATTCCCGTCGAGCTCAGCCCCGTACCGCTTCCGAAATTCCGCCCAACGTGCCGGCTCGTGCCCGAACCACTTCCGCAGGTCGTCGCTCGGCGCGATCTCCTTCAGCCACAGTGCCAGCGCGGCATGCTCCCTGCTGACGCCGCGCGGCCAGATGCGGTCAACCAACACCCGCTGCCCGTCATCGGCAGCGGGCGGTTCGTAAATCCGCTTGACCATCAGGTCGAAAGCCATTCGACCTCCCTACGCCGAACCCCTCAGGCCCACTCGCCCTTGCGCATCACCGGCACGCGGCTGCCATCCTTGGCGACGCCGTCAATGTCGATCTTGTCCGACCCGATCATCCAGTCGATATGGATGAAGCTCTTGTTGCCGCCGCGCGCCGCGATTTCGTCAGGGCTGAGCGAGGCGCCGTCGACGAAGCATTTCGAATAGCATTGGCCGAGCGCGATGTGGCAGGCGGCGTTTTCGTCGAACAATGTGTTGAAGAACAACAGGCCGCTGGCCGAGATCGGCGAGGAATGCGGCACCAGCGCCACTTCGCCCAGACGACGCGCGCCCTCGTCGGTGTCGAGCACCTTCTTCAGGACGTCCTCACCTTTCGACGCCTTGGCCTCGACGATCCTGCCGCCCTCGAAGCGCACCGAGATGTCGTCGATCAGCGTGCCTTGGTAGGACAGCGGCTTGGTCGAGGAGACATGGCCCTCGACGCGCCGCGCATGCGGAGTTGTGAAAACTTCCTCGGTCGGGATGTTGGGATTGCAGGTGATGCCGTTCTTGGCGGTCGAGGCGCCGCCCATCCACTCATGGCCATCCGCCAGCCCGACCGTCAGGTCGGTGCCCGGTCCAGCGAAATGCAGGGCATGGAAATCATGGCCGTTGAGCCATTCGGTGCGGCCGCGCAGCGCCGCATTGTGCGCCGTCCAGTTGCCGATCGGGTCTTCCACGTCCACCCGCGAGGCGGCGAAGATGGCGTCGGCGAGCTTCGCGACCGCCACATCGTCGGCATCGCCGGGGAAAACCTGCCTGGCCCAGGCCAGATCCGGATAGGCGACGATGTTCCAGTTGATGTCGAAGCCGGTGATCTTCTCCAGCGCCGGCTGGTAGGCCATCGAATTGGCCTTGTTGGCGCGCGCCACCTTCGCCGGATCCTGCGCCGACAGGAGCGACGGATCCTCGCCGCGCACGGCAAGCCGGGCTGCGTTGTTGGAGAAGGCCTTAGCCATGCCTTCGTAGAGCCAGCCGGCGGCATGGTCGAAGCCAGCATCGGCGCCGAAGCGGTAGCGCGCCAGCGTCATCTCGTCATCGTTGAAGATCGGCGTCACCAGCCCGGCACCGGCCTTGTAGGCGTGTTCGACGATGCGCCTGGTCAGCGGCAGGGCCGCGATCGACGATGTCAGCACCAGGTCCTGTCCGGGCTGCAATTGCAGCCCCACCTTGATGGCGACTTCCGCCAGCCTGTCGAGCTTCACCGGGTCGATCGTTGCGGAAACGCCGCGCGAATGTGTGGTCATGATCCTGCCTGTCGTCTTGGGATGTTCGATTGAACATAGACCGGTGCCGCGGTGCTTTCCACCGTGATCGTGCCGCTGGGCTCCGCGACCGACGATCCGAACCGCGCCATCGTCGCCGCGATCTCTTCCTTGATCCAGATCATGAAGTCCCGGACCTTGCGGCTCTCGGCCTTGGTGGCGGAGGTCACCAGCCAGTAGCCGAGGCCGCTCTGGGCGCGAATTCCGAACGGCGCCACCAGGCGCCCGTCGGCCAGCGCATCGGCCGTCAGCAATTGCCAGCCGAGCATCACGCCATGGCCGGCGATCGCCGATTCCAGGCACAGCATCGGGTCGGTGAAGCTCGCGCCTTTCTGGAAGGTAACGGGTTGAACGCCGGCGGCCGCGAACCAGCTTTCCCAGTTGATCATCGCCCGCTCGTCGGTGATGGCGCAGGTCTGGGCGAGGTCGCAGATCGACGTTAGTTTTCTGGCAATCCCGGGCGCGCAGACCGGGAAGACTTCCTGCGCCAAAAGCAGCTCCGCCTTTCCACCCGGCCATTTGCCGTCGCCAAGCCGGATGGCAATGTCGACGTCCGAGTGATCGAGATTGGCCAGCCGCACTGAAGCGTCGATACCCAGCAGCACGTTGGGATGCCGGTCGAAGTGCCGCGACAGCCGTGGCAGCAGCCATTTGGAGGCAAAGGCCGGTGCCGCCGAAACGACCAATGTGCACTGGCTGGCTTCGTCGGCCAGTGCCACGGCCTGGGCAAGCTCGCGAAATCCAGTGCCCAGGCGGGCCGCGAAGACGGCGCCGAATTCGGTCAGGACGAGGCCGCTGGTCGTGCGCTCGAACAGTGCCTGGCCGAGCTGTTTTTCGGTGCGGCTGATCTGCTGGCTGACGGCGCTGACGGAAACATTGAGTTCGCCGGCGGCGGCGGCGAGCGAGCCGAGACGGGCGACGGTTTCCACGGCGCGAAGGCCGTTGAGATGAACGCGGTTGAGCATGGCCATTTGAGATTTTCTAAACCGGTCCGGCCGAAATCTCAATTGAAAGACATATCGAAACGGCAGACCTTATGGGTGGAAACAGGCCCATGGAGCCGGAAATGCTGAGCATGTTGCTGAAGGCCCTGGTCGCGGCCACTTCGCCGGATGACACGGACTGCGACTTCGATACGCTGAGTTGGCTGACCGATCCGCTTGCCCATCCCGCGCTGGGTGTAATGTCGGAGCGCGAACTCGGTGATGTGCCGTTCCGGTTGACGGCGCGCCGGACCGCGTATGAGACCGTTTCACCGAGCGCCGGTTTCGGCGATCGCTGCTGAGCGCGCGATCGCGATCAGGGCACTGGCCCAACACGAGGCGGATTGTTTCACCCGCTCGCACATCTATTGTGCACTGCAATGACTTCGCCCCAATCGACAGCGCTGCGTTACGCCTTCGCCGGCATGATCGCCATGGCCGTCGCCATGGGCATCGGCCGCTTCGTCTACACGCCGATCCTGCCTGGCATGATGGAGGAACTGCATCTGTCGCCGGCCAATGCCGGCTGGATCGCCTCGGCGAATTATCTAGGCTATCTCGTTGGCGCGTTGGCGGCGGCGGGCAGCTGGGCACATGGACGCGAGCGTTTGCTGATGCTGGGCGCCCTCGGTGCCAGCGCCGTGCTGGCCGCCTCGATGGGGCTGACCGACGCCATGGCCGCCTTCGTCGCCATTCGTTTTCTGGCCGGTCTGGCGAGCGCTTTCGTCATGGTGTTCATGGCCAGCATCGTTTTCAGCCATATCGCGGCCGCCGGGCGCGGCGACCTGCAGGCCTGGCATTTCGGTGGCGTTGGCCTCGGCATAGCGATATCGGCGGCGATGATGGCGGTGCTGGTCACCGAGCATGCCGGCTGGGCGCAGGGCTGGCTGTGGTCGGGGGCGATTTCGGCTTGCGGCTTCGTCGCCGTGGCGCTGCTGGTGAACCAGGGTCCGCTCACCAATGGCGAGGTCCGCCGTGAACCGGCGCTGCCGAAGGATCGGTCGCTGATGAAGATGATCGTCGCCTATGGCCTGTTCGGTTTCGGCTATGTTGTGACGGCGACCTTCCTCGTGGCCATCGTGCGCCAAGGCGGCGGCAGCCGCGTCTTCGAGGCCATGGTGTGGATGGTTGCCGGTCTTGCCGGTTTTCCTTCGGTCTGGCTTTGGCAGAAGATAGCGGCGCGGATCGGGCTTTATGCCGCCTATGCTTTGGGATGTTTCGTCGAAGTTGTCGGCGTTACCGCGAGCGTCGCCACCGGCGGGCGCATGGGGCCGCTGCTTGGCGGCGTGCTGCTCGGCGGCACGTTCATTGCCATCACGGCACTTGGCCTGCAGGCCGCCCGGCAGCAGGCCCCAGCGTCGCCCCGGCGCATCTTTGCCCTGATGACCGCCTCCTTCGGGCTTGGCCAGATCATCGGCCCGATCGCGGCCGGGCTTTTGGCGCAGGCATCGGGCGATTTCTTCCTCGCCTCCATCGTCGCCGCGGCCGTCCTGGTCGTCTCCGGCGCCATCACATGGTCGGCTGCGCCAAAATCGCCATGATTTGTGGTCTTGCTCTGCACCGGCATCGGGCAGGCATTTTCTTTCCTCCTAATGTGTGACCTTATGCCGGCTCAAACCTGCTGATTTGCGCATCGATCGAGGAATTCGCCACAGTGTTCGTATCCTTCTTCCCGCAGCCGAAGCTGTTCTTCTCTTCGGCCGCCATCTGGAGCCTTGCGGCAATCCTGTTCTGGTTTTTCGGCGGGGAGCAATTGGGAGCGGTTTTCGGCATGCCGCCTGCTGCTCCCGGAGCGCCACCCATCATCGGCATCGCCATTCTCGTATCGAAGCCATTCCTCTGGTTTTATATCTACTTCACGCTTTGCGTGGCCATCTTCTACGCGTTCTGGAGTTGGTATTCGCCGCACCCATGGCAGCGCTGGTCGATCCTGATGACGGCGGTCATCCTGTTCTTCATCTATTTCAACGTGCAGGTCAGCGTCGCCGTCAACGCGTGGTACGGCCCGTTCTTCGACTATGTACAGGGGCTGATGTCGGGGACCGGAAAGTCGACGAACGCCGAGTTCTACACCGGATTGGCCGACTTCTCATGGCTGGCCCTGGTCGGCATGAACGTGCAGGTGGTCAACGCCTTTATCGTCAGCCATTGGATCTTCCGCTGGCGCACAGCCATGAACAACTACTTTATCGAGAACTGGAGCAGGCTGCGCCATATCGAGGGCGCTTCGCAGCGCATCCAGGAAGATACGATGCGGTTCTCGCAGATCATGGAGGATCTCGGTTCCAGCTTTGTCCAGTCGATCATGACCCTGATCGCCTTCCTGCCGGTGATGATCCAGTTGCAGGCCCATATCAGCGAACTGCCGATCATCGGCGCGATCCCGCAGCCATTGGTGGTCGCGGCACTTGCCTGGTGTCTGTTCGGCACGATCTCGGTGATGATTGCCGGCATGAAGCTTCCCGGCCTGCAGTTCCGCAACCAGCGCGTCGAAGCCGCTTACCGCAAGGAGCTGGTCTATGGCGAGGATCATGCGGACAGG
Organism: Mesorhizobium australicum WSM2073; assembly: GCF_000230995.2. Taxonomy (NCBI): domain Bacteria; kingdom Pseudomonadati; phylum Pseudomonadota; class Alphaproteobacteria; order Hyphomicrobiales; family Phyllobacteriaceae; genus Mesorhizobium; species Mesorhizobium australicum. The sequence goes on along the minus strand of NC_019973.1, from coordinate 5,236,977 downwards.
GCGCAACCCGCCACCACCGCCGAGCTGTTCGCCAATGTGCGGCACAATTATTTCCGGCTCTATTTCCACTACATCTATTTCAACGTCGTCCGGTACACCTACCTGCAGGCCGACAACATTTTCTCGCTGCTGATCCTGGGTCCGTCGCTGGTCGCGCACAAGATAACGTTCGGCGCGCTGAACCAGATATCGAACGCGTTCGGCAAGGTGACGGGTTCGCTGCAGTTCCTGCTTACCTCATGGTCGACCATCGTCGAGCTGCAATCGGTGCACAAACGCCTGCGCGCCTTTGAGGCGACGCTGCAAGGCGAGCCGTTGCCCGACATCGACCAGCGCTATCTGGCAAGGCAAGGGGCCGGGGATCCGGCCTAGGGATGCGCTGACGAAACGCCGGTTGGCGGCTCAGCCGCCAACTGCAGCCTGCTTCTGGCCGCCATCCTGCCGCGAGACGTAATCGCGAAAGCTGATGCACTCGACATCTGATTTGACGCAGACTTCGCCGGCAAAACGCTCCAGCGCATTCCAGTAGGCGCCGTCATTCATCAGCGTGAAGTGGAAGCCGAGTTCCAGCGGAACGCGCTTGCCCCGATATTGCGCGTCGAAGGCGGCGCGAAACGCCTGATAGGTCCGGTCCGCGAACTCGCCGGCGTTGCTAGGCCGCTCGAAGCCGCCGGAATGGCGGACGTACAGATTGTAGTCCATGGCGATCACCGGCCGTGATTTCGGCCCTTCCGGAATCTGCGGCAGGGAAAAGCGGGTGATGCCGCCAACGGTCGGCGGCAGGGCAGGACCCATTGAAACGCCGCTGGCGTCGAACCGATAACCGGCTGTCGGGAGTGCCTCGTAAAGCGCTTTGCCAGTCGACAGATACGGCGCCCGGAAACCCGCCACCGCATGCCGCGCGAATTCCCGCCAGCCCTCGGGTTCGGGCGCAATGCCGTTGATCGCATAGGCGTTCTCAAAAATGTGCTCGAAAGAGGCGAACTCTTTCAGCCAGTCTGCCTTGCTCCAGTCCTTGCCGTCGAAATGGCCGCAGGCGTGGCTGGCAATGTCGTGACCCTCATGGGCGGCGAGGCCGATCTGTTCCAGCCGCTCGGCCACGTCCTGCCTGGAGGCGGCGAAGCCGATGTTGGATTTGCCCGCCGTCTTGCCAGGCGCGGTGTATTGGCCGCCTGTTTCGGGCGACAGCAGGAAGACGCAGGAGAGGAAATAGGTGAAATGCGCGCCGGTGCGCTGGGCGCCCGGCTGCGCTTCCACTGCGAGATGTCGCGCGCGCTGTCGAAGGAGATGATCACGATCTGCTTCGGCCTTGCCGGTGCTGGTGGCGCGGGCGGATCGGCCAGGGCCACGCCGGCGGTGGCGAGTGAGGCAAGCGAGAACAAAACAACGCGGGACAAACAAGGCATCGGCAAATTCACGGGCTCCGGGTGGTCGGCAAGCCGGCTATCGCGCAAATGTGGCGCCGGTGCGATTGGGTTTTCGTGGGTTTGCCCCCGGGGACAAACATTGGTTTGCCCGGGGGACAAACAGTTGTTTGCCGGGGACAAACATTTGTTTGCCCCGGGAATAGCCGATTTTCCGGCCGAACCCCTTCCATGCCGACAAAATTTCGCTAAAACGCGGGCTCATGAACCGCCCCGGCCCGGGGCAGGAATGGTTTGATTGATGTCCGACGACAGTTTTATTCGCGAAGTCAATGATGAGATGCGCCGCGAGCAGGCGCAGAAGCTGTGGGACCGTTTTGGCCCGGCCTTGCTTGTCATTGCGGTGCTTGTGGTGCTCGGCACCGCGGCCTTCGTCGGCTATCGCTATTGGGACGAGACGCGCGCCAATCGCTCCGGCGATGCCTTCTCGCAGGCGCTGAAGCTCGCCAATGACGGTAAGAACGATGACGCGCTGGCCGCGCTCGATCAGCTGGAAAAGGATGGCTACGGCGCCTATCCGCTGCTCGCCCGCATGCGCGCCGCGACCGTCAAGGCCAACAAGGGCGACGTCGCTGCCGCCGTCAAGGACTTCGACGATGTCGCCGCCGACACCGCCATTCCCCAGGGCCTGCGCGACATGGCGCGGCTGAGGGCGGCGCTCCTGCTCGTCGATCATGGCTCCTTCGCCGACGTGTCGAGCCGCGTCGAGGCGCTGACATCGGACACCAACACGCTGCGCCACAGCGCGCGCGAGGCGCTTGGCCTTGCCGCCTGGAAGGAAGGCAAGACCCAGGACGCGCTGAAGCTGTTCGATCAGATCGCCTCCGATGATGGCGCCCCGCGCAACACGCGCGAGCGGGCGACCTTGATGTCCGAGCTGATCCGCGGGTCGGGCAGCGCATCGTGACCCGTTGCCCAAGGCGCGCAGCGGTTTGGCACCACGACATGCGTGGAAGATGTAGGGTCGGATGACATTCAAAGTCGCCATCATCGGCAGACCTAACGTCGGCAAGTCGACGCTTTTCAATCGGCTGGTGGGAAGAAAGCTGGCGCTTGTCGACGACACGCCGGGCGTGACCCGCGACCGCCGCGTCCACGCCGCCAAGCTTTACGATCTGCATTTCGATGTCATCGATACCGCGGGCTTCGAGGACGCCGGCGCTTCGACCTTGCCGGGCCGCATGCGCGCGCAGACCGAAATCGCCATCCGCGAGGCGGATCTGATCTTTTTCACCATCGACGCCAAGTCCGGCCTGCTGCCGGATGACAGGACCTTTGCCGAGATCGTGCGAAAATCCGGCAAGCCGGTCGTGCTGGTCGCCAACAAGGCCGAGGCGAAGGGCGCCCAGGGCGGCATGCTGGAGGCCTGGGAACTTGGCCTTGGCGAACCGATCCCGGTTTCTGCCGAGCACGGCCAGGGCATGCCCGACCTACGCGACGCCGTGATCGAAGCGCTCGGCGAGGCGCGCGCCTTCGGTGAAGACGAGGATACAGACGACGAAGACGCCGCCGCCAGCGAGGTGCTGATCGGCGAGGACATCGCCGATCCGGACGCCGAGCCATCCTATGACGACACCAAGCCGATGCGCATCGCCGTCGTCGGCCGGCCGAACGCCGGCAAATCGACTTTGATCAACGCGCTGATCGGCGAGGAGCGGCTGCTGACCGGACCGGAAGCCGGCATCACCCGCGATTCCATTTCGGTCGACTGGGACTGGCGCGGCCGCCGCATCAAACTGTTCGACACCGCCGGCATGCGCCGCAAGGCCAGGATCCACGAAAAGCTGGAAGTGATGTCGGTGCAGGATGGCCTGCGCGCCATCCGTTTCGCCGAGATCGTCATCATCGTATTCGACGCCACCATTCCCTTCGAAAAGCAGGACCTGCAGATCGCCGATCTGATCATCCGCGAGGGCCGGGCACCGGTGATCGCCTTCAACAAATGGGACCTGATCGACAACCCGCAGGAACTGTTGGCCGAACTGCGCGAGAAGACCGAGCGGCTGTTGCCGCAGGCGCGCGGCATCCAGGCCGTGCCGGTCTCGGCCGAGACCGGACGCGGCCTGGACAAGCTGATGGATGCGGTGTTGAAGACGCACAAGGTCTGGAACAGCCGTGTTTCGACCGGCAAGCTCAACCGCTGGCTTGAAGCCATCCTGACGCATCACCCGCCGCCTGCCGTCGCCGGGCGCCGGCTGAAGGTCAAATACGTCACCCAGGCCAAGACCCGGCCGCCGGGCTTCGTGGTCCAGTGTTCGCGGCCGGACGCGATGCCGCAAAGCTATGTCCGTTATCTCTCCAACAGCCTGCGCGAAGCCTTCGACATGCCGGGCGTACCGATCCGCATCGCGCTGCGCACTTCGGACAATCCGTTCGCCGGCCGTGCGAAGAAGCGTTGACGATAGGGTGGCAACCGCCTCCGCCGAGAGCTGCGGCTAAGCGACTTTCAGCAGGTTTTCTTTGATCTCGGCACCCTCGGGCAACGCTTCGAACGCCGATTGCAGCAGGATGCCGGCCAGCCGCGCCGCGATCGGATCGAGCTCGGCATCCTTCTGATGCAAATGCAGCGCCATTTTCGGCAGCGGCGGCAGCCCGAGCATTCCGGGCGCGAGCGCCCGGACATTCGCGGGCAGGCCGATATCGGTGCGGATCGTCAGCCCGAGGCCAGCCGCCACCGCCGCCCATATGCCGCCAAGGCTGGGGCTGGAGAACGCCATCCGCCAGGGCCGCCCGGCACGATCCAGCGTCTCGGTCGCCACGGTGCGCAGCAGGCAAGGCGCCTCGAACACGACCAGTTGCAGCGCCTCGCCATCGTGGGGACCTGCCTCCATCGGTTTCGCCGGGCCGATCCAGCGCGCCTGCACGTCGGCGACATGCCGGCTATACGGCAGCGTCGTGCCATCATGCCAGGCGAGCGCAATGTCGAGGTTGCCGGAAAGGACACGCTCGGCCAATTCGTGGCTGCGTCCAATCCGTGCTTCGATCCGGACCTTGGGGTGGGCGCGAGCGAAGCGACCGAGCACTTCCGGCAACACGGCCTCGCCGAAATCCTCCTGCAGGCCGAGCCGCACCCAGCCCTCCAGTTCGACGTCGCGGATCGCCAGGGCTGCCTCGTCATTGAGCTCGATCAGGCGCCGCGCATAGCCGAGCATCGTCTCGCCGGCTTCGGTCAGTGACAGGCCGCGCCCCGCCTTGCGGAAGATCGGCGTATCGGCCTGCTCTTCCAGTTTCTTCAGCTGCGCGCTGACGGCGGAGGTCGAGCGGCCAAGCCGCTCAGCTGCCCTGGCAAAACTTCCCAGTTCCATGCCGATGACGAAAGTCCTCAGCACGTCGAGATCGAATGTGACACGGCGCATAAGATCGTCCTTTTTTTCAGGATTATCGATCAAAATCTTCCTGATTTTATGGATGAAGCTATGGCGCTATATGCCTCCCGTCAAGGCCGCTCGGCCGGCGTCACGGGAATGGAATCATGTCTGCCACCGTCATTCGCAACGATTGCCAGCTATCCGGGCGAGGCACTGCCATGACCGCGGCCGGCCGGACCTTTGGCCCCAACCACCGCTGGAAGGTCCTGGGCATCGGGGTGGCCGCGAACGCCGGTTTCTCGGCGACTTTCTCCGGCATACCGGCAACGGCGGTCGTGCTTCGCCAAGGCTATCACTTGAGCAATGCCGAGCTTGGCCTGGCGCTCGGTCTTCTTGGCCTGGGGGTTGCGCTCAGTGAGTTGCCATGGGGCCTGCTCACCGACCGCTGGGGGGATCGCCGCGTGCTTCTGATCGGCCTCGGTGCAACGGCGGCCTGGCTGCTTGCGATGGCGATGCTCGTCGTGCCGACAAGCTCAAGCATTCCCGATGTCACGTTGCTGGCGGCAAGCCTGCTCGTCACGGGATTGCTCGGCGGCAGTGTCAATGGCTCGAGCGGCCGCGCAATCATGGGCTGGTTCCGGCAGAATGAGCGTGGTTTTGCCATGAGCATCCGGCAGACGGCGGTGCCGCTTGGTGGCGGCCTTGGCGCGCTCGTCCTGCCTTCGCTTGCCCTGGCTTTCGGTTTCGCTGCGGTGTTCGGGCTTCTGGCGGCGGCATCCGCTCTCTCCGCCCTGTTCGCCTGGCGTTGGCTGCACGAACCGCCGATGGCGGGTGAGGCCGTCTCATCCGACGTTGCCGGACCGGCACCGTTGCGCAACGTCGAGGTCTGGCGCATCTCGACCGCCATCGGCCTGCTCTGCTTTCCGCAGGTGGCGGTCCTCACTTTCGCATCGGTGTTCCTGCACGACTTCGCCGGGCTTGGCACGACGGCGATCAGCGCCAGCCTCGCCGCTGTACAGGTCGGCGCCATGGTCATGCGCGTCTGGAGCGGCCGCTTTACCGACCGCCACGGCAACCGCCGTCAATTTCTCCGCTTGTGCTGTGCGCTGAGCGCGCTGGCCTTCGTGGTGCTCTGGTTGCTGGTTCTGGCGGCTCACGCAACGCCTTCCAGCCAATCCTTCCTGATCGCTGTCCTGCCCCTGGTGCTTGTCATTGCCGGCATCTCGGTCTCCGCCTGGCACGGCGTTGCCTATACCGAGCTTGCCACGCTTGCCGGTGCAGGCCATGTCGGAACCGCACTCAGCCTTGCCAACAGCTTTGTCTTCGTCGGCTTCTTCCTGGTTCCGGTGGCCATTCCAGGGCTGCTGCACCTCTGGTCATGGCCTGGCGTGTGGCTGTCGGCAGCCGCCTGTGCCCTGGTCGCCTGGCCGATCTTCCTGCGGCGGACCTGAGCTTCCCGTCGCAAAATCGCCCGACTTCGAACCCACGACCTCTAGCCGACCGAGAAAACCTGACCGACCTCGTTAACGTCCCATCAAGGTTAATGCATCATTTTGCTCTCCAGTGGGGTCAGTTGCGTTCCTGGAGAGAGTTCCGTGCATCGACGTGTGTTGAAGCGGCTGATGGCCGCCGCCGGTGAGAAACGCAGCCTTGTGTCTCCGTTCATCATTGGTCTCGGTATCTGGATCGGCTTTCCGACCGTCGCTGCCTACCAGGACATGACCAGCCTCGTTTCCGGCCTTGAATCGCCGACCACGCGCTGGAATTCCTATGTCGAGAAATCCGTCGCCGGTTCGGTCCACGCCGCCGAGATGCCGTTCGTCGATTCCGACGTCACCAGCTCGATCTCGGGTTCCGGTGTTCGCCTTCCCGGTGTCGGCGCCGTCTCGTTTCGCGGCAAGGGCGGCAAGGTCAGCGGGTCGCCCGACGAGGATCGCGTCGTGCGCGCCGACAAGAAGGGCCGCATCGTCCAGGTCTCTCCCGTGGCGCCACCGAAGAACTTCAATGCCGGCTCGATCTTCCAGCGGACCTCCTCGCTGATGCGGCCGAGCATGGACGGCGATCTGAAAATGGCCTTCGCCAAGCCGCGGATCAAAGGCAAGGAAATCCAGATCGCCGCGGCATTCCATGCGCGTGAGGACAAGAAGCCGGATCCCGGCGTGCCGGCCATGCTTGCGGCCCTGGTCAACAACGACCATCCCGATGTGCTGGCGACCGCCTATGCGCAATCCGCGCCGGACTATGCCAAGGCCTCGCCCTTTGAAGCCCTGCTTCAGGATGAAGAGCCCAACAGCGGCCGCTTCATTCCGCCGATGGCCAAGGGCGACCATTCATGGATCCAGAATCCGCTTCCGGCGAGCGTCTTCTCCGAGCCGGAGCAGAAGTGCCTGGCCAACGGCATCTATTTCGAGGCCCGCGGCGAAGCAGTGCGCGGTCAGGCCGCCGTTGCCCAGGTGATCCTCAACCGGGTCCGCAATCCCGCCTATCCCAATTCGATCTGCGGCGTCGTCTACCAGAACGACAGCTGGTTCAACCGCTGCCAGTTCTCCTTCGCCTGCGACGGCAGGAAGAAGCGCATCGACAATCCGGTCGCCTACAAGACCGCTCAGGATGTCGGCATGGCCGTCACCGCTGGCAAGATCTTCATTCCGGAAGTGGGATCGTCGACCCACTACTATGCCAATTACGTCCATCCCGGCTGGGCCCGCACGATGCAGAAGATGACCAAGATCGGCCTGCATATATTCTACCGGACCTATGGTGGTGGCTGGAGCTGAACGTTCCGCCGCCCGCCCGTCTTTTCGCGCGTTCGCACGGTCGATCGGAGAGCCATTGTCGCGGGGATTCGCGCGGCGCATTCCGCCGATCGCAAAGGGCACGATGTCGCACCTTTCTAATTATTTGATTTTATTAGCTAAAATAGACAGCGCGGAACTTCCCTCCGTGGCTTGACGGGCGCAAACCCTCTAACTATGTTGCCGGCGACTTTAGAAGCGGACGGACGGTGACGGTCTGCCCGGGCAGGGGGGTTGCGATGGCCGAGAAAAACAGGCCAGACGGAACCGGAGAAACCGGCCGCGGCAAGCAGCATGACCCCGAAATCCGCGACGACGATCTTGAGCGACGTCGGCGTGAACTTGGAGCATCGCTTGCGACAAGGCTGCCGAACCGGCTCGAGGGGAAAGACGACGCGAAACCAGTGACCGGATACGGTCAGGCGATCAAACTATCCAGCGAGTTTATCGCCGGGGTGGTGGTAGGCGCCGGCATCGGCTGGATCATCGACCGTATGGCGGGGACATCGCCGTGGGGCCTGATCGTTTTCCTGCTGCTTGGCTTTGGCGCCGGCGTGCTCAATGTCATGCGTTCAGCTGGCGTTGTGGCGGAATTCGGACAAGGTGCGAAGCCGCGCCGCGACCTGGACGACAGCAAATGACCGCCTTTCAGGCGGCATTTGGAAATAGCCGCCTACCATGCGGCAATGGTAATTTAGCCGTACGCGGCATTGACGGGGTTTGAACGTGGCAGCTGACAAGGTCGATCCGATCCACCAGTTCCATATCATCAAGCTGGTTCCGATCGAGATCGGCGGCTATGATCTGTCCTTCACCAATTCCGCGCTGTTCATGGTCGCGACCGTGGTCATTGCCGCGGCCTTCCTGTTCCTGACGACGTCGAGCCGCAGCCTGGTCCCCGGCCGGCTGCAGTCGGTCTCCGAAATGGCCTATGAGTTCGTCGGCAACATGCTGCGCGATGCCGCCGGCACGCAGGGCATGAAATTCTTCCCTTTCGTGTTCTCGCTGTTCATGTTCGTACTGGTCGCCAATCTGCTCGGCCTGTTCCCGTATTTCTTCACCATCACCAGCCACATCATCGTCACCTTCGGTTTGGCCATCATGGTGATTGGCACCGTGATCGTCTATGGATTCATGAAGCATGGCCTTGGCTTCCTGAAGCTGTTCGTGCCGAAGGGCGTGCCCCTCCTGATGATGGTGCTTGTCGTTCCGATCGAGGTGATTTCCTTCGTGTCGCGCCCGGTCAGCCTCTCGGTTCGTCTGTTCGCAAACATGCTCGCCGGCCACATCACGCTGAAGGTTTTTTCGGGATTTGTGGTCAGTCTCAGTGCGCTGGGTGCGCTCGGCATTGCGGGATCGATCCTGCCGCTGGCCATGGCGGTGGCGTTGACGGCGCTCGAATTGCTGGTGGCGCTGTTGCAGGCCTATGTCTTTGCGGTGCTGACCTGCATGTATCTCAACGACGCCCTCCATCCTTCGCACTAATCAGGTTTCCGGCACGACGCCGGATGGAATAGCAACGGAATTTTCAGATCCAAAGGAGTTGAACAAATGGACGCAGAAGCAGCAAAGTACATCGGCGCCGGCATCGCTTGCCTGGGCATGGGTGGCGCGGGCATTGGCCTGGGCAACATCTTCGGCAGCTACCTCTCGGGCGCGCTGCGCAATCCGTCGGCCGCCGACGGCCAGTTCGGCCGCCTGATTTTCGGCTTCGCCGTGACCGAAGCTCTGGGCATCTTCTCGCTTCTCATTGCGCTGCTGGCCCTGTTCGGCTGAGTACTGGGAAGATTGGACAGGCCGGCCGCGCAAGCGGCGGGCCTGATATCTGGGGATAGTCCATGTTCGTGACATCTGCCTTCGCGCAAGAGTCCGCGCCATCAGCCGACACCAGCCACGCTGCGACCGGAGGCGACACGCATTCCGGCACCAGCGTGCCTGCCGAAACGCACGGCACGTTTCCGCCATTCAATCCGGAGACGTTTCCGTCGCAGCTTCTGTGGCTGGCGATCACGTTCGGGCTGTTCTACCTGTTCCTGAAGCGGGTCGTGATGCCGCGCGTCGGCGGCATCATCGATGTCCGCAACGACCGCATCAGCCAGGATCTCGACCAGGCGGCCAAGTTGAAGGGCGAGGCCGACGCCGCCGTTGCCGCTTACGAGCAGGAACTGGCGGAAGCCAAGAAGAACGCGAACTCGATCGGCCAGCAGGCCAGCGATGCGGCGAAGGCGGAAGCCGACACCGCGCGCAAGAAGATCGAGGCCGCGCTCGATGAGAAGCTTGGCGAGGCCGAGGCACGCATTTCTTCCATCAAGGCCAATGCCATGAAGGAAGTCGGCAGCATCGCCGAGGATACCGCTTCGGCGATCGTCGAGGCACTCGTTGGCGGCAAGGCCAGCAAGGCCGAGATCGCGGCCGCGGTCAAATCCGTGGCCCGGTGAGGAGCGCATCATGGACGCTACATCTCTCGCAACGCTCTGGGCCACGATTGCCCTGATCATCTTCCTGGCCATCGCCATCTACATCAAGGTGCCCGGCATGATCGCCAAGGCGCTCGACGCCCGCGCCGCCAGGATCAGCAGTGAGCTCGACGAGGCCCGCAAGCTGCGCGACGAAGCCCAGCAACTGCTCGGCCAATACAAGAAGAAGCGCAAGGAAGCCGAGCAGGAGGCCGCCGACATTGTAGCGGCCGCCAAGCGTGAGGCCGAACTGCTGGCTGCCGACGCCCACAAGAAGACCGAGGACTACGTTGCCAGGCGCACCGCGCTTGCCGAGCAGAAGATCGGCCAAGCCGAGCGTGACGCGGTTGCCGAAGTGCGCGCCAGCGCCGTCGATATAGCCGTCGAGGCGGCACGCGCATTGCTCGCCGCCAAGGTTGACGCCAAGGCCGGAGCCGACCTGTTCAGGTCCGCGCTGCAGGATGTGAAGGCCAAGCTGAACTGAGCGTTCTTCAGTCGCTGACACGAAGCCGCCCGGGCAACCTGGCGGCTTTTTTGTTTGGGAGAAAGCGGCGCGTCAAAGCGGCCAATCTCCGCCCTCGTGGGGAAGATGGAATTGCCACTGCCGTCGCCCTACTCCAGCCCGGCCAAGCTCTCTTCCTCAACCACTTCAGTCCCGCCCAGCCGGAACGGCGCAAACGAGGTGCGATGCAGCCGAGCCACTGGCCCATGCGCCTCGATCGCCGTGCGGTGCCGGACCGTGGCGTAGCCCATATGCACTTCGAAGCCGTAGCGGCCGTGATGATTGCCGCAGCCGCGCATCATGCGGTCGCGCATGACCTTGGCGACGATCGAGGCTGCGGCGATCGATTGGGAGCGCTGGTCGCCCTTGATCAGCGCGCGCCCCTCGCAGGGCAATCCCGGCGGCACGTCGCGCCCATCCGCGAGCGCGAGCTTAGCCTGCACCGGCAGCCCGACCAGTGCGCGGCGCATCGCTTCGAGGCTCGCCTTGAGGATGTTGGTGCCATCGATGCCCTCGGCGCTGATCGACGCCATCGATACGCCGAGAGCGGAGCCGATGATGTGCAGGAACAGCGCTTCGCGCTGCAGGTGGCTAAGCCGCTTGGAATCGTCGAGACCCTCGGGAATATTGGCGGGGTCGAGCACCACTGCCGCCGCGACCACGGGACCCGCGAGCGGGCCGCGACCGGCTTCGTCCATCCCCGCGACCGGCCACAAACCATCGGCCATCGCCTTCGTCTCGAAGGAGAAATCGGGTTTCTCGACGATTTCGAAGAGAGGCGGAGAATCAGAACGCGCGCGAGCCATGTTGCGGCGAGGTTCGCATCGGCTCCGATTCTCCGCAAGTCCCTCCGGGTCGGGTGGGGCGCCGGACCGGGAGGGCACCGTCTGCAGGCCGGGGCAGGCCGGACGGGATTTCTTTGCCACGGCGGCAATGAACAGCCGAGGCGATTTTCGGTTCAGAGCAGCATCAACTGCTCCTGGTCCTTGCCGGCAGCGACGAACTGGTCGGTCCGCAGTGTACGCCGCTCGGCATTGAGGCCGAGCCGCTTGGCGGTGATTTCGAAGCGCCGGCCGATCTGCCAGGCATAGGGCCCGGCGCCCTTCATGCGCTTGCCCCATTCCGAATCGTAGTCCTTGCCGTCGCGCATCGAACGGACCAGCGACATGACGTGGCGGTAGCGGTCGGGATAGTGGCGCAGCAGCCAATCCTTGAAGATCGGGCTGACCTCCAGCGGCAGGCGCAGCACCACATAGCCGGCTTCGCGCGCCCCGGCATGGTGCGCCGAGTCGAGGATGCGTTCCATCTCCTGGTCGGTCAGGCCCGGAATGATCGGCGCCACCATCACCGAAGCGGGGATACCGGCATCCGAAAGCTGCCTGATCGCCTCCAGCCGCTTGGTCGGCGTCGATGCCCGAGGTTCCATCGTCCTGGCCAGCATGCGGTCAAGCGTCGTCACCGACAGCGCCACCTTGGCCAAGCCCCGCTCCGCCATGCGCGACAGAATGTCGATGTCGCGCACGACCAGGGCTGACTTGGTGACGATGCCGACCGGGTGGCCGCGCGCCTCCAGCACTTCGAGGATTTCGCGCATGATCCGGTACTGCTTCTCGATCGGCTGGTAGGGATCGGTGTTGGTGCCGATGGCGATGGTGCGCGGCTGGTAGCCATCCTTTGACAATTCCTTGTCGAGCAGGCGTGCCGCGTCGGGCTTGGCGAACAGCTTGGATTCGAAGTCCAGGCCCGGCGACAGGCCCATGAACGAGTGTGTCGGCCGCGCGAAGCAATAGACGCAACCGTGCTCGCAGCCGCGATAGGGATTGATCGACCGGTCGAAGGAGATGTCGGGCGATTCGTTGCGGGTGATGATGGTGCGCGGCTTTTCCACCTGCACCTCGGTCTTAAAGGGAGGAAGTTCCTCCAGCGAACTCCAGCCGTCGTCGAAGACATGCCGGCTGACAGGTTCGAACCGGCCGGACGGATTGATGCCTGCCGACCGGCCGCGGTTGCGGTCCGGACGGACCCGCATGCCGCTCTGCTCGATCATTGCATTGGCCATTTCGGCTCGTCCTGCTCCGAAGGCTGCAATGTCGGCTCGCATGATCGGTTCCATCTTCGCCCGCTCCCATGGACTGTCCATGTTGTGTCGAATCGCTCTGTTCATGAAATTATTCCTATTTTATCGATGAGAACAAATCAAGAACTTTCTATGGTGCGCTGCAAAAACTGGCGCCGACCAACGCTTTCCGCTATTCGGCTAATCATGCTCAGTGTTCTGATTGAAACGCACAATGACGAGGAGGGGCTCGCCCGTACGCTGGCGACGCTGATTGGCGGCGCGGTCGAGGGCGTGGTGCGTGAGGTTGTCGTCTGCGACACGGGCTCCAGTGACCAGACCCATCGCGTCGCCGAGCATGCCGGCTGCCACTATGTGGGGAGCGGGGGCATCGCCGCCGGCATCCGCCAGGCCAAGGGTGACTGGCTGCTGTTTCTCGAACCGGGTGCGAGGCTGGTGGAGGGCTGGATCGACGCCGTCGTCGCCCATACGGCCAGGCAGACAATAGCGGCCCGGTTCTCGCGGGCGCGGGGCAGCCGTCCACCGTTCCTGGCCCGGGTCTTTTCGGCAAACCGCGCGCTCGCCGACGGACTGGTGATCAGCAAGCGACAGGCGGCATCGCTGTCCAAGAATGCCGGCAGCGCCGAGGCCTTAGCGCGCGGGCTGGCGACCAGACGGCTCGACGCCGAAATCTGGCCAGCGCAGCCGAAGCAGCAGCACCGCTCTGGGGGGTGATTTTTGCAACGGCTCTGCGTGGCGTTGCTTACGACGCCGATTTGCCGCGCCGCAGATGTTCGTCCAGGCGCGGCATGATCTCGACGAAGTTACAGGGCATGTGCCGGTAATCGAGCTGTGGCTCGAGGATGCCGTCCCAGGCGTCCTTGCAGGCGCCGGGCGATCCCGGCAGCACGAAGACGAAGGTGGCGTTGACGACACCGCCGGTCGCCCGGCTCTGGATAGTCGAGGTGCCGATCTTGTCATAGGAAATGCGGTGGAACACTTCCGAAAATCCGTCCATGCGCTTTTCGAAGATCGGCTCCAGCGCCTCGGGCGTCACATCGCGTCCGGTAAAACCGGTACCGCCAGTGGTGATCACGACGTCGATGGCCTTGTCCCGCGACCACGCCAGAACGGCGTCGCGGATTTTTTCGCGGTCGTCGGTGACGATATCGCGGGCGGCCAGGATGTGGCCGGCCTTGGTAATGCGATCGGCCAGTGTCTGGCCGGATTTGTCGTCGGCCAGGCTGCGTGTGTCGGAAACAGTCAGCACCGCGATGCGCACCGGAATGAAGGCACGGCTCTCGTCAATTCTGGCCATCTCGCCCAGCCTCCGACGCCATGCTGCGCGTTGCCGCGACGAACCAGTCGGGCTGGCGGTCGCGGATCTCGGCCGCCGCGCGCTTGGCGACATTGCCGGTCTCGAACAGGCCGAAGCACGTCGCGCCCGATCCGGACATTCGTGAAAAGCCCGATCCGGCCTTATCAAGCCATGAAAGCGCCCTGCCTATGGCGGGCTGCATCGCAAGGGCTGGCCGCTCAAGATCGTTGCGGGTGATTTCCAGCCAGTTGCGCAGGCTGTGAAAATCGATGCTGCGCGGCAGCGGCGGCAGCGGCTCATTATCGCGACGGGAGAGTGCGGCGAAGATTTCCGTCGTCGAGACCGGCACGCCCGGGTTGACCAGCACGAGACCCAGTGCTGAAAAATCCGGCACCATCGACAGTTCCTCACCGATGCCGCGCGCGACCAGCGGCTTTGCCGCCAGGCACATCGGCACATCGGCGCCAAGCGAAAGACCGATCCGCGCCAGTTCGGCGCTATCGAGCTCCAGCCCCCAGCTCTCGGTCAGCCCGCGCAGCACGGCCGCCGCGTCGCTCGACCCTCCGCCCACGCCGGATGCGACCGGAAGGTTCTTTTCGAGCCTGATGCTTACCGGCGGCGTGCTCCGAACGCCGGCGGCCTGCCGCAGGGCGTCGCGGCCCTTCAGCACAAGATTGCCGCCATCGAGCGGTACGTCCGCCGCATAGCGGCCGGACACGCTGAACTCATCGGCGTCGGCCGGCGCGATCTCGATCCTGTCGCCAAAGCGCGTGAACACAGCCAGGCTTTCGATGAGATGATAGCCGTCGGCGCGCCTGCCGGTGACGTGCAAAGCTAGGTTTATCTTGGCGGGTGCGGCCCATGTCCGGACACGCTGACCCGATTCCGCAGTCTCGATTGCGAGTGAAATGAGGGTCAGTCCTTGGCCAGCCGGTATTCGCCGGTCTGCGGATCCTTGACCAGCGTTCCCATCGCGCCGTTGGCCGCCTGTTTTTCGGTGCGCCGCACCTTGGCCGTCACGCGTTCAGCCTCGCGCACGAAGGTGCGGTAACCGAAATAGGCGGCGACGCCGACGACGGCGAAAAAAATGAGCTGCGGCATGTCAAACTCCTACCACGCTGGGCCGGTAAGACCGGCCGGTCGGGTCTTTCGGGCAACCATGCTAGACGCTTTCATGGCTTTTTCAAAGCCCGAAGCGCGCCCACGATGCGCGCTCTTCCGCCGCATTGATGACGCCGCTGGCGGCAGCCGCCGCGATATCGGGCGCCGAAAAGCCCTTGCTCGAGCCGAACAGGCCAAAGCGGCCGAACAAACCGCGCGGCGCCGCCACCAGCCTGAGCTGGGTCTTCGGCCCGAAGCGGGTCTTCAGCACCGTGCGCATGTCGCCCAGCGCATCGACGAGGCCGAGCTCCAGGCCTCGCTTGCCGGTCCAGAACAGCCCGGTGAACAGGTCCGGATCGTCCGCCAGCTTCGTACCGCGGCGCTCCTTGACCAGATCGATGAAGGTCTCGTGCACTTCGAGCTGCAGCACCTTGAGCCGCTCGACGTCTTCCTTCTTCTCGGGCTTGAACGGATCGAGCACCGCCTTGTTCTGGCCGGCGGTGTGGACACGGCGCTCGATGCCGATCTTCTTCATCAGTTCCGGGAAACCGAACGAGGCCGACACCACGCCGATCGAGCCGACGATGGAGGAGGGATCGGCGAAGATCTCGTCGCCGGCGACCGCGATCATGTAGCCGCCGGACGCCGCGACATCCTCGACGAAGACCAGGACCTTTTTATTCTTCTCGACCGCAAGGTCGCGGATGCGCTTGAAGATCAGCCGTGACTGCACCGGCGAGCCGCCCGGCGAATTGATCGAGATCGCGACCGCCGGCGCCTCGAAGGAAAACGCCTTTTCGATCAGTCCGGCGGTGGAAGCAAGCGACAGGCTCGGCCGGAACTGGCCTCCGCCGGCCATGATGGTGCCGTGCAGTCGGATGACCGGAACGGTGACGACGGAGGAGCGCCAGGACTTCGGCAGCAGGCGGTTGAAAAGACGTTTCACGATGGCGTGGTCTCCGGCGATGGTTGCAGGCATGTAGGGATTTCCCGGCCAACGGCAATGTGTAGGCCGCCAACAGCTCAGTCTCCGAACAGCGAGGCGAGCCCGTTGGTGATCATTTCGCTGCGCTCGTCGGGGCCGTTGCCCGATCGCGCGTGAAGCATCAGGGGCGGACGGATGGCGAGCTTTCCTCGTGCCCCAAGTGCCGCCCGCACGATAATGCGGATTGCGGCCGCGTCCGGGCGAGGGTGCACGGCGAGCATCTCGGCTTCGCCGAAGCGGCCTGAAATCGCGTCGAGAATGGCGCCGAGCTGTTCGGGCCGGGCGATGACGGCAAGCCCGCCGCGCGGCCTGACAACCGCCGCCGCACTGCGGATCCAGCTTTCGAACAGTCCGTCCTCCATGACATGCGCTTCCTTTCTTAGCGGCTCGGGAGTGGCGCGGTCCCGTGCGGCGTTGAAAGGCGGGTTCATGATGACGAAGTCGAAATCATTGTCGGCAAGGCCGGTGGCGGCCCGGGCGCGGCCCGACACGGTGACATCGGCGACGAGCACGGCAGCGCGATCGCTGAGGTGCGCGTTGCCCGGATGGGCAAGCGTGGCTGCCGCGAAGGCCGCCATCTCAGGCGCGCGTTCGACCAGCACAGCCTGGGCACCCGGACAGCGCGACAGCACCGCAAGACCGGCAGCACCGGCGCCGGCCCCGAAATCGGCGAGCCGTCCGCCAAACGAGGACGGTACGGATGCGGCCAGCATCATTGCATCCATCCCGGCGCGATGGCCGCCATGCTTGGGCTGCACGAGCCAGAACCGGCCGCGGTGGAACGCATCGACCGTGTGGGCCGGCGTATCCGGGACAAGGGCGGCTGGCGCGGCCGACATTATTTCCCCCGGATCTCGTTGGCGATGCCGGCATCGGTCAGGATGCGGCGCGCGGCGTCGGCCTGGTCGGCATCGACCATGACGCGTCGCGGCAGGATACCAAGCGAGCCGTCGAGGACGCTCATGTTCTGGTCGGCGACGAAGCAGCCGATCCCGGCATCGCGCATCAGCGATTCGACAAAGGAGATGATGACGGCGTCGTTGGTGCGGATGAGCTCTATCATCGCAAGAAACTCGCAGGTTGCGGCGTGCATGTAAACGTGCGGCCGCATTCCCGCATTTCGCGGCGTTGACACGTTGTCGCCGCCGCCGCGCCAATTCGCCACTTGCCGTGGCCGTGCCAGCCGCCCTAGAGTCTTGTTGGGACTAAGGGTGCCGTCGCACGCGTTATACCAAGACGGGAGTGATTGTCGTGGGTGTCGTTCTCAACATCGAAAACGGGAAGCGGGAGCCCGCCTCCATCAAGGATCTCATCGATCTGACTGCTGCCGATATGGGACGTGTCAACGAGCTGATCCTGTCCAAGGCCGGCTCCGACGTCGAGATGATTCCCGAGGTCGCCAACCACCTGATCTCTTCCGGCGGCAAGCGGCTCAGGCCAATGCTGACGCTGGCTGCGGCGCAGATGTTCGGCTATGCCGGCGAGGGCCACGTCAAGCTCGCCACTTCGGTCGAATTCATGCATACGGCCACGCTTCTGCATGACGACGTGGTCGATGAAAGCGGCATGCGGCGCGGCAAGAAGACCGCCCGCATGATCTGGGGCAACCAGGCCAGCGTGCTGGTCGGCGACTTCCTGCTCGGCCAGGCCTTCCGCATGATGGTCGATGTCGGCTCGCTCGAAGCGCTCGACATCCTGTCCAGCGCAGCCTCGATCATCGCCGAGGGCGAGGTCATGCAGCTGGCCGCCGCCAAGAACCTCGAAACCACCGAGGACGAGCATTTCGCCGTCATCAAGGCCAAGACCGCCGCGCTGTTTTCGGCCGCCGCCGAGGTTGGCCCGGTCATCGCCCAGGCGACCCGCAACGACCGTGCGGCGCTGCGTTCCTACGGCATGAATCTCGGCCTTGCCTTCCAGCTGATCGATGATGCGCTGGACTATGGCGGCACCAGCAAGGATCTGGGCAAGAATGTCGGCGACGATTTCCGCGAGGGCAAGGTGACCTTGCCGGTCATCCTCGCCTACCGGCGCGGCAGCAAGGCCGAACGCACCTTTTGGAAGCGCGCCATCGAGGACAATGTCACCGACGACGCCGGGCTGGAAAAGGCGATCGGCCTCATGACCCGCCACGGCGCCATTGCCGATACGATCGGGCGCGCCCGCCATTTCGGCGAGATCGCCCGCGACGCGCTGGCGCCGCTGGAAGAGACGCCGCAGAAATCGGCGCTGATCGACGTCATCGACTTCTGCATCAGCCGCGTGAACTGAGCGCCTCACGGCTTCCTGCCGGGGCCGTCAGTGAAAAGACGCCTGTGAATTCGCCCTGCCGTCTCGACAAGCAGCCCAGTCGCAAATTATCTATAAAACATGGCCAAGGGCACTGACGACACCATCGCGGTCCGCATCGGCAAGGTTTTGGCGGATCGCATCATCTCCGGCGCGATCGAGCCAGGGGCGAGGTTGCGGCAGGATCATGTCGCCGAGGAATTCAACACCAGCCACGTTCCCGTGCGCGAGGCCTTTCGCCGACTCGAGGCGCAGGGCCTCGCCGTCAGTGAGCCGCGTCGTGGCGTGCGTGTCGCGGCCTTCGATCTGGGCGAGGTCAAGGAGGTCGCCGAAATGCGGGCCGCACTCGAAGTGCTGGCACTGCGCCAAGCCGCGCCGCATCTGACCTCGGCCATTCTCGACCAGGCCGAGGAGGCGACAAAAGCCGGCGACAAATCCCATGACGTCAGGTCGTGGGAGGAGGCCAATCGCGCCTTTCACCGGCTGATCCTGACGCCCTGTGGCATGCCCCGCCTGCTTGCCACCATAGACGACCTGCACGCGGCGAGCGCCCGCTTCCTGTTCGCGGCCTGGCGCTCGGAGTGGGAGACGCGCACCGACCAGGACCACCGGGCGATCCTCACCGCCTTGCGGCAGGGGAACACCGAATCGGCCGCGACAACATTGGGACGGCATGTCCAATGGATTGGCCGCAAGCCGGTCAGGACAGCCTCCGGCGCCACGCGCGAAGCTTTCGCGATCGTGGGTTGAACGATCTTTTCCCAAGCCTAGGCTTGCTATCGCTCCAGAAATGTGGATTCGATAATAGATCGAAGGCAAAAATTATCTATAATTTCGGATCGACCGAAGGGAAGCCTATGACCAACCTCGTATTCTCGTCCGCCAGACCGTCCTTCAGCCCGCTGCGTCTCCAGCAGCGATCGCTCGGTTGGCAGGCCGGCGCCGTCGTGCTCGGCACGCTGTTGCTGGCGCTGTCCTCCCACATCGAGGTTCCGATGGTGCCAGTTCCGGTGACCATGCAGACCTTCGCCGTGACGCTGATTGGCGCACTCTATGGCTGGCGGCTTGGCGCGGTGACGATCGCGGCATGGCTGGTCGAAGGTGCTGTCGGCTTTCCAGTCCTGGCCGGCGGCGCTGCCGGCATTCAGCATTTCGTGGGCCCGACGGGTGGCTATCTCTTTGCCTTTCCTGTCACCGGCGCACTGGTCGGCTGGTTGGCCGAGCGCGGCTGGAACGGCAACAGGGTTTTGCCTGCCTTCGCCGCCATGCTGCTCGGCAATCTTGCCTGCCTGGCTCTCGGCACAGCCTGGCTTGCCGTCCTGATCGGCGCCGAGAAGGCCGTCACCTTCGGCTTCGTGCCGTTCATCGTCGGCGGGTTGCTGAAATCGGCGCTTGGCGCCGCGACGCTGATGGCGCTCCCGCGCGGCAAGATGAACTTGCCGAAGCCGTGACGGTCAGGCTGCGCGCCCACCATCTCCTTTGCCTGCTCACCTATGTGGGCAAGGGATACAGCCCCGCTTTCACCGCCAATTATGACGGAATCGCGGAGCGCTTGAGCCGGGGCGAAGACATCCTCCTCGTTTCCGGACCAGACGACATCTGCGCTCCGTTGCTTGGCGAGCCGGAACCGCACTGCCTGCGTGACGGCGCGGCCGGGCGGGACCGGCAGGCCGCGGAAGACGTGGAAGCGCTGCTGGCTCGGCCGATCCGGCACGGCATCCGCGTCGATCTCGATGCCGCCATCCTGACAAGGCTGCGGCAGGCGTTTTCGACCGGCCACGTGCGCAAGGCGTGCGGCGGCTGCGAATGGAGCGGGCTGTGCGGCGCGGTGGCAAGCGGCGGCTATCGCGATGCGCGGCTGCGGCGGCCTGTTGACGCGCAAAACCGTCCCATTTAGCCATGGTTTGTTAATCGGGTGACCCGATTGTGAATTTCAGGCGGATTGAAGCGCGACCCCAAAAAGGCCATGCTTTGCCTGGAAAGATCGAGTCTGGGTCGATCCGCTGACGCGGAGATGGCGCCTGGCTGAAAGGGATATGATGCAGCAAGGACGTGCGCGCTGGCTGACAAGGCTGGCAATTGTGACGGGCATGGCGATTTCGGCATTGCCGGCCTATGCCAAGCAATCCACCGAACCGGTCAAGATCTCGTCATTCTCGGGCGCCTATCTGGCTGCCAGGATCGCCGAGGGCGACAACGACCTCGACAGCGCCATCGCCTATTACAAGCAAGCCCTGGCCTTCAATCCTGGTGACACAGCCCTGCAGCAGAGCCTGATGCTGTCGCTGATCGCTCAAGGCCGCTTCGACGAATCGCTGGTCTATGCCGACAAGCTCAAGGAAGTGCCCGATGTCGAGCGCTTCTCGCGCCTGGCGCTGGCGGTCGACACCTTCCACAAGAAGGATTTCACCAAGGCACAGTACTGGCTCAAGCTGTCGCTGGAATCCGATCTCGATCGGCTGATCTCCGGCGTCATGTCCGGCTGGGCCGAGCAAGGTGCCGGCCAGGCCAGCGAAGCGATGGTTTCTATCGACAAGCTGCAGGGGCCGGACTGGTTCGGCCTGTTCAAATCCTTCCACCGCGCCCTGATCGCCGATGCGTCTGGTATGCCTGAAAAGGCCGAGGCTATCTATGCCGCGACGATGCAGGACACCACCGCCGGCGGTGCGGCGCCTGAAACCTGGATGCGCAATGCGCAGGCCTATGCCTCGTTCCTGGCCCGTAAGGGCGACAAGGCCAAGGCGATGTCGGTTCTCGACCAGGCCGAGGCGTTCTCGCCGGGCAAGCTGGAAATCGTCGCCTTGCGCGACAGGATCAGCAAGGGCGACAAGATCGCGCCCTTCGTGTCCGGTCCGTCCGACGGTGCTTCCGAAATCCTGCTCGATCTTGCCACCGCGCTCAACCGTGGCGGCGGCGAGCCATTCGTGCGCCTTTATTTGCAATATGCCTTGGCCCTGAAGCCCGACAGCGACGCTGCCCTCGTGCAGCTCGCCGCCGTGGCCGAACAGCTGAAGAACGGCGAGGGCGCCATCGCACTCTATCGGCGCATCCCCGACTCTTCGCCACTGAAGGAGATTTCGGACCTGCAGCTTGGCCTCAACCTTGCCGATCTCGACCGCCATGACGAGGCGATCACGCATTTGAAGGCCTTCGTCGAAGCTCATCCAAACGACATGCGCGCCTATCTGGCGCTCGGCGGTGTCTACTCCTCGAAGGAGGATTTCCGCTCCGCCGCCAATCTCTACGACAAGGCCGTCGAGGTGCTGAAGACACCGACCGCCGCCAACTGGAACATCTTCTACCAGCGCGGCATCGCCTATGAGCGGCTGAAGGAATGGCCAAAGGCCGAGCCGAATTTCCGCAAGGCGCTGGAATTGCAGCCAGACCAGCCGCAGGTGCTGAACTATCTCGGCTATTCCTGGGTCGACATGAACACCAACCTGAAGGAAGGGCTGGAGATGATCCAGAAGGCCGTCGATCTCAAGCCGAGCGACGGCTACATCGTCGATTCCCTGGGTTGGGCTTATTTCCGCCTCGGCCGGTTCGATGACGCGGTGCGCGAGATGGAACGCGCGGTCTCACTGAAGCCGGAAGATCCGGTTCTGAACGACCATCTCGGCGACGCCTACTGGCGCGTCGGTCGCAAGCTGGAAGCCACCTTCCAGTGGAACCAGGCCCGTGACCTGAAGCCGGATCCCGATGTGCTGGCCACCCTGCAGCAGAAGCTGATGAAGGGCCTGCCGCCGATCGAGTCGAACACGGCGCAGGAAACGCCGAAGGTCAAGCCCGAGCCGGTGCCTGCCCCGAAGGGGTGAAACCGCCTTTTTGGAATGCGAACGGGGCTCTCGGAGCCCCGTTTTCGTTTTGAGATCCGTCCGCTCAAAACGCCTGCCGACGCGCTCAGAACATCTTTCGATAGACGACGAAGCCAGAGCGTTCGCCGACCTTGTCATAAAGCTTCATCGCCGCGTGATTGGTTTCATGCGTCAGCCAGTATACTCGGCCGGAACCGGCCACCTGGGCGCGCTCGTAGACGCCTTCGATCAGCGCCCGGCCGACGCCTTTGCCGCGCGAGGCTTCGTTGGTGAAAAGATCCTGCAGATAGCAGTTTGGTGCGATCGCCGTCGTGCTGCGGTGGAACAGGTAGTGGACGAGGCCAAGCAACTCGCCTTCGTTTTCCGCGACCAGCGCATGCACTGGCTCATAGGCGTCGAAGAAGCGGGACCACGTCATTGCCGTGATGTCGCTTGCCAGCGCCGTCTCGCCCGAACGGCCATAGAATGCGTTATAGCCGTCCCACAGCGGCAGCCATCGGTCGAAATCCTGGCGCGTGACGGGGCGGATGGTGACGGGGTTGGACATGGCTTGACCTGTCGTCGTTGACATGGGTGATACAGGGCTTCGAAGAGAGCGCAGGTCGCCACGTCCGGCAATGGGCCAGCCGCTCGCAAAGCTTTCGACCGGTCCTGCAAAGGTCGCGGGCGCGCGCCTTGCTTGACGCTTCGCCGCCGTGTCTCTAGGACGTGGCCGCAAGCTAGCCTGTGTCGCCGAGGCCACCGTGACGATTGAAATCCCAGCCCATATGCATCCCAGCCGCTCGTTCCAGGGGCTGATCCTCACTTTGCACAATTACTGGGCGGCTTATGGCTGCGTTATCCTCCAGCCCTATGACATGGAGGTCGGCGCCGGCACCTTTCATCCGGCAACGACGCTGCGCGCGCTAGGTCCCAAGGGCTGGAACGCCGCCTACGTCCAGCCTTCGCGCCGTCCCAAGGACGGCCGCTATGGCGAGAATCCGAACCGGCTGCAGCACTACTACCAGTACCAGGTGATCCTGAAGCCCAATCCGCCCAATCTGCAGGAGCTCTATCTCGGCTCGCTGGCGGCAATCGGCGTCGACCCGTTGCTGCACGACATACGTTTCGTCGAGGACGATTGGGAAAGCCCGACGTTGGGCGCCTGGGGGCTTGGCTGGGAATGCTGGTGCGACGGCATGGAGGTGTCGCAGTTCACCTATTTCCAGCAGGTCTGCGGCATCGAATGCGCGCCGGTGGCGGGGGAACTCACCTACGGCCTGGAGCGCCTGGCCATGTATGTGCAGGACGTCGACAATGTCTACGACCTCAACTTCAACGGCCGCGAGGGCGCCGACAAGGTGACCTATGGCGATGTCTTCCTGCAGGCCGAGCAGGAATATTCCCGCCACAATTTCGAATACGCCAACACGGCGATGCTGCTCAGGCATTTCGAGGACGCCGAGGCCGAGTGCAAGGCTCTGCTCGAGGCCGGCGCGCCGGCCTCGAACGACAATCTGCCGATGCACAAGATGGTCTTCCCGGCCTATGACCAGTGCATCAAGGCCAGCCATGTCTTCAATTTGCTGGACGCGCGTGGCGTGATCTCTGTCACCGAGCGCCAGAGCTACATCCTGCGCGTGCGCAATCTGGCGAAGGCCTGCGGCGAGGCGTTCTTGAAGACGCAGGCCGGTGGATTGGCGGCCTGAGCCTCAAGCGTCCTCGATCACTCCGAGGGAAGCATGGATCGGCGGCAAGACCTGGCCGCTCTGGCCAGCCATTGTCCGTAGCGCCTGCCGCACGCCCGGCATCGAGAAGGCGCCGTGGGCCTGCGCGGTGAAGCAGGCGCTGAGCGCAAGGATCTGAAGAAGTCTGGATGCCGTTTTCATCGTCGTTCAGCCAATAGTTCCCTGCCTGAGCGTGGGTCGCTTCAGCGCAGCTTTCGGTTCATGGAAATCTTTGATCCAAGGACGGGCGGGTTCGGCTCGTCCCGACAGGCCTATTGAAATTTATGGAAAGGGTGACAGCGGCCAGCCGAGTTGCTATGCCCCGCCCGGACCACTCTCCCGCATGAGCTGACCCCGATGCCTGACCTGCTTCTTGAACTTCGTTCCGAGGAAATTCCTGCCCGCATGCAGCGCAAGGCGGCGGGCGATTTGAAGAAGATGCTGACCGACGGTCTGATCGAGGCGGGTCTCACCTATGAGGCGGCGCGTGAGTATTGGACGCCCCGGCGCCTGACGCTCGATATACGCGGGCTCACCGCACGCTCCAAAGACATTCACGAGGATATCAAGGGGCCGTCGACATCGGCGCCAGAACAGGCGGTCCAGGGCTTCCTGCGCAAGGCCGGCCTGTCTTCGATCGCCGAGGCGCATGTCCATTCTGACCCGAAGAAGGGCGACTTCTACGTCGCCCACATTTCGAAGCCGGGCAGGGCGGCCGAAGAGATCATCGCTGGACTGGTGCCTGACATTATCCGCGATTTTCCGTGGCCGAAGTCGATGCGCTGGGGATCGGCCTCGGCCAAGCCGGGCTCGCTGCGCTGGGTGCGCCCGCTGCAGTCGATCCTGTGCACCTTCGGCCCCGAGACCGAGGAGCCGGTGGTGGTCGATTTCGAGATCGACGGCATCCGTTCGGGCAACATCACCTACGGCCACCGTTTCCTCGCGCCCGGCGAAATCACCGTGCGCCGCTTCGACGATTATGTGGGCAAGCTGGAGGCGGGGAAGGTCGTGCTCGACGCCGACCGTCGCAAGGAGATCATCCTCGCCGACGCCCGCAACCTCGCCTTCGCCAACGGGCTCGACCTGGTCGAGGACGAGGGCTTGCTTGAGGAAGTGTCGGGGCTGGTCGAATGGCCCGTCGTGCTGATGGGCGAGTTCGAAGAGGCTTTCCTTGCCATTCCGGCCGAGGTGATCCGCCTGACGATCCGCGCCAACCAGAAATGCTTTGTCACGCGGCCGCAGGGGGAAAGCGATACGCTCTCCAACCGCTTCATCCTCACCGCCAACATCGAAGCGAAGGATGGCGGCAAGGAGATCGCTCACGGCAACGGCAAGGTGGTGAGCGCTCGCCTGTCCGACGCGCTTTATTTCTGGACTACCGACCAGGGCGATTTGCCGGACCTTGACCAACTCCAGGCATCGGCCGAGAAGTTCGGGCTCGATCTGAAAAAGCCGCTCGACCAGCGCATGGCGCGGCTCGACCATCTCAATGTGACCTTCCATGCCAAGCTTGGCACGCAGGGCGAGCGGGTGGGGCGCATCAAGCGATTGGCGGAAGAATTGGCGCCGGTCGTTGGCGCCGATCCCACGCTCGCGGGCCGTGCGGCGGTTCTCGCCAAGGCCGATCTCACCACCGAAGTGGTCGGCGAGTTTCCCGAACTGCAGGGGGCGATGGGCCGCAAATATGCGCTGCTGCAGGGCGAGCATCCATCCGTAGCCGCGGCCATCGAGGAGCACTACAAGCCGCAAGGACCGTCAGACCGGGTGCCGACTGATCCGGTATCTGTGGCCGTTGCGGTTGCAGACAAGCTCGATACGCTGGTCGGATTTTGGGAAATCGACGAGAAGCCGACTGGATCTAAGGATCCTTATGCACTGCGAAGGGCTGCACTTGGGGTAGTGAGAATTCTTATTGAGAATAGAATTCAATTGAGCATCGCCGAACTAGCAGAATCTCATGTTCTCTTTGTCCACCAATCGATGCAGCGTCCTCGTGGCGGAGCTATTGGGCGAGGGATGCGGGAATTCAAAGGAAGGCAGGTTGGGGCCGAGGTGATCGACCTCCTCGCCTTCTTCCGCGACCGCCTGAAAGTCTACCTCCGCGACCAGGGCGCGCGCCATGACCTGATCGACGCGGTGATAACGCCGCAGTCCGACGACCTCCTGCAGATCGTGCGCCGCGTCGAAGCGCTCGGCTCCTTCCTCGACAGCGAGGATGGCAAGAACCTGCTCGCCGGCACCAAGCGGGCGGCCAACATCCTGGCGGCCGAGGAGAAGAAGAAAACGGCGGTCGCCGAAACCGTCGAGCCGGCGTTGTTCCGGCAAAATGCGGAGAAGTCGCTGTTTGCCGCGGTGAATCAGGCCGAGAAGCAAGCCGGCGAAGCGATTCAAAACCAAGACTTTTCGGCTGCCATGCTGGCGCTTAGCGTGTTGCGTGAACCCGTTGATTCATTCTTTGAGCATGTTCTCGTGAATGATGAGGACCTGTCCGTGCGTGCCAACCGACTGGCGCTGCTCGCGCGCATTCGCACGGCTACCGGTCAGGTCGCGGATTTCTCGAAAATCGCTGGTTGAGAAGCACTTTGCCGAAAAGTCGGCATCGATTTTCTCGGACAAACGGTTTCCGTTTGTCCTGAGATCACGCAGGGATAGCGGGGGCCGCAGGCCCCGGGAAAAATATGTTCCGGCCGGCCCTTCGAGCCGGCTTACAGTCATATGACGATGATCTCTCCGTGGCAAAAGGGGCGTGTTCCCCATCCCAACGGAGGCTTCCATGAATTCCGATCACGAAATCGAAGTGACAGAAGAAACCTCGGCTCCTGCCGAGCCGCTTGAATCCGCTTCCGAAACCGCCCTCGATCACGCCGCTGCGATCACGGTCGAAGCCGCTGATCTGTCTGACGAAGACGGAGATGGCGATGACGAGGAAGGCGACGATGAAGACGGCGAAGAGTCTGACGAAGACGACGCCGATGACACCGTGAAGGCCGAAGGCGATGACGCCGAAGAATCCGAAGACGGCGAGTCCGAAGACGACGACGACAAGGAAGAAGCAGCCTGATTTTCAGGTAACAGATTCTCGAGGGCGGCGCTTTCGCGCCGCCCTTCCGCCGTCTTCCCAAATTGATTTGATCAGTTCTCCAGGATGCTGACGCGCACGCTGTTTTCATAGACGTCGACCTGGATCAGCGGCTCGCCATTGACGATGGCGCGCTTGGTCGAGGAACTCATCGCGCCGGGGCGCTCCAGCATGCGCTGCAGGTCGGCGCGCTGGTCGTTGGTCCTGAACCAGGCGTCGCCCTCGTCGTCGCCGTCGCGGCGATGGAATTTGTGCCAGTTGGCACGGTCTTGCCGCACCATCTGCGCGGCGCCATCCAGCGCATAGCCGTCGCTCGCCTGGTGGTCGCGATCAGAAATGCGCGCGACATAGGATCCCAGCATGTCGTCCGCTTGGGCCACGCCACCAAGCAATGACGCCAACAGAAGCCCTGCCACGGTAACGGTCTTCGAATTTTTCATGAGCAACCCCCTCTGCCTTGAACGATGCAATTGCGTCCGCTGGAGCCACTTGGCGAAAATCAGCCGCAGGGCCGCCAGCAAGATACTCTAGAAGAAATTCGCCGGACAGTGGTGCGCAGGACGCCAGACCGCCGTCAAGCCGCTGCGCATTTTGCCCGTCCGGTTTGCGTGGTCGCTACTTGACCTTGCCGGCTCCTGAAGCAGGCTGGTGGGCTGGCGGAGGCGGCGCGGCTGCCGCCGGTGCCGCTGCTTTCCCGTGCGCTGCCGGCGCGGGGGCTGCCGAGGCCGTCGCCGTGGCGGGGGCGGTTGGGGTGGCTGGGGCCGTTGCCGCGGCCGGCGCCTTGGCCTGCATGGGTGTCGAGAAAGCGCCGCCGACGACGCCGCCCCTAATGATCATCGGGCTCTGCGCGAAGGAGTGCCTCGCCTCGGCCTTGCCGGGGATTGCCGCGACCTTTTCGTAGGTGACGTCAGGCTCGCCAAGCACAACGACGGACACAACATCGCTCGCCTTGCCGTCGGCCGCCTTCAGCGCAAGGATGGAGGGTGTCGAGGCCGGCGCACCGGGAAAGACCAGCGACGAGGCCTTAGCCCCGCCACCCATTGAGGCCAAAGTGATGGCAAGCGCTCCCCAGATACGAACAGACACCGACATAGCTCCCATTGCCCAGAAGCCGCACGATAGTACTCGGCGATTGATGCCGGCTTTCGTGGAAAGATAGCATTTTAGGAATTGATGAATTGCCAATGCCCGCTTGCCCCGGCGGCCCCATCGTATTACGCAGCCGGCATCCGCGAGGTGACGAGAGTGGCTGAAATACTTGCCGTCGGCGAAGCGATGGAACCGGCGTTGGCGCTGCTCCTGGGCGGCGATGTCGTCGCCATCCCGACGGAAACCGTCTACGGGCTTGCCGGCGATGCCACCAACGGCATTGGCGTGGCGCGCATTTTCGAAGCCAAGGGGCGGCCGCGTTTCAATCCGCTGATCGCCCATGTCGCCGACATGGCGATGGCCGAGCGCATCGCCTCGTTCGATCCGCTGTCCAGGAAGCTCGCGCTTGCCTTCTGGCCGGGTCCGCTGACGCTGGTACTGCCACAGCGCCCCGGCAACGGCATTCATCCGCTGGTCACGGCCGGGCTCGACACGATCGCCGTGCGCATGCCGAGAGGTTTTGGCGGCGACCTGATCGCCAGGCTTGGCCGACCGCTTGCCGCGCCCAGCGCCAACTCATCCGGCAAGATCAGCGCGACGACGGCGCAGGCGGTGGCTGCGGATTTAGGCGGGCGCATCAAACTGGTGGTCGATGGTGGCGCCACGCCGGTCGGGCTGGAATCGACCATCGTCAAGGCCGAAGGCGAAAGGTTGCGCCTGCTTCGGCCCGGCGGCATTGCCGCCGACGAGATCGAGGCGGCCATCCGCATGGAGCTGCTGCGCGGCGGCATTGCCGGCGTCGAGGCGCCGGGCATGCTTGCCTCGCACTACGCACCGGGCGCGGCTGTTCGGCTCAATGCCGGCACGGTTGGTGAAGGAGAAGCGTTGCTTGCCTTCGGCGACCAGCGCGCGGAAGGCTGGCGCGGCGCGACCGCTTTCCTCAACCTCTCGCTGTCAGGTGACCTGCGTGAAGCGGCAAGCAATCTCTTTGCCTACATGCAGGATTTGGACCGTAGCGGCGCGCGGATTATCGCCGTCGAGCCAATTCCCTTTGACGGGCTCGGCGAGGCCATCAACGACCGGCTCTCCCGTGCCGCCGCTCCTCGTGACAACGCACAGCCCACAACGTAGTTTTCCCAGATGACCGCAACCGCAAAGACACTCGATCCCGCCCTCATCGATCGTTTCGCGGCGATCGTCGGCGACAAATATGCGCTGCGCGACCAGCAGGACATCGCGCCTTATCTGATCGAGCGACGCGGCCTCTGGCACGGCGCGACGTCCCTGGTGCTGCGGCCGGGCAGCGTCGACGAGGTCAGCCGGATCATGCGGCTGGCGACAGAGACCGGAACGCCGATCGTGCCGCAAAGCGGCAACACCGGGCTGGTCGGCGCGCAGGTGCCGGACAGATCCGGTCGCGAGATCGTCCTGTCGCTATCGCGGCTGAACCGCGTCCGCGAGATCGATGTGCTGTCCAATACGGTCACGGTCGAGGCCGGTGTCATCCTGCAGACCTTGCAGGAAGCGGCCGATGCCGCCGACCGGCTGTTTCCGCTGTCGCTCGCCGCGCAAGGCTCCTGCCAGATCGGCGGCAACCTGTCGTCCAATGCCGGCGGCACCGGCGTGCTGGCCTATGGCAATGCGCGCGAACTGTGCCTCGGCGTCGAGGTGGTGCTGCCGACCGGCGAGGTGTTCGACGATTTGCGCAAACTGAAGAAGGACAACACCGGCTACGACCTGAAGAACCTGTTCGTCGGCGCCGAAGGCACGCTCGGTGTCATCACCGCCGCCGTGCTCAAACTGTTCCCGAAGCCGAAGGGGACGGACGTCGCCTTCGTCGGCCTGTCGTCGCCCGAAGCCGCCCTTTCCCTGTTCAGCCTGGCCATGGACCGCGCCGGGGCCGCACTCACGGCCTTCGAACTGATCGGCAAGCGCCCGTATGACTTTACCCTTGCGCACGCCCAGGGCGTCGTGCGGCCGCTGGCCGAAGACTGGCCCTGGTACGTGCTGATGCAGATATCGTCCGGCCGCTCGGCGGAGGATTCTCGGGCGCTGATCGAGGATGTGCTTTCGGCGGGTCTAGAGCAGGAATTCGTCGGCGATGCCGTCATCGCCGCCAGCCTCGGGCAGGGCGATGCCTTCTGGGATTTTCGCGAGCTGTTGCCCGAGGCACAAAAGCCGGAAGGCGCTTCGATCAAGCACGACATTTCGGTGCCGATCGCATCGATACCGCGCTTCATAAGGGAGGCCGCCGGCGCCGTGGCGTCAGTGAGCGCCGGCGCCCGCGTGGTCTGTTTCGGCCATATGGGAGACGGCAACCTCCATTATAACATTTCACGGCCCGTCGATGGCGACGACGAGGCGTTCCTGGCGCTCTATCATGCGATGAACAAGGCCGTGCATGACGTGGTGCGCAGCCTGCACGGTTCGATCTCGGCCGAGCACGGCATCGGTCAGTTGAAGCGCGACGAACTGATCGCCACCGCGCCGCCGATGGCCATCGATCTGATGCGCCGGGTAAAGGCTGCCTTCGATCCGGCGGGCATCATGAATCCTGGTAAGGTTATCTGATCCTTTCAACATCCTGTGGCTGGTGGCATTCCGATAACCATCCCTGAGATCAGCAAAATTTAACCGACTTTCTTAAGCGCGGCGGTAAGGAGCCGGCGCTACTGTTTCCCCATAACGAGGCCGGGAAAACTGGCCCGGAGAGAACCGGACACCGGCTCTCAGGAGACAGACAGGAAGGCGCTCTATGAACGTGAACACTGGACTGAAGCCAGTCTGGGCGGGACGCAACATGCGTCTCGACCCATTCCGCCTGCCGCAGGTGGTGAGCTATGCCACGCGCGACGATTATGGCGACGTAACCTTCACCATCGACCAGCGCGGCGCCGTGATCCGCCGCCTGCTCGAGATGAGCGGCCTGCCGGCGATCATCGTGCTGCCCGCCAATGCATTTCGCGGCGTCGCCGCCCGTGCGATGGAGGATCCGGAAGGCAATGTCACGGTGACCCTGGAACTCCTGCACAACGATCCGATGCTGTCGGTGCCGCTGCTGGTGGCCGACGATCTCGAAGACGTCGCCGCCGACTGGCGCGCCTGGGCCGACGCCTACCGTCTGCCGATGCTGCTGATCGAATCCGATGGCGTCGCCCGCACCCTGGAAGAATCGCTCGGCGCCGCCATCAAGACATTGCCGCCGCGGGAGCGCCGCAAGGGCCGCGTTTCCAATATGCGCCGCCCCCGCTTCCTTGCCCGCCGCAGAGCCGGTGACCTCGGCCTCAGGCTGGTGATCGGCGGCGAGGAGATCATTTCAAGAGACTAGCGTTCTTCTCCCCGTCACTATACGGGGAGAAGTGCCCGGCAGGGCGATGAGAGGCAGCGCTGGCATGATTTTGGCCTTAATTGCGTGTGCGCTGGTTCGTCGATGAACCCTCGCCTCGCCTCCAAAGGTCGGCGCTGCCCCTCATCCGGCTGCCGCCACCTTCTCTTCGTATAGAGACGGGGAGAAGGATAAGCCGCTACACCAGCGGCTTCAGCGTCACCCACAGCGCGCCGCCGATGAGGCCGAGGAAAATCAGCCAGCCGACCTGGTTGTTCGACCGAAACAGCCGCAGGCACTGGTCTGGATCGTCGATATCCAGAACCGCGATCTGCCGCGCCATGTGGGCGCCGGCGGCGATCAATCCCGCCAGTGCCACCACCGGGGCTTGCGCCGAGGCGAAGGCGATGGCGAAGCAGATCAGCGTACCGCCATAGAGCCCCGCGAGCCATGCCTTGGTGTTGTCGCCGAACAGCCGCGCGGTCGAACGCACGCCGACAATGGCGTCGTCTTCCTTGTCCTGGTGGGCATAGATCGTGTCATAGCCGATCACCCACAGGATCGAACCGATATAGAGCATGATGGCGGGGCCATCGAGATCACCGAACTCGACCGCCCACCCCATCAGCGCGCCCCAGGAAAAGGCGAGGCCGAGAAACAGTTGCGGCCAGTTGGTTATCCGCTTCATGAATGGATAGACGGCGACGATCGCCAGCGAGCAGACGCCGAGCAGAATGGCAAAGCTGTTGAACTGCAGGAGAACCGCCAGGCCGACCAGGGCCTGCAGGACAAGAAACAGCCAGGCCCGCCGGCGCGTGGTCTGACCGGACGGTAGCGGGCGTGAGCTGGTGCGTTCGACCTGGTTATCGATGTCCTGGTCGACAATGTCGTTATAGGTGCACCCGGCGCCACGCATGGCGATGGCGCCAATCAGGAAGAGCACGAGGTACAAGGGCGCCGGCAGCAGCGAGAGCAGCGGGTCGCCTGGGCGCGGATAGGCGCTCGCCGCAAGTGCGGCCGACCACCAGCATGGCCACAAAAGCAATTGCCAGCCGATCGGCCTGTCCCACCGCGCCAGCTGCGCATAGGGCCAGATCGCGCGCGGCAGCACGCGATAGACCCAATGGCGGTTCGGCGCATCGGCGACGCGACCCTGGGCCGCTTTTGACTGGACAGGTTCCATTGGCATGGAGTGGCAGCAGTGGCGGAAACCGTCAAGCGGCAAGCGGAGGAGCGGCGGCCCGCCAACCGTCACGACGCGAAGATGTCGCGTGTGGAAAACCAGACTTTCGCCACCGCGATGAAAGCCAGCGCCGCATTCGACACGCGCTGATGCGTATCGTGGGTGAGAATGATGCGCTGCATGGGCAGCGGATCCGACAGCGGTTTGCAGACGAGGCGCAAGCCGTCATAGCTGCGGTCGCCATGCGGGCGGGTATAGCTGACCGCGACGCCGAAGCCGTTGGCCACCATGCTGCGCTGGAGTTCGAACGAACTTGTTCGCATGTCGGCCACCGGCGACAGGCCACGGCCGCGGAACAGGTCGAGCATATGCTGCCAGCTATGCGGCTGGTCGGTCGTGATCAGCGGGTAGGCGGCCAGATCCGCCAGGCTGACCTCGGGGTGGCCCGCCAGTGCATGGCCCGCCGGCAGCAGCGCATGCGGCCGAAGCTCGTGCAGCAGGATGCGGGCGAAATGCGACGGCAGGCCGAGATCGTAGCTGAGGCCGAGGTCGACTGTGGCGTCCGCCAGGCGTCGCCCAAGCGTCTCGAACGTCTCGTCACGGACGACAACCGCGACCGCTGGATGACGTTCGGAGAAGGCGCGGATAAGGCCCGGCGCGAAAAAGGGCGCCAGATCCTCGAAGCAGCCGAGCACCAGCTCCCCACCGATGGCTGAATTGCCCGCCCCCAGGCTCATGAGTTCGTCAGTCTCGGCAAGAACCTGCTTTGCCTTCGTTACCACGACACGGCCGAACGAGGTCAGCGAAACGCCGCTTCCCCGCTGGCGTACGAATAGTTTCTGGCCGAAATCCCTTTCGATGGTGTCGATGG
Organism: Mesorhizobium australicum WSM2073; assembly: GCF_000230995.2. Classification (NCBI taxonomy): domain Bacteria; kingdom Pseudomonadati; phylum Pseudomonadota; class Alphaproteobacteria; order Hyphomicrobiales; family Phyllobacteriaceae; genus Mesorhizobium; species Mesorhizobium australicum. Next base: position 5,203,678 of record NC_019973.1, on the reverse strand, counting down.
CCACTGAAACCGACGGCTGCGAAATGTTGATCGCTCGCGCCGCGCCGGTGACGCTGCCATGGCGGGCGACGGCGATGAGATAGCGGAGTTGCGTGAGCGTAAGGCTCATAGTCAAAACCTATGTGTCAGATGAGAAGTTATTATTTTACTGAATGAGAGGACATTGCGATAGTGGCCTCGATCCTGAGAGGAGGACACCATGGCTTCCCAAACCGCCACGCAGCCAATCGTCACCGAAATCATCGATGCGCAGACAATTGCCGACTACCAGCGTGACGGCGCGGTCTGTATCCGCGGCGCCTTCAAGGGCTGGGTCGACACGATTGCCGCCGGCATCGAGCGCAACATGCGGAGCCGCAGCGCCACCGCGTCCGACATCGCTGGCGGCAAGGGCAGCTTCTTCGACGACTACTGCAACTGGGAGCGTATCCCTGAATTCGTCGATGTCGTGCGCAATTCGCCGGCGGCGCGACTGGCGGCCGCGGTGATGCAGTCGCGCACCGCGCAGTTCTTCCACGACCATGTGCTGGTCAAGGAGCCCGGTACGCAGAAACCGACGCCGTGGCACCAGGACATCCCCTATTATTTTGTCGACGGCCAGCAGACGGTGAGCTTCTGGATCCCCATCGATCCGGTGAAGGAAGCGACGCTGCGCCTGATCGCCGGCTCGCACAGATGGGACAAGATGATCCTGCCGGTGCGCTGGCTGGACGACGGCAATTTTTACGCGGCCGAGGGCGATTATCGTCCGGTGCCCGATCCCGACACCGATCCGTCGATGAAAGTTATCGAATGGGAGATGGAGCCGGGCGACGCCATCCTGTTCGACTTCAGGACGGCACACGGCGCGCGCGGCAATATGACCGCGGCCCGGCGCCGGGCGTTGTCGCTGCGCTGGGTCGGCGACGATGCCCATTATGTCGAGCGACCGGGCCGCACCTCGCCGCCCTATCACGGCCATGGCATGCAGCCGGGACAGAAGCTGCGCGAGGATTGGTTTCCGGTGGTCTTTCAGGGCTGAACGAGCGCCGGAATAGGGGCGGTGGTGGCCGGCGCCCTATTCGACAGGGATAACGTTCCCGTGCGCAATCCACCCTGATGCCTTGACCCGTCGCCCAGAGAGCAATAGCGGGTTGTTTTCTCTATGGGATAGGCGGCATCAAGAGGTGGCCATGAACGTTCTTCTTCTCGGCTCCGGCGGCCGCGAACATGCGCTGGCCTGGAAGATCGCCGCTTCGCCGCTGCTGACCAAGCTCTACGCGGCCCCCGGCAATCCGGGCATCGGCGGCGAGGCCGAACTGGTGAAGCTTGATATCACCGATCATGCCGCGGTCGTTGCCTTCTGCCGGGAGAAGAAAATCGATCTCGTCGTGGTCGGCCCGGAAGGGCCGCTCGTCGCCGGCATCGCCGATGATCTGCGCGCCGAAAACATCCGCGTCTTCGGGCCTTCGAAGGCCGCCGCGCGGCTGGAAGGTTCGAAGGGTTTCACCAAGGACCTCTGCGCCCGGTACAACATTCCGACCGCCGCCTATGGCCGGTTCGGCGACCTGGCCTCGGCCAAGGCCTATGTCGAGAAGACGGGCGCGCCGATCGTCATCAAGGCCGACGGGCTCGCAGCCGGCAAGGGTGTCACCGTCGCCATGACGATGGACGAGGCACGGGCGGCACTCGCTTCCTGCTTTGACGGGTCCTTTGGTGCTGCCGGCGCGGAGGTGGTGGTCGAGGAATTCATGACCGGCGAGGAGGCGAGTTTCTTCTGCCTCTGCGACGGCACCACGGCGCTTCCCTTCGGCACCGCGCAGGACCACAAGCGCGTCGGTGACGGCGACGTCGGTCCCAACACCGGCGGCATGGGCGCCTATTCGCCGGCCCCGGTAATGACGCCTGACATGATCGAGCGCACCATGCGCGAGATCATCGAGCCGACGATGCGCGGCATGGCCGAGCTTGGCGCGCCTTTCGCCGGGATTCTGTTCGCCGGACTGATGATCACGGAAAGCGGGCCGAAGCTGATCGAATACAACACCCGCTTCGGCGATCCGGAATGCCAGGTGCTGGTGATGCGGCTCAGGGATGACCTGCTGGTGCTGCTCAATGCCGCGACCGATGGCCAGCTCGCGCATATGTCGGTGCGCTGGCGTGACGAGGCGGCGCTGACCGTCGTGATGGCGGCCAGGGGCTATCCCGGCACACCGGAGAAAGGCTCCGTCATCCGCGGCGTCGAGGACGCCGCCGGTGAAGGCGTCCAGATTTTCCATGCCGGCACCGCAATCAATGGCGGTGCGCTGGTCGCCAACGGCGGCCGTGTGCTCAATGTCACGGCGAGCGGCGCCACGGTCGGAGAGGCGCAGGCGCGGGCCTATGCCGCCCTCGACCGCATCGACTGGCCGGACGGGTTTTGCCGCCGCGACATAGGCTGGCAGGCCGTGGCGCGCGAGCAGGCCGGCTGAAGCTCCGACCGGGTGGCGGCTATTGCTGACCTCGGTCGAGGGTTGTCGAAGCGGTGCTGACCGGGTCGGCCGCGGCAAAGGCGGCGTCAAGCTGTTCGGGGGAACGCTGCCCGCCCCGCTTCCAGGCCACATATTGGACAATGCCGAACCCCGGCCGTCGCGGCACCGTCTTCACGACTGGCATGCGGAACCCGTCGCGAAATTTTGACCAGCGCGAACCAAGCACGGCGACTATTTCCTCGAAGGTCGGCGGCGTCGCCACATCGGCATAAATGATGGTGGCCTTGCCGGCGAGCGCGGCTTCCCGCGAGAGCGGCACTGGTACGCTGGCAAGATAATCGGCAGGCACGTCGATCAGGCCACCGAAAGGCCATTGCTGGCGCAGAGTGACGGCATCCGTGGGCGCCACGTTGACGTCGATGTTGTCGGGTGTGCCGGCAACCCTGTAGGGGCAACGGAAGCGGCCGCAATTGGCCTGCGCCGAGAACTGCCAGAGCGCGTAGCCCTGCCAGTTGCCCATCGGAAAATGCACGTCGATGTCAGGCTTATAGCGCGCGTACCAAAGCGGCAGCCGCGACAAGAGCCGGTATTTGTAGCGGTTGTCGGCGATATATTGGGCGGTCTTGCCGTTGGTGTAGAGCACCGGGAAGCGGCCGATGCGCCGATGCACCTGGCGGGCGAACTCCTCGGCATCGTCGAGCGACATCCATTGCGAGGGATCGATGCCCTCGATGTCGAGGGCCATGAGGTCGTCCGGTGCGGGGTCGGCGAAATCGAGGAAATTGTTGGCCTGTTCGACCGGATTGCCGGGACGGGCGAGATGATAGGCGCCCCATTTCATGCCGAGCGCCTTGGCCACGACCCTGCGTGTCTGGAACAATTCGCGCGTCACCGCGTGGCGTTTCCACAGTGCCTTGCACAGTTTCACGTCAGTCTCGCCGCCGAAACAGAAATAGGGCGGCGGCATGCCGTCGGAAGCCTTGTTGATGAAGGCGACGATGCGCTTGTCGGTGGCAAGCTGGGCCCAATCGATGGAGTTGTATTCGTAGGCGTCGATGACGAGCGCGCGGTCAGCGCTCTTCCACGGCTCGGAGAAGTCCGAAGCCTTTGCCGTCGTGCCCAGCACAATCGCTGCCGCGAAAGCGAGAAGCGCCGTGCGGCAAAGGAGGCGCGCCGTCCTTTTCAAAACAGGGAATCCCCGTTGATCAAAGGCAAATCCTGAACCGCTATGGTTAAGGAAATGCTTCTCGGACCCTGGTACGGGAAAAGCTAACGCCGGCTGAACGGTTGAACTTCGAACGGGTCGGGCGCGGGCTCCTGTTGCAGCGTACCTTCGGCGGCGCGTTTGCGGTGGTGGGCAAGCGAGCACCGCGGCGAGCACAATATGCCGCGATCCGACCAATAGGCGGCGCCGTTTGCCAGCTCCCCGTGATAATAGGAAAACCCCGTTGCTCGATAGGGCAAACCGCATTCGATGCAGCGATAGGCGTCAGGTCTGGCAAGCATGGGAATGTTCGGTCGCTGGTTTTCCGTCGCCGGTCGATTTGGTCCGGCTATCTGTCGAATTTAATACAGCCCCGCCTGATTGCAAAATCAGCGTGACAAAATTTGACGTTTACGTAAAAAGGCGATGGGAGACCGCCCAAAGGCGGATGGTTTTGCGGCGGCACTGGCCCTAGGGTCGGCGAGGCCGATGCATAAGGGAGGATCGAGCGGCATGTATCGGGCACCGGTCGAGGATATCGCGTTCACCCTGAAGCATGTGGCCGGCATGAAATCCGCCATCGACACGGGAGCGTTCGGAGACCTCAGCGAGGATCTGGTCGACGCCGTCCTCGGCGAGGCGGGCCGTTTCGCCTCCGAGGAGGTGGCCCCCCTTTATAAAATCGGCGACGAGCATGGCGCCGTGCTCGGCGATGGCGCGGTCACCACCCCGCCGGGGTGGAAGGAACTCTATCGCCGCTGGATCGAAGGCGGCTGGAATGCGCTCTCCGGGCCGGAAGAGTATGGCGGCCAGGCGCTGCCGACCATGCTCGGCGTCGCCGCACTCGAAATGTGGAACTCCGCCGCCATGGCCTTCGGCATCGGCCCGACGCTGACCATGGGCGCGGTCGAGGCGCTCGACAAGCACGCTTCCGAGGAACTCAAGGCGACATATCTGGCAAAGCTCGTCTCCGGCGAATGGATGGGCACCATGAACCTGACCGAGCCGCAGGCCGGATCGGACCTCGCCGCCTTGCGCGCCCGCGCCGAGCCCGCCGGCGACGGCACCTACCGCCTCTTCGGCCAGAAGATATTCATCACTTACGGCGAGCACGATTTCACCGACAACATCATCCATCTGGTACTGGCGCGGCTTCCCGATGCGCCGGCCGGAACGCGTGGCATCTCGCTGTTCCTGGTGCCGAAATTCCTGGTCGGCGACGATGGCTCGCTCGGTGCGCGCAACGACGTCTTCTGTTCCGGCCTCGAGCACAAGCTCGGCATCCATGCCTCGCCGACCTGCACCATGATCTATGGCGATGGTTTTCAGGGCGCCAGGCCTGGCGCCATCGGCTGGCTGATCGGCGAGGAGAACAAAGGCCTCGCCTGCATGTTCACCATGATGAACAATGCCCGCCTTGCTGTCGGGATGCAGGGCGTCGCGGTCGCGGAAGCAGCGACCCAGAAGGCGATTGCCTATTCCAATGAACGCCGCCAGGGCAAGGCGGCGGATTACGCCGGCGCCGGCATGGCGCCGATCGTCCATCACCCCGACGTGCAGCGCAATCTCCTGACCATGAAGGCGCTGACACAGACGGCGCGGGCGATCAGCTATTCCTGTGCCCACGCTATCGACATGGCGCGTGCCTCGTCTGGCGACGAGGCGGCGCATTGGCGCGACCGTGCAAATTTGCTGACTCCGCTCGCCAAGGCGTTTTCGACCGATGTCGGCGTGGAAGTTGCCTCGCTTGGCGTCCAGGTGCATGGCGGCATGGGCTTCATCGAGGAAACGGGTGCGGCCGCGTACTATCGCGACGCGCGCATCGCGCCGATCTATGAAGGCACCAACGGCATCCAGGCGATCGATCTGGTGACCCGAAAACTGCCGCTCGGTGGCGGCGAGCATGTGCATGGCTACATCGACGAACTGGCCGGTATCGCCAATGCCGTGCGAACGTCGAACCTCGAAGGTTTTGGCCGCACCGCCGACACTCTCGATCAGGCGCTCTCCGATTTGACGCAAGCGACGCGTTTCCTGCAGAAATTGTCGGCCGAGGGCCGGACGGAGGAGGCGCTGGCTGGCGCGACACCGTATCTCCGGCTGATCTCGCTTGCCGCCGGCGGCGCTTATCTGGCGCGGGCCGCTCTTGCCGACCAGGGCCGCATCGCGCTTTGCCGCTTCTTCGCCGAGAACCTGCTTGGCGAAGCCAGCGCTTTGAAGGAGCGCGTCATCGATGGCGCCGTCAGCCTGGCTGCTGCCGCCGAGGCACTGATTTCCGCCTGACCTTCACAAGGAAAACACCGTGACAGACCACATCCTCGTCGACCGCCAGGGCGCCATCCAGATCATCCGCATGAACCGGCCGGACAAGAAGAACGCGCTGACGCGTGCCATGTATGCGAAAATGTCGGCGGCCCTAGCCGAAGGCGACGCCGATCCGGCGGTCCGCGTTCATGTCTTTTTCGGCGTGCCGGGCGCCTTTTCCTCCGGCAACGACCTTGCCGATTTCATGGTCGTGGCCACGGGCGGCGATGGCGGCACCGAAGTCTGGGATTTCCTGATCGCCCTGGCCGGGGTCGAAAAGCCCATCGTGTCCGGCGTCGACGGTATCGCGGTCGGCATCGGCACCACGATCAACCTGCACTGCGACCTGACTTTCGCCACTCCGCGCACCGTGTTTCGGACCCCCTTCGTCGATCTCGGCCTCGTGCCCGAGGCAGGGTCGAGCCTTTTGGCGCCCCGCATCCTGGGCCAGCAGGGTGCTTTCGCCCTGCTCGGTCTCGGTGAGGGCTTTTCGGCCGAGCGCGCGAAGGCCGCCGGGCTGATCTACGAGGTGGTCGAGGAAGGTGGGCTGGAGGCTTCGGTGCTTGCAGCGGCCGGCCAGATCGCGGCCAAGCCACCGCAAGCGCTCAAGATCGCGCGCGACCTGATGCGTGGCTCACGCGACGATCTGGTTGCCCGCATCGGGATAGAGAGCGAGCATTTCCGCGAGCGGCTGAAATCCGACGAGGCGCGCGCCGCTCTCACGGCATTCATGACCAGGAAAAAGGGCTGAAGGTTTTTTCAGGGATAGAGCCTGGCCTTGTCCCAGCCGCCTGCCGCGTTGCGTGAAAAGACCACGCGGTCATGCAGCCGGAACGGCCGGTCGTGCCAGAATTCGATCGTCTTCGGCACGATCCGGAAGCCCGACCAATGTTTCGGCCGCGGGATTTCGCCGATGGCATAACGCGCCGTGTATTCTGCGACCGCCTTTTCCAGCGCGAAGCGGCTTTCCAGCGGGCGCGATTGCTTCGACGCCCAGGCGCCGATGCGGCTGCCGCGTGGCCGCGTGGCGTAATAGCTGTCGGCTTCCGCATCGCTGACGAGCTCCACCGGACCGCGAATGCGCACCTGGCGGCGCAGCGATTTCCAATGGAAACACATCGCCGCCTTCATGCTGCCAAGAATCTCCTGGCCCTTGGCGCTCTCGAAATTCGTGTAGAACACAAAGCCGCTTTCATCGAACCCCTTGAGCAGCACCATTCTTACGTCCGGCATGCCCTCGGCATCGACGGTCGCCAATGCCACGCCATTGGCATCGTTGATTTCGCTCTTGGTAGCGTCGTCCAGCCATGCGGCAAAGAGGCGAAACGGCTCGCCCGCCTCGGTAAAGTCACTGCTTGTTAACTCTGTGTCACTCATAGTTTTTCTCAAATTGTCACGAGACCAGGGAGGTTGCCGATTGTCGCGTATCGCGCAAGCTTTTGACAGCAGGCAATGGGGCGTTATCGCTTCAGCCAGCACGAAAGCGGCGATCGTGGCAGTCGCCCTGCCGCTCGCGGCCTGCGGTGCAGGTGGCTTCAGCCTGGAGAAGGCCGAAGTCGACCGCTCGATCCTGACCAGCAGCACATCGGCTTCGCCCAAGCCGGCCGATTCGGATCGCGACTCCGACCAGACGACGATCGGCAATGCGGTATCGTCCGCCGATATCGAGCAACTCGGCGGCCAGGCGGTGCCGTGGGCGAACACCGGCACCGGGTCGCGCGGCTCCATCACCGAACTGGCGGAATTGAAGGACAGCGGCCAGACCTGCCGCCGCTTCAAGGTTTCGCGCGAAAGCTTTGACGGCGTTGCCATGTTCCAGGGCGAACTCTGTCTTGCCGGTGCCGGCGGCTGGCGCATGCAGGGCTTCAAGGCACTCTGATTTTCCGCCGTTGATATGAAGGTCCGCTACTGGAATTTCTTCCTATGCGAGCGCATATAGGGGGCAAGTATGGACTCAACTCATTTCCAGGGCAGGAAGCATGCGCGACCCCTATGAGGTGCTGGGCGTTGCAAAGAACGCATCGGCCAAGGACATAAAATCGGCGTACCGGAAACTCGCCAAGAAGCATCATCCGGACCAGAATCCGAATGATCCCAAGGCGAAGGACCGTTTTGCCGCGGCCAATCAGGCCTATGAGGTCATCGGCGACGAGAAGAACCGTGCGGCTTTCGATCGTGGCGAGATCGACGCCGACGGCAAGCCGCGTTTCCAGGGTTTTGAAGGCGCGGCGGGCGGTGGCGACCCCTTTGCCGGGTTCCGCCGCCAGCAACAGGGCGCCGGAGGCTCGCGATTCGAGTTCCGCTCGGGCCGTCCGGGCGGCGATCCGTTCGACGGCAATAGCGATATCTTCAGCCAGATCTTCGGCGATGCCTTTTCAGGCGCGCGCGGGCCAGGCGCGGGCGACCGCCGCCAGACGGCGACAGCAGCCGACCTGAACGTCACGCTCGACGTCACCATCGAGGAAGCGGCCAATGCCGAGAAGGTGACGGCGATGTTCCCGGATGGCCGCAAGGTTGCGGTCAAGCTGCCGGCCTATGTCGAGGATGGCCAGACCATCCGGCTGAAGGGCCAGGGCGAGCAGGGACCGGGCCAACCCGGCGACGCACTGGTCAAGATCCATATCCGCCGGCATCCACGTTACCGCATCGAAGGCCGTGACCTGCACGCCGACCTGCCGGTTTCGCTGGCCGATGCGGTGCTGGGCGCCAAGGTGCCGGTCGAGACGCCGACAGGCAGGCTTGCGGTCAACGTTCCCGCCTGGTCGAGCTCGGACAAGGTCCTGCGGCTCAAGGGCAGGGGCTTGCCGGAGAAGGCCGGGGGCCATGGCGATCTCTATGCCCATGTGCGCATCATGCTGCCGGAAGGCGGCGACAGCGCGCTGGAATCGCTGTTGCGCGGCCAAAAAGGCTGATCGAGAGCTTTTGTCCCCCGAACTGTCCGCTTTGAACGCTTGAAGGGGCTGTATGCCTGTGCGATAGGCACTCCACAAAGCAGATATCTTGCGGAGAACACGCATATGGCGGGTGGACAGGGCCTGATGGCCGGCAAGCGCGGCCTGATTCTTGGCGTCGCCAACAACAGGTCGATCGCTTATGGCATTGCCAAAGCCTGCGTCGATCACGGCGCCGAGATAGCGCTGACCTATCAGGGCGAAGCCTTCAAGAAGCGCGTCGAGCCGCTGGCGGCGGAACTGGGCGCCTTTGTCGCCGGCCATTGCGACGTAACCGATCCGGCGAGCCTGGACGAGGTCTTCGCCAATGTCGCCAAGCATTGGGGCAAGCTCGACTTCCTCGTGCACGCCATTGCCTTTTCCGATAAGGACGAACTGACCGGCCGCTATGTCGAGACGACGCGCGACAATTTCCTGCGCACCATGGACATTTCGGTCTATTCCTTCACCACCATCGCCAAGCGCGCCGAAGCGCTGATGACCGAGGGTGGTTCGCTGCTGACGCTGACCTATTACGGCGCCGAGAAGGTCATGCCGCACTATAACGTCATGGGCGTCGCCAAGGCGGCACTGGAGGCCAGCGTGCGTTATCTCGCTGTCGACCTTGGCGCCAAGAAAATTCGTGTCAATGCCATCTCGGCCGGCCCGATCAAGACGCTTGCCGCCTCCGGCATCGGCGACTTCCGCTACATCCTGAAGTGGAACGAATACAATTCGCCGCTGAAGCAGACGGTCACGCAGGAAGAGGTCGGCGATTCCGGCGTCTATTTCCTGTCCGACCTGTCGCGTGGCGTCACCGGCGAAGTGCACCATGTCGATTCCGGCTACCACGTCGTCGGCATGAAAGCGGTCGACGCTCCAGATATTTCGACGGTCAAGGATTAGGTCTCCCCGCCTTTCCTCCTTCCAGGCCCTGGCCCGATCTCCGGAAGAGCTGATGTACCCGCTGGTTTATATCGTGCGCCACGGCCAGACCGCGTGGAATGCCGAGTTCCGGCTTCAGGGCCAGGCCGATACCGATCTCAATGCTCTCGGCCGCGAACAGGCGAGCGCAAACGGGCATCGGCTGGCCGAACTCGTCGGCGCTCCCCAGGAATTCGACTTCGTCGCCAGTCCGATGAGACGCACGCGCGAAACGATGGAACGCATCCGCGCCGCCATGAGGCTCGATCCGCTCGCCTATCGAACCGATATCAGACTGATTGAAGTCAATTTCGGCGATTGGCAGAGTTTTACCTTCGCCGAGCTTGAGAGGCAGTCGCCCGGCGCGAGCCGATCCCGCGCGCTGGACAAGTGGAATTTTCAGCCGCCAGGTGAAGGCGCGGAGAGTTACCAGATGCTGCTCGAACGGGTGAAGCCATGCTTCGGTGAACTTCGGGGGCAGACGATTTGCGTGACGCACGGGGGCGTCATGCGCACCCTGTTTCGCTTCGTGCTTGACATGCCCGAGGACGAGGCCGCGAACCTGGAGATACCGCAGGATCGCGTGCTCAAACTTGAAGGCAGGAGCCTGGAGTGGCTTTAGGGACGCCGGTGACGCCAACTCCTAGTTCGTGTCGCTGTCACCCGGCAGCTGCATGTCGGTGACGACGTTTTCGCCATCAGTCACATCGTAAGCAATGACGATGTCCATCCCCGGCTTCAGCGCATCGAGATCGGTTTCGGCGTTCAGCTTGTAGGATTTGCCGTCGTCCAGCGTCAGCGTCAGCGCATCCTTGTCGATCTTCTTGATCAGGCCTTCGGTCTGCCCGGCAAAGGCGGCGGTGGAGAGCAGCAGCGTGGCGGCAACAGCGCCAATCAGGGTACGCATCATCGTCCTCTTTGGTCATTGCGCCGGCCTGGGTGGCGGCGGATCCTCAACGGCGAATGGAGGAGAGCAGAAACCAACCGAATGTGTCAAAACTAAATCCGTCGGATCACAGTTTGACCACTGTGGAAAACGCCAATAGAAGGCTGGCTTCAGCCGGTTTCGATGCCGGGCAGGGCACTTTCCATGTCTCACAACACGTTCGGCCATCTTTTCCGCGTCACCACCTGGGGCGAGAGCCATGGCGCGGCGCTCGGCTGCGTGGTCGATGGTTGTCCGCCGGGTATCCGTTTCACGCGCGATGAAATCCAGGCCGAACTCGACAAGCGCCGCCCGGGCCAGTCGCGCTTCGTCACGCAGCGCCGCGAGCCGGACGAGGTGAAGATCCTCTCAGGCTTCGTCTTGGACGAGGACGGAGAGACGATGATCACCACCGGCACGCCGGTGTCGATGCTGATCGAGAATGTCGACCAGCGCTCCAAGGACTATGGCGAGATCGCCCGCCAGTACCGGCCCGGGCATGCCGACTACACCTATGACGTCAAATACGGCGTGCGCGACTATCGCGGTGGCGGCCGCTCCTCGGCGCGCGAGACCGCTGCCAGGGTCGCTGCCGGCGCGCTCGCCCGCAAGGTGGTGCCGGGCATGGTGGTGCGCGGCGCGCTCGTGTCGATGGGCGAAAAGTCCATCGACCGCGCCAACTGGAACTGGAATTTCATCGGCGATGCCGAGAACCCGTTCTTCACGCCGGATCCGGCTTCGATTCCTGTTTTCACGCGGTACCTCGACGGCATCCGCAAGGCCGGTTCCTCGGTCGGCGCGGTGATCGAGATCGTCGCCGACGGTGTGCCTGCCGGCCTCGGCGCGCCGATCTACGCCAAGCTCGACCAGGACATCGCGTCCGGCCTGATGTCGATCAACGCCGTCAAGGGCGTCGAGATCGGCAATGGTTTCGAGGCCGCCCGCATCACCGGCGAACAGAATGCCGACGAGATGCGCATGGGCAATGACGGCAAGCCGGTGTTCCTGTCCAACAACGCCGGCGGCATCCTGGGCGGCATCTCGACGGGCCAGGCGATCGTCGCCCGTTTTGCGGTGAAGCCGACTTCGTCGATCCTGACGCCCCGGAAGTCGATCGACAAGGACGGCAACGACGTGGAGGTGATGACCAAGGGTCGCCACGATCCCTGCGTCGGCATCCGAGCCGTGCCGATCGGCGAGGCCATGGTTGCCTGCGCCATTGCCGACCACTATCTGCGGCACAGAGGACAGACGGGGAAGGGAGGGGAATAGGGCCGTAGGGCAGTAGGGCAGTAGGGCAGTAGGTTACGCAGCCAGCCGAAACAGCCAGGATTTTCCTTTCCCCTACTGCCTTACTGCCCTATTCCCCTACTGCCCTGCGAGCAAAGCGAGCGTTCCATGCCTTATGACCAGAAGAAGATCGTCGAAGCCATCCGCGCCTTCGAACGCGGCGAGATCGTCGTCGTCATGGACGATGACGGGCGCGAGAACGAGGGCGACCTGATCGTCGCCGCCGTCCATTGCACGCCGGAGAAGATGGCCTTCATCGTTCGCAACACGTCGGGTATTGTCTGCACGCCGATGCCGCGCGAGGAGGCTAAACGGCTGAACCTCGCGCCGATGGTGGCCGACAATGATTCGGCTCACACCACCGCCTTTACCGTCAGCGTCGACTTCAAGCATGGCACGACGACAGGCATTTCGGCCGACGACCGCACGCTGACCGTGCGCAACCTCGCCAACGGCAATGTCGGCGCCTCCGATTTCGTCCGCCCTGGCCACATCTTCCCGCTCATCGCGCGCGAGGGCGGCGTCTTGATGCGCTCGGGTCATACCGAGGCGGCGGTCGATTTGTGCAAGCTCGCCGGCCTGCCGCCGATCGGCGTGATCTCGGAACTGGTCAACGACGACGGCACCGTCAAGCGCGGCCCGCAGGTCGCGGCTTTCGCCGAGGAGCATGGCCTCAAGCAGGTATCGGTCGCCGACCTCATCGCTTACCGGCAGCGCAAGGAGACCCTGGTCGAGCGCGTCGCCTGCTCCGACATCGAGACGCTGGGCGGCAAGGCGCAGGTCTTCACCTACACGCTGCCCTGGGACACGATGCATCACGTCGCCATCGTCTTCGGCGACATCCGCGATGGCGAGGAGGTGCCGGTGCGGCTGCATTCGGAGGATGTGGTGACCGACGTGTTCGGAACCAGCCACCGGCTCGACGGCATCATGAAGGCGATGGGCGAGCGCAAGCGCGGCGTCATTGTCTATCTCAGGGAAGGCTCGGTCGGCGTTGCCCACCAGGAGCGCAACCGGCCGGCGCCAGGCGACCGCGAGGACCATGAAGAGGCGCGCCGGCGCGAGAGCGAATGGCGCGAGATCGGCCTTGGCGCCCAGATCCTGAAGGACCTCGGCATTTCATCCATTAACCTGATTGCCTCGCGCGAACGCCACTATGTCGGCCTCGAGGGTTTTGGCATTCACATCGCCAAGACCGAGATCCTCTGATCTCGACAAACCCTGCCTGTCACTCGGCCGGGATTGCCGCCTCGCATCCTTCCAACTCGCATTCGTGGGTGGCGAGGCTGCGCTGGCCGAGCAGCACCGTGATCAGCGCGATAGCGCCTGACGTCACCGAGACCCAGAATCCGTTCTGGGCGCCGAATGCATCCACCACGGCGCCGGCGGCGAAGGAGCCCAGCGCCATGCCGATGCCGATCCCGGTGGTTACCCAGGTGATGCCTTCGGTCAGCATCGCTTCCGGGACATGCCGCTCGATCAGGCCGAAGGCGGTGATGAAGGTCGGCGAGATCGCCACGCCACTGATGAAGACAGTCAGCGCGAGCGCTGGCACGGTGCTGGCGGTAAGCGGCAGCAGTGTGCCGAGCGCGACCAAGGCAACCGCGATGGCGAGCTGGCGTTGCAGCGGTGCTTTCAGGTTGAGCGCGCCGATGATGATGCCGAGCACGAAGGAGCCCAGCGCATAGACGCCGATGACGAGACTGGCAGTGCCCGGCTGGCCGAGTTCCTTGGTGATCGCCACCGTGCTCACCTCCGTCGTCGCGAAGGTCGCGCCGATGAAGATCATGGCGAAGGTGATGATTTGGACCGGCCCCAGGCGGATTGCCGAGCCGCTGGAGCCATGGTCCACCGGCCGCACTTGCGGCTCGGTCGAACGCTGCAGAATGAAGGCTGTCGAGCCCAAGGCGAGGAACAGCGTGCTGACGGCAACGCCCGCTTCCGGGAACAGCGCGGCGCTGAGGCCCACAGATAGCGATGCGCCGGCAATATAGACCAGTTCGTCCGCCGCCGACTCGAAGGCGAAGGCGGTGTTCATCTCGGGCCGGCCCCGGAAAATCTCGGTCCAGCGCGCCCGCACCATGGCCGGCATGCTTGGCATCGCCGCGGCCAGCAGCGCCGACGCGAACAGCGTCCATACCGGCCAGTCTTGATTGGCCGATGCGATCAGGGCCGCGAATGCGAGCACAGAGATGATGGTGGTGGGTACGACAACCCGCGTCTGGCCGAGGCGGTCGACCAACCTCGATATCTGCGGCGCCAGGAAGGCATTGGCCAAGGCGAATGTCGCCGAAACCGCACCCGCCACCCAGTATTCGCCACGCGTCTGCGACAGCATCGCCACGATGCCGATCGGCGCCATGGCGATCGGCAGGCGCGCCATGAAGCCGGCGGCGGCAAAGCCCCTGGCTCCGGGAGCGCGAAAGATTTCCGAATAGGGGTTTTGCATGATCCTGTTCCTCGACAAGGGGCGATTCAACAATTACATACGAGACGTATAAGTGTTAAATAGAGTATACGTCGCGTATGTCAATTGGCATACGGAGCGTATGTAAGTAAGGCCAGAAGCATGCATCGACCGCGCAAGGAGATGATCGCCGAGACACGCGCCAAGCTGATCGCCGCGGCACGCCAGGCTTTCGGTACCATCGGCTATGCCGAAGCGTCGATGGATGATTTCACCGCGTCGGCCGGGCTGACGCGCGGCGCCCTTTATCATCACTTCGGCGACAAGAAGGGACTGCTTGAGGCGGTTATCGCCGAAATCGACGCGGAAATGGCGGCCCGGGTGAATGAGGTCGCGTCGCGGGCGCCGACCCGCTGGCAGCATTTCGTCGACGAATGCACCACCTATATCGAAATGGCGCTGGAGCCGGAAATCCAGCGCATCATGTTCCGGGATGGTCCGGCTGTGCTGGGCGATCCGGCACTGTGGTCGAATGCCAATGCCTGCGTCGGTTCAATGACCGATCATCTGACAGCGCTGCAGCGGGAAGGGGTGGTCGTCCCCGGCGTCGACCCGGAGTCGGCAGCGCGGCTGATCAATGGGGCGAGCAGCCAGGCCGCGCAGCGCATCGCCAATTCGCAAGATCCCGAAGCGACATCGAAGATGGTGGTGGCCGCGTTCAAGCAATTGCTCGAAGGCCTGCTGAAAAAGCCGGAAGCGCTTTCAAGATGAACCACCATGGCAGTCCCGCCACTGCCTGCAATTGACAATAGCCGGTTTGAGCGCATCCTCCGCAGCCATCTCTGAGGGGAGATTCGGGGCATGTGGGATTTCGATATCGGCAGGTCGGTGTCCATCATGATGCGGACCTGGCCTTTCATTGTCTTTCGCATGATCGTCTATTTCGGCATCACGCTGGCCTACATCGTGGCCACCGGCACCGGCGCCTCCGTCGGCTATGGCGTCGGCCATATTTCCACCGATCCCGACGGACCATTGTCTTTTGCGATGTGGGGCGGCGTGGTCGGTTTCGGCATCGTCTCGATCGCCGTCTACTGGATCCGCGAATACATTCTCTACGTCGTCAAGGCGGGCCATATCGCCGTCATGGTGCATCTGATCGACGGCAATGATATTCCCCACGGCCAGAACCAGATCGCCTACGCGAAAGAGGTCGTGACCGAGCGTTTTGCCGAGGCCAACATCCTTTTCGTCGTCGACCAATTGGTCAAGGGCGCCATACGCGCCATCACCGGCCTGCTCGGCGGCATCGCGGCCTTCCTGCCCATTCCTGGCCTGAGCGGCCTGGTTTCGTTCCTCAACACGGTGATTCGCCTGTCGCTGACCTATGTCGACGAGATCATTCTCGGCTACAACATCCGCATCAGTTCGTCCTCGCCGTTCGAAACCGCGCGCCAAGGCGTTGTGCTCTACGCCCAGAACGGCAAGACCATGGTCAAGAATGCCGTCTGGCTAGGGGTCATCATGTGGGGCGTGTCGTTCGTGATTTTCCTGCTGATGCTGGCTCCGGCAGCCGCTATTCTTTACGTCATGCCCGGGCAGCTCGCCGGCTGGGCTTTCGTGCTGGCAATCGTCTTTGCCTGGGCTTTCAAGGCGGCCTTCATTGAGCCGTTCGCCATTGCCTGCCTGATGCAGGTCTATTTCAAGACCATCGAGGGTCAGGTGCCCGATGCCGCCTGGGACGCCAGGCTGGCCGAAGCCTCGTCGAAGTTCAGGGAACTCAAGGACAAGGCGCTCTCCACTTTCGGCGGTTCGCGCTGGGGCACGGCCGGCGCGACGCGCTGATCGGCTAGGCTCGCGGGCGCACCGGCGGCGGTACCGAGGCGCGCCACTGCTGATTTGAGCGGCGCTTCGCCTTGTCCGCGAAAAGTCTCGCTCATGATAAGCTCGGGCAACGGCAGCCGCCGGCCCCAGCCGTGTGTTTCGAGATCCGGCTTCGGTGCGAATTCGGAAACGCGGCCGACGCAGAGATAGGCGATCGGCGTCACTTGATCGGGAATACCCAGCAAGCTTTTCAGCGCTTGCGCCTCGATGATGCTGACCCAGCCGACGCCAACGCCTTCGGCGCGTGCCGCCAGCCAGAAATTCTGCACCGCGCAGACCGTGCTGTAGAGATCCATCTCCGGATTGTGCCAGCGCCCCAGCGGCGAGCCTTTCGAGCGTTCGCGGTCGCAGGTGATGCAGATGTTGAGAGCGCTTTCGCAAATGCCTTCGAGCTTGAGCTTGCGGTAGAGCGCCTGCCGTTCTGCCTCGATTTCAGGCAGTTCCCGTTCTCGCGCGGCCAGGAACAGGTCGCGCACTTCCGCCCGCCGCGCGGCATCGCGAATGACGATGAAATTCCAAGGTTGCATGAAGCCGACCGACGGCGCGTGGTGGGCGGCAAGCAGCAGCCGCGCCAGCACCTCGTCGTCGATGGCCTCCGATGTAAAATGGCTGCGGACGTCGCGCCGCGTGAAGATGGCGCGGTAAACAGCGTCGCGCGCAATCTGGTCAAATCCATCGCCCATTGGAGTGGTCATAGCTTCCGGCATCGCTTGTCCCCTTGCGATTGCAATCGATGTCATCCGCCTGACCATGCGGATGACGATGCCTGCCAGGCCGGTCTTCTGGCTCGGGATCAACCCGCGTCCGGTGCCTTCCCGTCATCGACAGTGGCATTTACCGGCGCGGTCCCCCTCACAGCGTTGGGCACGCCACGGAGTTCAACCGTGTTCCCGATTCTCCCGCCAGGGCATTTGCAGCCAAGTGGAATCACTTGGCGTCGCAAAATGCGGCTAAAACAAACAGCCCGGCGGGCACCAGGCAGTGGTTGCGACCTTACGCCGAAGGGCCGGCGCCGCCAATGCCCGCAGCGACATGAATAGACGCAGGTTCGATTTTCCCCAGCGATCAAGCCGCAACGCATGGCCATCACGACGCCGGGGCACTAGATAGGGGGCATGGCCACCCGTCTCTACACGCACCCGATCTTTCTCGAACACATCACGCCGCCCGGTCACCCCGAGCGGCCCGACCGCCTGCGCGCCATCGAGCGCGTGCTCGACGACGAAGCTTTTGCCGCGCTTGACCGCGTCGAGGCACCGCAAGGCGACGAGGCGACCATCCTCTACGCGCATCCCGCCGATTTCGTCGCGCGTGTCCGCGCCGCCATCCCCGACGAAGGCATTGCCCGCATCGACGCCGACACCACCGCCAGCCCGAAAAGCTGGCAGGCGGTGATTACGGCGATCGGTGCCGCCAATGCCGCCGTCGACGACGTCTTTGCGGGCCGCGCCGACAACGTCTTCGTCGCCGCCCGCCCGCCCGGCCACCATGCCGAAAAGACCACGGCCATGGGCTTCTGCTTCTTCAACACGGCGGCAATCGCAGCGCGCCATGCGCAGAGGAAGCATGGCGCCGAGCGTGTCGCTGTCGTCGACTGGGACGTGCATCACGGCAACGGCACGCAGGATATTTTTTGGGACGATCCCTCGGTGCTCTATTGCTCGACGCACCAGATGCCGCTTTATCCCGGCACGGGCGCGAAGAGTGAGACCGGCGCCGGCAACATCGTCAATGCGCCGCTGGCGCCTCGGACGGGCAGCGAGGTGTTTCGCGATGCGTTCCTGTCGCGCGTGCTGCCGGCACTCGACAATTTCGCGCCGGATCTGATTATCGTTTCGGCAGGCTTCGACGCGCACCATCGCGACCCGCTGGCGGAAATCAATCTGACCGAGGACGATTTCGACTGGGCGACCGGCCAGTTGATGCAGCGCGCCGCAATCCACGGCGGCAACCGGCTCGTCAGCCTGCTCGAGGGCGGCTACGATCTGCAGGGATTGGCATTTTCGGTCGCCGCACATGTCGGGCGACTGATGAAAGGATGAATGATGACCGGTGAGATCAACGAAGACGTCAAGGCGATGAGCTTTGAACAGGCACTCGACGCACTGGAGAAGATCGTCGATGATCTGGAGCGTGGCGACGTGCCGCTCGACCAGTCGATCCGGATTTACGAGCGCGGGGAGGCGCTGAAGGTTCATTGCGACCGGCTGCTGAAGGCCGCCGAGGACAAGGTCGAGAAGATCAGGCTGTCGCGCGACGGCAAGCCGGTTGGAACCGAGCCGCTCGACGCGGACTGAGGTCCGGAGCAGCCTTACCGGTTTTTGGACACGATCATCATTGAGGATACAGTTCGTCCCGATTGAAACGGACAAGAGGAGATACGGAAGCGATGTGCAGAAACATCAAGACCCTGTTCAATTTTGATCCGCCGGCAACCAACGACGAAGTCCGCGACGCGGCACTGCAGTTTGTCCGCAAGCTGAGCGGCACGACGCGGCCTTCTGCCAAGAACCAGCATGCGTTCGATCATGCGGTCGAAGCCATCGCGGCATCCGCACGCGAATTGCTCGATTCCCTCGAAACCCACCAGCATCCTCGCAATCGCGAAGAGGTGGCGGCCAAATTAAAAGCGAAAGCGGCGATCCGGTTCGCCTGATATGCCCAAGCGCCCACTGACCGCTGACGAGGAGAGTTCATGAGCTTCTTCCCCGGCAAGGACCCTGAGGCCGGCGATGCCTTCGCCAGCGACCAGATCGAGCTGATGGTTATCCCTAACGCCAAGGACATTGGCGGTTTCGAGGTGCGTCGCGCCTTGCCGACCGCCAAGCGGCGCTTGGTCGGGCCGTTCATCTTCTTCGATCGAATGGGTCCCGCGATCATGCGCGCCGGCCAGGCGCTCGATGTCCGCCCGCACCCGCATATCGGCCTGTCGACCGTGACCTATCTGTTCGACGGCACGATCAGGCATCGCGATTCGCTCGGCACCGAGATGGTCATCCAACCCGGCGACGTGAACCTGATGACGGCTGGTCGCGGCATCGTCCACTCCGAGCGCACGCCGCAGGAATTGCGCGGCGCGCCGATGTCGATCTCCGGCCTGCAGACCTGGTTGGCTCTGCCGGACGGCAAGGAAGAGGTGGCGCCGGTGTTCGAGAACACAGCGGCGCTGCGGCTTCCCGAAATCGACGCCGAAGGCGTCAGCGGCCGCGTCGTCATCGGCGATTTCCAGGGTTTGCGGTCTCCGGTGCGGGCCGATTCCGAGACACTCTATGCAGATTTGCGGCTGGCGCCCGGCGCCAGCGTCAAAATCCCGGCCGATGCCGAGGAGCGCGCCATCTACACGCTGGAGGGCGAGGTCTCGATTTCGGGTGATGCGTTCCCAGCGGAACGGCTGCTGGTATTCCGGCCCGGCGACGAGATCGTCATATCGTCATCGACCGGTGCGCATTTCATGCTGTTCGGCGGCGCCTCGCTTGGTTCGAAGCGCTACATCTGGTGGAATTTCGTTTCCTCGTCCAAGGAGCGCATCGAGCAGGCCAAGCAGGAATGGAAGACTGGCCGCTTCGATATCGTTCCTGGCGATGAGAAAGAATTCATACCGCTGCCGGAAGGCTGAGAAGATCGGTGAGGCGCTGACCGTCCGCGTCAGCGACACGCATTTACTTTCGCCGGCCGGCGGCCTATCCCGCCGATGAACAGAAAGTCTGGGCCCAACGTGAACGCAACGCCGCATACGCCGCTTCTCGATAGGGTTCGCGTCCCGGCCGACCTGCGCACGCTGGCCGAGAGCGACTTGCCGCAACTGGCATCAGAGCTTCGCCTCGAACTGATCGACGCGGTGTCGCGCACCGGCGGCCATCTCGGTGCCGGCCTTGGCGTGGTCGAACTGACGGTGGCGCTGCATTATGTCTTCAACACACCCGATGACCGGCTGATCTGGGATGTCGGCCACCAGGCCTATCCGCACAAGATACTGACCGGCCGTCGCGACCGCATCCGCACCTTGCGCCAGGAAGGCGGGTTGTCGGGCTTCACCCGCCGAGCCGAGAGCGAATACGACCCGTTCGGCGCCGCCCACTCCTCGACATCGATATCGGCCGGCCTCGGCATGGCCGCCGCCCGCGACCTCTCAGGCGGGCGCAACAATGTCATCTCCGTCATCGGCGACGGCGCCATGTCGGCCGGCATGGCTTATGAGGCGATGAACAATGCCGGCGCGCTCGATGCGCGCCTCATCGTCATCCTCAACGACAATGACATGTCGATCGCCCCGCCAACCGGCGCCATGAGCGCCTATCTGGCGCGTCTGGCTTCCGGCAAGGCCTATGTCGGCCTGCGCGACTTCGGCAAGAAGCTGACCTCCTATCTCGGCAAGCGAGCCGATCGAGCCATCACCCGCGCGGTCGAGCATGCGCGCGGTTACGTCACCGGCGGCACCTTGTTCGAGGAACTCGGCTTCTATCACATCGGCCCGATTGACGGTCACAATCTGGAGCATCTCATCCCGGTCCTGAAAAACGTCCGTGACAACGGCAAGGGTCCGGTGCTGATCCATGTCGTCACCCAGAAGGGCAAGGGCTACGCGCCGGCGGAAGCGGCCGCCGACAAGTATCATGGCGTCAACAAATTCGACGTCATCACCGGCGCACAGGCCAAGGCGCCGGCCAATGCACCGGCCTACACCAAGGTGTTTGCCGAAAGCCTGATCCAAGAGGGCCGCGAGGACGACCGCATCGTCGCCGTCACCGCCGCCATGCCGGGCGGCACCGGCCTCGACCTGTTCGGCGAGGTGTTTCCGTCAAGGACTTTCGACGTCGGCATTGCCGAGCAGCATGCGGTGACCTTCGCCGCCGGCCTGGCGACGGAAGGCTACAAGCCCTTCGCCGCGATCTATTCGACCTTCCTGCAGCGCGCCTACGATCAGGTCGTCCATGACGTCGCGATCCAGAAACTGCCGGTGCGTTTCCCCATCGATCGCGCCGGCTTTGTGGGCGCCGACGGTGCCACCCATTGCGGCGCGTTCGACACCACCTTCCTGGCAAGCCTGCCGGGCTTTGTCGTAATGGCCGCGGCCGACGAGGCGGAATTGCGTCACATGGTGCGCACCGCCGCCAGCTACGACGACGGGCCGATCGCCTTCCGCTATCCGCGCGGCAACGGCGTCGGCGTCGACATGCCCGAGCGCGGCTCTGTTCTGGAGATCGGCAAAGGCCGCGTCGTCCGGGAAGGCAGCAAGGTTGCCCTCCTGTCCTTCGGCACAAGGCTGCAGGATTGCCTCATCGCGGCCGAGGAACTCGGCGCGGCCGGGCTTTCCACCACGGTCGCCGATGCCCGTTTCGCCAAGCCGCTCGACCAGGATCTGATCCGGCGGCTGGCCCGCTCGCATGAGGTTCTGGTGACGGTGGAGGAGGGCGCAATTGGCGGCTTCGCCAGCCATGTGCTGCAATTCCTCGCCCATGAAGGACTGCTCGAAAGCGGCCTGAAGGTACGCCCGCTGGTGCTGCCGGATGACTTCACCGACCACGCCAAGCCAGAGAAGATGTATGCCGATGCTGGCCTCGACGTCGCCGGAATCGTGCGCACCGTATTCACCGCGCTCGGTCATACGGTCCGCGCCCAGCGCGCCTGAATCAAAACCTCAACAGCTTGAATCAGTTTGCCGGCTCGATTTTATAAGGCATTGTTAACGTTGCCGTTTGGCGTTTTGCTTACCCTGTCCCTTGGCCGTTTTTCAACGCCGCCCTGCTAGATCACAGCCAGGCAGGGAGACAACGAGAATGAAGACGCTTCTGTGCGGCGCGGCCTTCTTGGCGGTGATGGTCGTACCGGCTGCCGCCGAAACGCCCTACGACCGCAATCTCGAAAAGGCGGCGATAGGCATTGTCGCCGGCAAGATGGGCGATATCCGCGGCGGCTTTTCCTACAAGCAAATTCCGCAGCTTGTGGTGCCGCCGGATCCTTCGCCTGTATCACCTGTTGCGACCGGGCATGCGCGTGAGCAGGCTTCAGGCGGTCGAGACGACGGTTTGTCTCCAGCCATCGAGCGCCAGGCTCCGCGAACCATCTTCTAAAACCACATGTCGCGTACGCAGCGGCCGTCGCGCGGCAGATCGTCGTAAGTGTCGAGGCCATCGAAATGGTCGATCGGCAGATCGGCGACGGCCTCGGGGGGCGCCAGCCGGACATTGACGGCCATGCGTCTTCGACCCGAGGCGCTGGCGCGCAGTCCGCGCCAGCCGAGCACGCAGGCGCAACGCGGGCAGAACAGGATCTCGAGCGACGGGTCTTCCTGT
Source organism: Mesorhizobium australicum WSM2073 (assembly GCF_000230995.2). NCBI lineage: Bacteria > Pseudomonadati > Pseudomonadota > Alphaproteobacteria > Hyphomicrobiales > Phyllobacteriaceae > Mesorhizobium > Mesorhizobium australicum. The sequence goes on along the minus strand of NC_019973.1, from coordinate 5,181,067 downwards.
CCGGCGCGCGTATAGCTGCCCATTGGCCCCGAAACGCGAATGCGTTCGTCGACATAATCATAGGCCCAGAGCGTGCCATAGCGGCGGCAAAGCGTGCAGTTGCAGGCCGTCACCGGGCCGGGGTCGCCCTCCAGCATCCAGTGGGCGGCGCCACAGTGGCAGGTTCCCGTCAGCATTCGTTCTCCTTCGAGTTGCGACAAACAGAGGGCTCTTCGTGGCCAATATTCTGCCGGACCCGGCATGATGGGCGCAAGCCGCGGCCTGGTTCGATGCACCAGCCGCTCTCGTAGGATCACTTTGGTCCATCTAATGTCCTTGCCTTCACCGCGGGCTTTCGTCAGAGAAGGCCGATGAACTCGCCTCTGCCAGCCAGCACACGCCAGCGGCTCGACGACCTGCTCGTCCAGCGCGGGCTGTTTGCCAGCCGCTCGCGCGCCCGCGACGCGGTGGAGCGCGGCACGGTGACGGTCGACGGCGCCATAGCCCGCAAGCCCGGCCAGAACGTTTCGCCGCAATGCGTTGTCGCCATCGACGATCCGGCGCAAGCCTATGTCTCGCGCGCCGCCCTCAAGCTGATCGCCGGGCTCGACCATTTCAGCCTCGACCCGGCCGGTCGCGAGGCCCTCGACATCGGCGCCTCGACCGGCGGTTTCACCCAGGTGCTGCTCGAACGCGGCGCGTCCCATGTCACGGCAATCGATGTCGGGCATGGCCAGATGCATCCTGATGTCGGTGGTGATCCGCGCGTGACGGTGATCGAGGGCCTGAACGCGCGCGATCTCACCGTTGCCGATCTTGCCGGCCGCAATCCGGATTTCATCGTTTCCGACGTCAGTTTCATCTCGCTGAAACTGGCGCTGCCGCCGGCACTCGCCATTGCCAAGCCCGGCGCCGGTGCGATCTTTCTGGTCAAGCCGCAATTCGAGGCCGGTCGCGAGGCGATCGGCAAGGGCGGTTTGTTGAAGGATCCCTTCGATGCCGCCCGTGTCGCGGGCCTGCTGCAGGATTGGCTGGATGCCATCCCTGGCTGGCGCTCGCTTGGCCTGCATCTGTCACCGATTGAAGGTGGCGACGGCAATCGCGAATTCCTGCTCGGTGGGATCAAGGACCGATGAGCGTACGCTTCACAATACGAAAACTCGGATCGCAGGGCGACGGCATCGCCGAAACCGAGAGCGGCGATCTGTTCATTCCCTTCACGCTGCCGGGCGAGATCGTCACCGCCGCGCGCGAGCGGGATCGCGCCACGCTGATGGCGGTGCTGGAAGCCTCTCCGCTGCGCGTCGAACCCGCCTGCCGCCATTTCACCGAATGCGGCGGCTGTGCCCTCCAACATTTCGAGACCGAAGCCTATCGCCGATGGAAACGCGAAAAGGTGGTGCACGCATTGAAGGGCAAGGGCATCGAATGCGAGATTGGCGAACTGGTCGCCTGCGCGCCGCAGTCGCGCCGCCGCGTCGTGCTTGCCGCCCGGCGCATGGACGCAGGCATGCTGCTCGGCTTCAATCGCCATCTGTCGCCCGAGATCATCTCCATATCCGAATGCCCGATCTCACTGCCCGAGATCGTCGCGGCACTCGGCCAGCTGAGGGCGCTGGCCGAATTGATATGCGCCACCACCAAATCGTTCCGGATGGCGGTCACCGTTACGGGTTCCGGTCTCGACATCGCGGTGCACGAGTCAGGCAAGCTCGGCGAACACCAGCGCCGTATCGCCTCCAACTTTGTCATTGCGCAAGGCTTTGCCAGGCTGTCCATCGATGACGAGATCGTCATCGAGCCAAGGAAGCCCGTGGTCATGTTCGGCAGTGTTGCGGTCGCCGTGCCGCCCGGCACCTTTCTGCAGGCGACGGAGGCCGCCGAACGGACCATGGCCGAGATCGTCAGCGGACATCTGAAGCGTGCAAAAAAAATTGCCGATCTCTTTGCCGGTTGCGGCAGCTTTGCCTTGCGGCTGGCGACGAAATCGGAAGTCCATGCGGTCGAAGGCGACGCGGCCGCGCTTTCGGCGCTCGACCGGGGATCACGTTTCGCGACCGGCCTCAAGCGGGTGACGGGCGAACGACGCGACCTGTTTCGCCGGCCACTGACCTTCAAGGAGTTGAACGCCTTCGACGGCCTTGTCTTCGATCCGCCGCGCGCCGGCGCCGAAGATCAGTCGAAGCAGATCGCCCGCTCGGATGTTCCATACGTTGCCGCGGTGTCCTGCAACCCGGTGACGCTGGCCCGCGACCTGCGCATTCTCATCGACGGCGGCTATATGCTGAACAGCGTGACGCCAATCGATCAGTTCCTGTGGTCGCCACATGTCGAGGCGGTCGCCTTGCTGGAGAAACCGAGGAGGAGGCGCGGCTGAGCACGGTTCGTTGAGACTGCTGAGGCCACAGAAAACCGCGCTTCCCAAGCGCTGCTGCGGGATCCTCCGGTTAAAGCGACTCCAGGAAGAATGGGTAGCGGTTTTCCGTCCGGAATTGCGTCGAAATGAAGAGAGAGCGGTTCAGCGATTCTATCAAACACCGAACCGCTCTAAAAAAGCCGCCGAACGCCTGTAATGCCTGAACCGTACGGTCCAGGCTCAATCTACGAGCTTTGCAGCATTCGCGAAGGTTTTCGGCGTGCCGCCTCGCTGGTTGACCGACTGCCAGACATTCGGATTCTGCTGCGATTGACGTTTCAGGAAGTAGTAGCCGGTTGCATTCCAGGGCCTGATTTGGTCGACCATATTGTCGAGGACAAAATCGCCTTTATCGGTTTTCACCGTCAGGATGGTGTGGCCCTCATTGTTGAGATCGCGCACGACCGTCATCAACAGCGCTTGCCGGGGAAATCCAGCCTCTTGAAGGAGCTTGCGTTTGTAGAGTGCGTAGATCTTGCAATCGCCTTTGCCGTCAACCGGATAATCCCAATGGTCCGCCATCGTGCCCCAGTGATCGAAATTGCTGACGGGTTTGATGGCGCTGTTCGCCTTCTGATTTATCCGCTTGAGGATGCGGAAGGTCCGCGCTGTCAGCTTGACATTCGCGGCCGGCAGAGCCGGCACCTTGCACTCTTTTGGGCGGCGATGACAGAAATCGATCCAACCGTAGGGGACGCTGGTGCTTCCACCCACGGAGGCAGAGCGCGACCCATCCATGGAAGATTGGGTCGATCGCGACTTGAACAAAGTCGACTGGGCCGACGCCGGACTGGCTAGCAGCGATGCCGCACCAATCAACGAAACAAAGCCAAGCAGGAGAGCCAGGACGGGGGAGTGCCGCATTGCCAAAACCACCACCGCAACGAGGAACTGGTGCTGCGTTCGTGCGCGAGAGGCAGCCCAGGCAGTCAAAGACCTAATAATTTGTTAATGTGGATTGTGTCCACTTCAAGGTCCCGGCCGCCGAAAAGCCGGTCCCTGTCAGGCCGGCCCCTGTCAGATGACAATGGGCATGGTGGAGGGCGCCTGCATCCGGAAACGTCACGGCGGGTGATGACACCGGAACGGCACCGATTTTCAAACCCGCGTGCCGCCGACCGTCATCTGGTTCATCCTGAGATGCGGCTGGCCGACGCCGACGGGTACGCCCTGGCCGGCCTTGCCGCACATGCCGATGCCATTGTCGAGCTTCATGTCGTTGCCGACCATCGAGACGCGGTGCATGGCATCAGGCCCGTTGCCGATCAGCATCGCGCCTTTGATCGGCTGCGTCACCTTGCCGTTCTCGATCATGTAGGCCTCGGTGCAGCCGAACACGAATTTGCCCGACGTGATGTCGACCTGGCCACCGCCGAAGGAGACGGCGTAGATGCCGTTCTTGACGGAGGCGATGATTTCGTCCGGCTCCATGTCGCCCGAGGTCATGTAAGTGTTGGTCATGCGCGGCATCGGCTGGTGCGCATAGCCTTCTCGCCGGCCATTGCCGGTGGCTTTCATGCCCATCAGCCGGGCATTCTGCCGGTCCTGCATGTAGCCGACCAGTTTGCCGTCCTCGATCAAGACGTTGCGGGCCGAAGGCGTGCCTTCGTCGTCGACGGTGAGTGAGCCGCGCCGCTCTGGGATGGTGCCGTCGTCGACGACCGTCACCCCCTTGGCGGCCACCTGCTGCCCCATCAGGCCGGCGAACGCCGACGTCTTCTTGCGGTTGAAATCGCCTTCAAGACCATGACCGACGGCTTCGTGCAGCATCACGCCCGGCCAGCCATTGGATAGCACGATGTCGAAAGTGCCTGCCGGGGCCGGGATTGCCTCCAGGTTGACCACCGCTTGCCGGAGTGCCTCGCTGGCGGCGTGCTTCCAACTATCCTCGATCAGGAATTCGCCGAATGCCTTGCGCCCGCCCATGCCATAGGAGCCGCTTTCCTGGCGGTCGCCGTCGCCGACGACGACCGAGACGTTGACGCGGACCATCGGCCTGATATCGCGCACTATCTGGCCGTCGGCACGAACGATCTCGACATGCTGCCAGGATGCGGCGATCGAGGCCGTTACCTGGCGCACGCGTGGATCCTCGGCGCGCAGCCAGGCGTCGATTTCTTGCAGCAGCTTCGCCTTGGCCTCGAAGGAAGGCGAGGGGATCGGGTTCTCGTCGCCGTAGAGATGGCGGTTGGTACGGGCGGGGGCTGCCGCAAGCGTGCCGGAATAGCCACCCTTGACGGTCGAGACTGCTTCGGCCGCGCGCAGCAGCGACGCCTCGGACAGGTCGCTGGAATGAGCGTAGCCGCTGGCTTCGCCGGCGACGGCCCGCAGGCCAAAGCCCTGGTCGGTGTTGAAATTGGCGGTCTTCAGCTTGCCATTGTCGAACATCAGCGCTTCGCTCTCGCTGTATTCGAGGAAAAGCTCGCCGTCGTCGGCGCCCTTGATGGTGTCTGCGACGATCTGCTTGATGCGGTCGTCTGAAATGTCGAATTGGCCGATCAGGCTGTTCATGGCGCGTCCGTCCGTGGGATGTTTGCTTTCCCCCGATGTAGGCGTGAAGCCGCGCCCGCACAATCGGCAATGAGGAATCGGCGCCGACGAATGATTCGTTCGCTGAACGCAAGGCATGCGTCTGGGGTCGGCAAAAGCCGCGTCCAGGCCTGGTTCAGCGCGAAGCCGCGATCAGGGCAGAGCGGCGAAGCCTTCGGCGAAACCCTTGAGGTCGACGGGAATGCCGATACCCTCTTCCGGGGTCTGGAAAACGATGAATGTTGCCGACGTACCGGTCTTCAGCGTGTCGAGCAGCGGCTTTTCGAGAATGACCTCGGCATAACAGCCGTCCTGGAAGCAGCGCACGAAATAGGCGCGGCCAATGTCCTTGCCGTCGACGTTGAGCCCGAGGCCGTTCGGCAACAGCACGCCGAGCGGCGCCAGCACGCGCAGGATCTCGGCCTTGTTGTCGGCGGTGCGCAGCACGACGACCGAAAGCCCCATTTCTGGACGATCCTCGGCGACGACGTTCTGCATCATCACGCATTGTTCCGAGGTGGCACCGGCCGGCGTGTCGCAGATGATCGACCATGCGCCATGGGTCGAGCGCACCGTGCCGCTTGGCTGGGCAGCATTGGCGTTGCCGGCGATGGACAGACCGGCCGCGCACAGGACCGCGAGAAACAGGGCGTTTGCCAAGGTTCTCGAAAGGCCCAGTCGCGTATGCCTCAGTCTCGAAAGCCAAGAGTTCATGACGGCTCCATTGCGAATCACGGCACTTTAAGCCGCGCCAATGCCAAGTAAAGGACGAGACCGTGGCCGAACTGTCCCTAAAAAGGCAATGCGGCGCTTTTCCTTGCCAAATTCGCCTGAATTACGACGCTTTGCGGGTGTCGCCGGCACAAGGCGTGCGGCCCGCCGAACATACGCGATTCGCCACTACGGCCATTGCCCCGGAAGAGCCACGTCAGCTTGCGCGCAAAAATGCCGCACGGTTTCGACCGCTCCTTTCTTGCGGAGGGAAAAAGAGTATGGTTTGAACCAGCTTGAGACTGTCCGGGATTCCCGTCCCGGCATTGTTCGTTATTCTCGCGGGCACAGCCGGTGAGAGACTGGGAGACGAAGAGGGCGATGAGAAAATTCCTAGCGAGCACCGGTGCTGCTGCCACGTTCCTCGCCTGCGGATCCGCTTATGCGGACCAGCCCAGGCCGTGGGAGACCGGCTTCCAGGCGCCTGCGACCGACATGATGCGGCAGATCGAGTGGTTCGGAAACTACACGATGTGGTTTATCATCCCGGTCACGGTCCTTGTGCTGTTTCTGCTGATCTACTGCATCGTCAAATTCCGCGCGAGCGCCAATCCGACCCCGTCCAAGACCAGCCACAACACGCTGATCGAGGTGATCTGGACCATCGGCCCTGTCGTCATCCTGCTTTGCCTCGCCATCCCCTCGTTCCAACTCCTGACTGCCCAGTATACGCCGCCGGAAGAGGCGAAGCTGACCGTCAAGGCAACCGGCAACCAGTGGAACTGGGATTACGAATACCAGACCGACAACACGCTCGCCTTCAATTCGGCCATCCTTCAGGATGGCGATCGTGCCAAGGCCGGCAAGGAGGATCGCGCGGTCTATCCGCGCCTGCTCGCCGTCGACAACGAGCTGGTCGTGCCGGTCAACACGATGACCCGTGTGCTTGTCACCGCGACCGACGTGATCCATTCCTTTGCCGTGCCGTCCTTTGGCATCAAGATCGACGCCGTTCCCGGCCGCACCAACGAGACCTGGTTCAAGGCGGAGAAAGAAGGCCTCTATTACGGTCAGTGCTCGCAGCTCTGCGGCAAGGACCATGCCTTCATGCCGATCGCCGTTCGTGTGGTGTCGGACACGCAGTTCAAGACCTGGCTGGCCGCGGCCAAGACCGATCTGCCAGGTGCCAACAAGACGCTCATGGCCGAGGTCGATGGCCAGAACAAGGTAGCGGCCGCCGGCAACTGATGTCGCGGGTTAGCAAGATTTAGGGAACGGAGCGGAACATGGCAGACGCTGCAGCTCACGACGGGCACGACCACAAGCCGTATCATGGCTGGGTGCGCTGGGTTTATTCGACCAACCACAAGGATATCGGTACGCTCTACCTGATCTTCGCGATCATGGCCGGCATAATCGGCGGCGCGCTTTCGGTCGCCATCCGCATGGAGCTGCAGGAGCCTGGCATCCAGATCTTCAGCGGTCTTGCGCAGATGGTCTATGGCATGAACGGCGACGCCGCGATCGACGGCGGCAAGAGCATGTACAATGCGTTTGCCACCGCGCACGCGCTGATCATGATTTTCTTCATGGTCATGCCGGCCCTGATCGGCGGTTTCGCCAACTGGATGGTGCCGATCATGATCGGTGCTCCCGATATGGCGTTCCCGCGCATGAACAACATCTCATTCTGGCTGCTGCCGCCGGCGTTCATCCTGTTGCTCACCTCGATGTTCGTGCCGAGTGCGCCTGGCGCCTTTGGCGTGGGCGGCGGCTGGACGCTCTATCCGCCGCTGTCAACTTCGGGCCAGCCCGGACCGGCCATGGATCTGGCGATCCTGTCGATCCACATCGCCGGCGCCTCCTCGATCCTCGGCGCCATCAACTTCATCACCACCATCTTCAACATGCGTGCCCCCGGCATGACGCTGCACAAGATGCCGCTGTTTGCCTGGTCGGTGCTGGTCACCGCCTTCCTGCTCTTGCTGTCGCTGCCGGTTCTGGCCGGCGGCATCACCATGCTGCTCACCGACCGCAACTTCGGCACGACCTTCTTCGCGCCTGACGGTGGTGGTGACCCGATCCTGTTCCAGCACCTGTTCTGGTTCTTCGGTCACCCGGAAGTCTACATCCTGATCTTGCCGGGCTTCGGCATCATCAGCCATATCGTCTCGACCTTCTCGAGGAAGCCGGTATTCGGTTACCTCGGGATGGCCTACGCCATGGTCGCGATCGGCGCGGTCGGCTTCATCGTCTGGGCGCACCATATGTATACGACGGGCCTGTCGCTCGATACGCAGCGCTACTTCGTCTTCGCCACCATGGTCATCGCGGTGCCGACAGGCGTGAAGATCTTTTCCTGGATCGCAACCATGTGGGGCGGATCGATCTCGTTCAAGCCGCCGATGCTGTGGGCGCTGGGCTTCATCTTCCTGTTCACCATCGGTGGCGTCACCGGTGTCCAGCTGGCCAATGCCGGCCTCGACCGGTCGCTGCATGACACCTATTTCGTCATTGCCCACTTCCACTACGTACTGTCGCTGGGCGCGGTGTTCGCCATCTTCGCCGGCTGGTACTACTGGTTCCCGAAGATGACCGGCTACATGTACTCGCCCGTCATCGCCAACACCCATTTTTGGGTCATGTTCGTCGGCGTGAACCTGATCTTTTTCCCGCAGCATTTCCTCGGCCTCGCCGGTATGCCGCGCCGCACCATCGACTATCCTGACGCGTTTGCGGGCTGGAACATGGTTTCGTCCTACGGTTCGTATATTTCGGCCGTCGGTGTGGTGATCTTCCTCTATGGCGTGTTCGAAGCCTTCCAGAAGAAGCGGATCGCCGGCGCCAACCCGTGGGGTGAGGGTGCTACCACGCTCGAATGGCAGCTGCCTTCGCCGCCGCCGTTCCACCAGTGGGAGCAGCTGCCGAAGATCAAATAAGGCGGCTCCCGCTCGAATACAAAACCGCCGGCCCGCCGGCGGTTTTGGCCAACGGAATGATGGACTTGAGTACGCATGGCCCTAGTCGACAAAACCAGCATTGACGAAGCGGGCTTCCGTATGTCGGAAGCTACGGCGGGCGATTTCTTCGCCCTGCTGAAGCCGCGCGTCATGTCGCTGGTGGTGTTCACCGCCTTTGTCGGACTGGTCGCGGCACCGATGACCATCAATCCGCTGCTGGCGGTGATCGCCATCCTGGCCATTGCGATTGGGGCCGGCGCCTCTGGCGCGCTCAACATGTGGTACGACGCCGACATCGACGCGGTGATGACCAGGACCGCTAGCCGCCCGGTGCCTTCCGGCCGGATCCAGCCGCACGAGGCGCTGAGCTTCGGCCTGGTGTTGTCGGTGCTGTCGGTGATGACGCTGGGCGTGTTGGTCAACTGGTTGTCGGCGACGCTGCTGGCCTTCACCATCTTCTTCTATGCCGTGGTCTACACGATGTGGCTGAAACGCTCGACACCGCAGAACATTGTCATTGGCGGTGCAGCGGGCGCCATCCCGCCGGTTATCGGCTGGGCCGCGGTGACCGGGTCGGTCAGCCTCGAAAGCATCATCCTGTTCCTGATCATTTTCCTGTGGACGCCGCCGCATTTCTGGGCGCTCGCGCTGTTCAAGTCCGAGGACTATGGCCGCGCCGGCATCCCGATGATGCCCAACGTCGCCGGCCATGCATCGACCCGCCGTCAGATTTTCGCCTACGCGCTGGTGCTGGCCCCGGTCGGCGTGCTGCCCTGGCTGCTCGGCTATACGACGCCGTTCTACGGCGTGGCCGCCTTGCTGTTGGGGGCTGGTTTCGTCTGGTATGCGTGGAAAGTGCTTGGCATCGCCGACGATGACCGCGTCATGAAGCCGGCCAAGGCCCTGTTCGCCTATTCGCTGCTCTATCTCTTCGCAATCTTCGCCGCCTATCTGGCTGACAGTGTCGTCGAACGCGCGCTTGCCATGGGTGGGGCATGACCATGGCCGAGAAAGAACTCGAAACGGTCACCTTGACCGATCGCCAGAAGAAGGCCCAGCGCAGCCGTTCCATCGCCATCGGCGTGGCGCTGGCGGTGCTGGTCGTGATCTTCTACATCGCGACAATCGTGAAGTTCGGCCACAATTTGTCGGGCTCGATGTGATGAGCGCCGAGACGTCCAAGAAGACGGTAGGCAAGACCGGCAACCGCGTTGTCGCGGTTGTCTGCCTTGCTTTCTTCACCGGCATGATCGGCATGGCCTATGCAGCCGTGCCGCTCTACAAGATGTTTTGCCAGGCGACCGGCTATGGCGGCACGACGCAACGTGCCGAGAAGCAATATGCCGGCCGCGTGCTCGATCGCGAGATCACCGTTCGTTTCGACGCCAACATCGCCGGCGTGCCATGGGAGTTCCAGCCGGTCCAGCGCTCGATGACCATGAAGATCGGGCAGACCGTCCAGGCGCATTATCAGGCGACCAACAAGTTCGATCGCCCCGTCACCGGCCGCGCAACCTTCAACGTGCAGCCGGAACTGGCGGGTCCGTACTTCAACAAGGTCGAATGCTTCTGCTTCACCGATACGACGCTGAAGCCGGGCGAGACGCTGGACATGCCGGTCCTGTTCTATGTGGACCCCGACATCGTGAATGTGCCGGAACTGAAGGACGTGAAGACGATCACCCTGTCCTATACGATGTTCCCGGTCGAGAAGACCAAGCCGGTGGCGTCGTCCGGGCCGGCCCAGGGCAATAGCAAGACAGTTTCAGATACCGAAGGAAATCTCGGGGGTTGATATGGCAGACGCGCACGCAAAACCACACCATGACTACCATCTCGTCGACCCGAGCCCGTGGCCCTTCCTGGGATCGGTAGGGGCGCTTGTCACCGCTTTTGGCGGTGTCTGCCTCATGGAATACCTGAAAGGCGGCTCCTTCCCGATCTTCGGCGTCAACATCGCCAATCCGTGGCTGTTCTTCATCGGCATTGTGATCGTGCTGTACACCATGTTCGCCTGGTGGTCGGACACGATCAAGGAAGCGCATGAAGGCCACCATACGCGCGTCGTGTCGCTGCATCTGCGCTACGGCATGATCATGTTCATCGCCTCGGAGGTGATGTTCTTCGTTGCCTGGTTCTGGGCCTATTTCGATGCCAGCCTTTTTGCCGGTGAGGTGCAGAACTATGCGCGCCACACGTTTACCGGTGGTGTCTGGCCGCCGAAGGGCATGGAGGTTCTCGATCCCTTCCATTTGCCGCTCTACAACACCATCATCCTGCTGCTGTCGGGCACCACGGTCACCTGGGCGCACCACTCGCTCATCCATGGCGACCGCAAGGGCCTGATCAACGGCCTGGTGCTGACCGTCGGGCTTGGCATGCTGTTCACCATGGTGCAGGCTTACGAGTACATGCACGCGCCGTTCGGCTTCAAGGATTCCATCTACGGCGCCACCTTCTTCATGGCGACCGGCTTCCATGGCTTCCATGTCATCATCGGCACCATCTTCCTGCTGGTCTGCCTGATCCGGGCGATGAAGGGCGACTTCACCCCCAAGCAGCATTTCGGCTTCGAGGCGGCCGCCTGGTATTGGCACTTCGTTGACGTGGTCTGGCTGTTCCTGTTCGCCTCGATCTACGTCTGGGGATCGGTCGGCGCGGTGATCGAAGGCCACTGATCCAGCCTTTTGAGTTTCAATTTCGGGAAGGCGGCCGCGGCGACGTGGCCGCCTTTCTTCTTTTCGGCGCAAGGATCGCCAATCGATGAAAGATGCGGCTGACTTCAATTTGCGCATTTTAACGTCTTGGCATTCCGGCTCTTGCCCGAGAAGGTCTTGCGCGTCGAGGAGGCGAAGCGGCTTCAGCTAGTGGGGCTGGCTGCTTCAATTGGTCGACTGGACCGATGACTGCATTGGGGTTACGGAGTCCGATATGGACAAATCTGGGCGATGGTGGCCGATGGGACGCCGATCGAGATCGAGCAATAGCCATGAATTACGGCACTACGCATGAGTGAAGACAAGGCGATCTGGCCTCCGATCGATCCGATTTCGGCCGGCCTGCACGGCCGCTGCCCGCGTTGCGGCGAGGGGCGGCTGTTTTCCGGCTTTCTCACCGTCGGCAAGCGCTGCGTCAATTGCGGCCTCGACTATTCCTACGCCGATGCCGGCGATGGACCGGCGGTGTTCGTCATCCTGATCATCGGCTTCATCATCGTCGGTCTGGCGCTCTGGGTCGAGGTGACGCTGAGCCCGCCGCTCTGGCTGCATCTGCTGATATGGATCCCACTGGCCCTGGTGCTGTGTCTCACGGCGCTTCGGTTGATCAAGGGCGTGCTGCTCACCCTGCAATACAGCAACAAAGCAGCCGAGGGTCGGCTGGATCGCGGCGAATGAGCGAAGCGTCCCTGAAAGACCGCGGCCATTCGCGGCCACGATCGGCACTGTTGTTCGTCCTTGGCCTTGTGTTGTTCTTGATGCTGCTGGCGCTGGGCACCTGGCAGGTCCAGCGCCTGCACTGGAAGGAAGGCCTGCTGCAGACCATCGACCAGCGCACCCATTCGGCGCCACGACCGCTTTCCGAGGTCGAGAAGGAATTCGCCTCGACCGGCGACGTCGACTACACGCCGGTCACTGTCACCGGCACTTTCCTGCATTCCGGCGAGCGGCATTTCTACGCGACCTGGGAAGGGGATGCCGGCTTCAATGTCTATACGCCGCTGGCCCTCGACGATGGCCGTTTCGTCCTGATCAACCGCGGCTTTGTTCCCTACGACCTCAAGGATGCGGCGAAGCGCGCCAAGGGACAGGTAACGGGCAGGGTCACGGTCACCGGGCTTGCCCGCAACCCGCTGCCGGCAAAGCCCTCCATGATGCTTCCCGACAATGACGTGGGGAAGAACATCTTCTACTGGAAGGACCGCGACGTCATGGCCGCGAGCGCCGGCCTGCCGGCTGGGTTCACCTTGGTGCCGATCTTCATCGATGCCGACAAGACGCCAAATCCCGGCGGCCTTCCGGTCGGGGGTGTCACCATCATCGACCTGCCGAACAGCCATCTGCAATATGCCGTCACCTGGTACGGGCTTGCCGCGGCACTCGCCGCGGTGCTTGTCCTCCGGCTTCGCCGGCCCGCGAAAGAGGAATGAACGCAAGCGACGCCTCTCTTTCCACCGATACCCTTGACAGGGCAGGGGTAGGCACCTCATTTCGGCGCTGACCAACCGGCAGGATTTGATGCTTCACACAATCGCCAAGCCTCCTCTGACGATCCGGCTCTGCCAGCCGCGCGGTTTTTGCGCGGGCGTGGACCGTGCCATCCAGATCGTCGTGCTGGCGCTGAAAAAGTATGGCGCCCCGGTCTATGTCCGCCACGAGATCGTCCACAACCGCTATGTCGTCGAGGGGCTGCAGAGCCTTGGGGCCGTCTTCATAGAGGAACTTTCCGAAATCCCGGCCGAACATCGGCAGTCGCCGGTCGTCTTCTCCGCGCACGGTGTGCCCAAGTCCGTGCCGGCGGATGCGCAGGCGCGCAACCTGTTCTATCTCGACGCAACCTGTCCGCTGGTCTCCAAGGTCCACAAGCAGGCGATGCGTCACCAGCGGCTTGGCCGCCATGTGCTGTTGATCGGTCATGCTGGGCACCCCGAGGTGATCGGCACAATGGGGCAGTTGCCGGAAGGCGCGGTAACGCTGATCGAGACCGAAGCCGACGCAGCCCGGCTTGTACCGGCCGATCCAAAAGCACTTGGTTTCGTCACCCAGACCACGCTCTCGGTCGAGGATACCGCCGGCATCATCCGCGCGTTGCAGGAGCGCTTTCCGGACCTGCAGGCGCCGGCGGCGGAATCGATCTGCTACGCCACCACCAACCGCCAGGAAGCGGTCAAGGACACCGCCCCGGGTGCTGATCTCTATCTGATCGTCGGCGCCCCCAATTCCTCGAATTCGCGCCGCCTTGTCGAAGTTGCGGAACGGGCAGGTGCCTCGATGTCGCTTCTCGTGCAGCGCGCCGCTGAAATTCCGTGGAATGATATCGGCACCATTTCGACGCTCGGCCTGTCGGCGGGAGCATCGGCGCCGGAGATCATCGTCGACGAGATCATCGACGCGTTCCGCCAGCGTTTCGACGTCACCATCGACCTGGCTGTCACGGCCACCGAAACAGAGGATTTTCCGGTCATGCGGGTACTGCGCGATGTCGAACTGACGCCGGCCGACATGGCCTTCGTCAATGGGACCGCGTGAACGGCCATGGCGGTCTATACCGACGTTGCGGAGGGCGAACTCGGCGCTTTCCTGAAGCACTACCCGGTCGGCGATCTCCTATCCTACAAGGGCATCGCCGAAGGCACCGAGAATTCGAACTTCCTGCTGCACACCTCGAGCGGCTCCTACATCCTGACGCTCTATGAAAAGCGGGTCGAAAAGGCGGATTTGCCGTTTTTCCTCGGGCTAATGGGCCATCTCGCCAGCAAGGGGGTGTCCTGCCCGCTGCCGGTGACCGCGCATGACGGCAGCGTCATCGGCACGCTGGCCGGCCGGCCGGCCGTGATCATCACCTTTCTCGAAGGACTTTCGCTGCGGCGACCGGCCGCAACGCATTGCGCCGAGGTCGGCAAGGCGCTGGCGGCGCTGCACCTGGCCGGCGCCGACTTTCCGATGACGCGTCCGAACGCGCTCGCCCTCGACGGCTGGCGCAAGCTTTGGGATGCGTCTCGCGGCCGCGCCGACGAGGTCGAGCCGGGCCTTGCGGCCGAGGTCGATGCCGACTTTGCCGATTTCGCGCGGAACTGGCCCAAGGGCCTCCCCGAGGGCATCATTCATGCCGATCTGTTCCCGGACAATGTCTTTTTCCTGGGCGAGAAGCTTTCGGGGCTGATCGATTTCTATTTCGCCTGTGACGATCTCTATGCCTATGATGTCGCCACCTGCCTCAACGCCTGGTGTTTCGAGAAGGATTTTTCCTTCAACCTTACCAAGGGCAAGGCACTGCTTGCCGGTTATCAAAGCGTGCGCCCCCTGAGCGATGACGAGAAAGCGGCGCTGCCGATGCTGGCGCGCGGTTCGGCGCTACGCTTCATGCTGACCCGGCTTTACGACTGGCTGACCGTCCCCGATGGCGGACTGGTGATGAAACGCGACCCGTCCGAATATATCCGAAGGATGCGGTTCCACCGGGCGATCAGATTTCCTTCGGAATATGGATTGGCCGAAAACGGGGTGTCATGAGCAAGCAGGTTGAAATCTTTACCGATGGCGCCTGTTCGGGCAATCCCGGCCCCGGCGGCTGGGGCGCCATCCTGCGCTTCAACGGCACCACCAAGGAACTCTTCGGCGGCGAGGCCGAAACCACCAACAACCGCATGGAATTGCTGGCGGCCATTTCGGCGCTGAATGCGTTGAAGGAGCCTTGCACGGTCGAGCTTCATACCGACAGCAAATACGTCATGGACGGAATTTCCAAATGGATCCATGGCTGGAAGAAGAATGGCTGGAAGACCGCCGACAAGAAGCCGGTCAAGAACGGCGAACTCTGGCAGGCGCTGGACGAGGCCAACCGGCGCCACAAGGTCACCTGGAACTGGGTGAAGGGCCATGCCGGCCACATCGAGAACGAGCGCGCCGACGAACTGGCAAGGGAAGGCATGGCGCCGTTCAAGAAAGGGCCTTTCAGGCCGGTAGTGTCGGCGCCAAAGCCGGATGTCCAGGCAAAGCAGCCGCTGGCCCCGAAGGCGCGTCGTTCGACCCAGAGCTATTGAGCTTCTGGCATTCGCTGCGCCCGGCCGACAGGAGAATTTCTGTTATGCCGATCGCCTATTACATCACCCATCCTCAGGTTCAGATCGACGCCAGCGTGCCCGTGCCGGATTGGGGTCTATCCGACATCGGTCGTGCCAGGGCGCATGCAATGCTGAACCAGCCGTGGATCGCATCGATCGGGCGTGTGGTGTCGTCGGGCGAACGCAAGGCCGTTGAAACCGCCGAGGTGCTCGGGCGGCACCTCGACCTTGCGGTGCAGGTGAGGGAACGGATGCATGAGAACGACCGGTCGGCGACGGGTTTCCTGCCGCCTCCGGAGTTCGAGGCGGTCGCCGACCGGTTCTTCGCCAATCCGCACGAAAGCATTCGTGGCTGGGAGCGGGCCATCGACGCACAGCAGCGCATCGTGAGCGAGGTCGAGGCCGTCCTCGGTGCCGGCGGCAGCAACATCGCCCTTGTCGGACATGGCGGTGTCGGTACGCTCCTGCTACTGTCGCTCAGCGGCAGGCAAATCAGCCGCGAAGCCGATCAGCTGGCGGGCGGCGGCAACTATTTCGCCTTCGATACCCACACGCGCCAAATTATTCATGGATGGCGACCGATCGACAGGCTGTCCTGATCGGCGTACCGCAGCCGTACTCGTAGCGCAAGGACAGGCTCTTCTCGCGACATCGCAGTTGCTCGAGGATGTGGATGGGAGTAATATTTCCCACTATCGAGCAATGCAAGAGAGGACGCAGCGTGGCGAACGTTGAAAAAATGAGCGTGGCTGTGACCCCACAACAGGCAGCCCTGATGCGCGAGGCCGTGGAGGCGGGCGAGTATGCCACTGCAAGCGAGATCGTGCGTGAAGCGATGCGGGATTGGCTGGCCAAGCGCGAACTGCGGCATGACGATGTTCGTCGGCTGAGACGGTTGTGGGATGAAGGCAAGGCAAGCGGGAGACCGGAGCCTGTGGATTTCGACGTGTTGCGAAAGGAAGCTCGGCGAGAGCTGACGGAAGCCTCGCGGAATGGCCGTTAGGCTAGTCTGGTCACCCGCGGCCAAGGCTGACCTCATCGACATCTATGTGACGATAGGCAGCGAAAACATACGGGCGGCCGATCGTTACTACGATCAGTTAGAAGCGCGGGCCATGCAGCTGGCAGACCAGCCGCGCATGGGTGTCAGGCGACCGGATATCAGGCCTTCCGCACGAATGCTGGTGGAGGCGCCTTTTGTACTGCTCTACGAAACGATTCCAAACACGGACGATGGCCCGGTGGAGTGGGTTGAAATCGTCCGTGTGGTCGACGGGCGGCGGGATCTGAACAGTCTGTTCTAGCTAGCTGTCTACCGGATCAGCAGCGCCGTACCGTAGAGCCCGAGCGCGAACACCGTGTGCGAGACCAGATTGAGCGCCCGGATCCGCATCGGATTTGGCCGCTTCGAGGCCGCCCAGCCGGCGCCCATGCCTGGCGCCAGCAGGAACCAGCCGGCGCCGACGGTAACGATGCCGAGGATGAAGGCCGGCAGGAAGGTCGGCGCGGCCAGCCAGCCCGCGCCCGCCAGCATCACCAGGATGATGCCGTAGGCGATGCCGACAAAGTAATGGAAGGCCCAGCCCAGCGCTTGCTCATATGCGTAGGGCGCCGCATCGCCGATATCGTCGTGAAACACCCTGTCGCGGAGGTGCCAGACCCAGCGCCCGACCGGCCCCCAGTTCGGGCGTGGCTGGCCGAACGCCTTGTGCAGGAAGAAGGCCCAGAGATCCATCAGGACGGTCGCGCCGACGCCGATCGCGACAGCGCGCCAGAAGATGTCAAACATCGTAGGATCCCCCCGAAAACCGGCAATTTGGAGCGCGGCTGCTTGTCAGGCGAGGCCGGCCATGGCGGCCTCGCCTGATTGGCCGTCGAAGTTCAGAGCTGGCCGAGAATATGAGCCGCGCCGGACTCGTCGACACCGGGTTTGGTCTCGACATTGAGCGCGGTAACCTTGCCGTCGTCGATGATCATCGAAAACCGCTTCGAACGCAGGCCCATGCCGCCACCGGAGTAGTCCGCGTCAAGACCGACCGCCTTGGCGAAATCGCCATTGCCGTCGGCGAGGAACAGGATCTTGCCTTCGCCGCCGGTGAAGCGCGCCCAGGCGCCCATGACGTGGACGTCGTTGACCGAAACGACGGCGATGGTGTCGACGCCGCGCGCCAGGATCGCGTCATGGTTCTCGAGATAGCCGGGCAGGTGGTTGTTGCTGCAGGTCGGCGTGAAGGCGCCGGGAACGCCGAACAGCACCACTTTCTTGCCCGGAAAAATCTCGGCCGACGTGATCGGCTTGGCGCCGTCCGCGGTCATGGTCTTGAAGGTCGCCTCGGGCAGCTTGTCGCCAACGGAGATGGTCATGAGTTCCTCGCTTGGAATAGGGAAAGACGCGTGCTTGCGTAACGAACTCGGCGGCTTCCTGCAACCATCGCGGCATCAAGGGAAAGGCAGCAACCCTTCGACCGCGCCCGCCGAACTCGTCAACGTGTAGTGAAGCCCGCCGTCGGTCGGCGTCGTCGAAGGGCGATCGAGGATCGGCACGGTGAAGATCAGCTTGCCGTCCTTTTCCGAGCGGGAAGGTGTGCCGAACATATAGTCGCGTTCGCCGGCAACGAAGAAATCCGCTGCCTGCGGATCGCCAGGAAAACTTGCCTCGACAACCAGCGTCTCGTGATCGCCGGGCAGCACCTTGATGCCGAAGTCAGGCTTTGCCGCAGCCGGCAGTGCGGTGAAACTCGCCTTCACCAGCGCCGCGTCGTCGGCATTATCGGGATCGGAAGCGGGGTCGACGCTCAGCCGTGTCTGCACGGGGATGCAGATAGATTCGCAAATGCCGAGAAAGACGTCGGCATCGATCACCGCCGGCTGGTTCGGCGCCGCCAGCGTGAACGTCACGGGCAAGGAAACCGGATAATTGTAACCGGCCCATTTGCCATAGCCATCATCGTGGCGCTGCGGCGCGGGAAAAGACAGCGTCGCATCGGCTATATTGGTGCTGGCCGAAACGTCGAGCTGCGGCGGCACACCTGCATCGCCCGGGTCGCGCCAATAAGTCTTCCAGCCGGGTTTGAGCGCGATATCGAGAACACCGTATATGCGGCCGGCGTCGTCCGGCTTGCCTGATGTCACCAGCCGCACCTTGCCGCCTTCGCTGTTGTACCAGGCGGATGAGGAGGCGCTGGCGGGGAGGGCGGCCGCCAATCCAATGGCGGCGCCGAGCAACAGGATTTTCAAGCTTTGCATGGCGGTGATTTGATCGTCCCTTCGTGGCCGCGCAATGATTTCATGGCCGTGCTGATATCATATTTGCGTGACCTTTGCGGGCAAGCCAAGGCCGGACTCGCAATATGAGCTTTGGTCGAATCCGCTACGGCGCATCTTTTCGGCGCCGGGGAAACGCGTTACCTTCCCTGGCATGGATTTGTTGCGCCACAAAAAGACAGCCGCCGGCCGCGGCTTTCTCGACGATCAGTTCCTGATTGCCATGCCTGGTATGAAGGACGACCGTTTCACGCGCTCGGTCATCTACATCTGCGCCCATAGCGATGAAGGCGCGATGGGCCTGATCATCAACCAGACGCAGCAGATGCTGTTCCCGGACCTTCTGGTACAGCTCGGCATCATGAACGAGCAGGAGGCGATCCGCCTGCCGGCACAGGCGCGCGATTTCGTCGTGCGCAATGGCGGGCCTGTCGACCGCAGCCGGGGCTTCGTCCTGCATTCGGGCGACTACCGTGTGGATTCCTCGCTCACCGTTTCCGACGACATCTGCCTGACCGCGACCGTCGACATACTGCGGGCGATATCGTCAGGGCGCGGGCCGCGCCGCGCGCTCATGGCGCTCGGTTATTCCGGCTGGGGCGCCGGCCAGTTGGAAACCGAGATCGCCGAGAATGGCTGGTTGACCTGCCCGGCGACGCCGGAATTGCTGTTCGATGCCGACATCGAACGCAAATACGACCGGATTCTCGCCTCCATCGGCATCGATCTCGCCCATCTCAGCCTGGCCGCCGGGCACGCTTGAGCCTCGTCTTTGCCGGCCAGGGCCCGTTCGCCAGGTAAGGCGCAGCCGGAACGCTGCGCCGTTAGCGCAATCTCATCCCATGGCGGTGCGCGAGAGCTGTTCAGGCTTGGAATTGCGTAAACAGGCGAAACCGCGTGTCCGGCTTGTTATCCGCTATGCCGGCTCATAGCCGTACGCTCCGTCCTCACGCATCACGCGGCCGATGCCCGGCCAGCCAAGGTGCGCTCCGGCGATCCATGTTCCAGCCTCGGCCGCGTCGCGGAAAACCTTCTGGCGCGTTGCGCGTGCGATCGCTTGGTCGTCGTCATAGCCCCAACTCAACGCGGGATTGCCAAACTGCAAGGCCGGCACATGAACGATGTCCCCGAAGAACAGGAAGCGGGCCTCGTTCGTGTCGAAAGCGTAGCCGATGTGACCGGGAGCATGACCCGGCAGGGCAACTGCTCTCAATCGCTCGGCCACCTGGTCGCCATTCCGCACGGGCTTCAACAAGGATCTGAACCGCGCAAGGTTTGTTTCGGCGAGAAAGCTCTCCACAGCCTCCTCGGCGATTACGATCGCTTTCAAATTCGGAAAGAGGACCCGGTCGTCCGGCGTCAAAAGCCCGTACACATGATCCTGGTGGGCATGGGTGAGCGCCAAGACCGTGATCGAGGCAGGATCGATGCTGGCTTCGACCAGGGTTTGATCGAGGCGTCCTGTTGTTGAGGCCCAGCCGCCTCCTCCACTGTCGATCAGAATGCCGTCAACGCCTGGACCCGCGAGGGCAAAGCAATTGACGGACAGGCGGAGCGCCCCTGCCTGCGCGACTTGCGGCACCGGTTTGTTGCGCGGGCCGCGCAGAAGGTCCGCCGACATCTCGATATAGCCGTCCGAGAGCGACCAGACCCGCCAGGCGCCGGCGGTGCAGCCGAGGACGTTATCGCTGCGGAATGTTACGATCATAGAGTACCTCAATCTGCCGTTGCCGATCAAAGCTAGGACAGAGTCACCTATGAGGATAGGCCTGTTGCACAGCAAGGCCTCATGAGTGATACTCATGAATGATGAGAAGCGAACTGAACGAACTCGCCGCGTTCGCGATGGTCGCCCGGGAACGAAGCTTTACACGAGCCGCGGCAAAACTAGGCGTGTCTCAATCTGCGCTGAGCCACACTATCCGTGGGCTCGAGCAGCGGCTCGAGCTACGGCTTTTGGCTCGAACGACGAAGAGCGTCGCGCCAACAGCCGCAGGGGCCGCTCTCTTGAAAGACCTGTCTCCGGCGCTTGAGCAAATCGCTGCTGCCCTTGACGGAGCGCGAAGCCTCAGGCGGCGCCCTGCGGGGCGCCTTCGAATTGTGATGTCACGCTCGGCCGCCGTAATGGTGCTGCTGCCACGGCTCGCGGCATTCGCGCAGGCCTACCCCGATATCGTTCTCGACGTTGTCACCACGACAGGCCCTGTAGACCTCGTTGCCGGCGAGTTCGATGCCGGTATCCAGCTCGGCGAATATATTCAGAAAGATCTGATCGCGGTACGCGTCACGCCGGAGTTGCGGCTGGCTGTGGTGGGATCGCCTGGTTATTTCTCATCACGAAGAATCCCGCAAAAGCCGAGGGATCTCAGGGATCATCAATGCATAGCCCTGCGTCTTCCAGGCGGTCCATCTCGGTGGGAGTTCGAGCGTGCGAGAAAGTCGGTCACGATCAACGCCAGCGGCTCGCTCATAATCGACGATACTCACCTGGTGATTCAGGCGGCGCTCGCCGGCGTTGGTCTCGGTCTCGCCTATGAAGAGCAAGTCGCGCAGTATATCGCGGAGCGACGGCTTGTCCGCGTCCTGGAGGAATGGACGCCGCCAATCCCAGGCTTTTTCCTGTTTTATCCCAGTCGTCAGCTCCAGCCAGCGGCGCTGTCAGCACTGGTCAATGCGCTGCGACTCTCGCAACAATAGTGGTGCATGTCGTTGTTCCGGAACCGAGGACACTTCCGGGTGACATGCATTAGGCCTGCGTGAGCGGATACTGCTCCTTCAACGTCTTCAGCACCTGCTCACCCGGCATCGGCGCGCCGAACATGAAGCTCTGGACATATTCGCATCCCATCTGGCGCAGCTCCAGCGCATCGCGCTCGTCTGATATGCCCTCAGCGACCACCGAAAGGCCGAGCTCATGCGCCATGTTGACCATGGATTTGAGCAACACCGCGCGTTTTGGCGTGCTGTCGTCGACGAAGCTCTTGTCGATCTTGATGGTGTCGAACGGGAACCGCGTCAGATAGGCGAGCGATGAATAGCCGGTGCCGAAATCGTCCAGCGACAGGCCGATGCCGAGCTGCTTGAGCTTGGTCAGCACATGGGCCGTCTGCTCGGGATTGTCCATGACCAGCGACTCGGTCAGTTCGAGCCGGAAGCAGCGCGGCTTCAAATTGGCGCGCGCGATCACGGAACGCACGTCGCTGACCAGGTCGCGGCGGATGAGCTGGCGGCTGGACAGGTTGACCGACACCGACAGCGGCGCGTCGCCGATCTGCTTTTGCCATCCTGCCAGATCCTCAGCCGCCTGCTGCATGGCAAACAGCCCAAGCTGCACGATCAGCCCGCAGCTTTCCGCGACCGGGATGAAATCGGCCGGCGGGATCATGCCGCGGCGCGGATGGTCCCAGCGCAGCAGGGCCTCGAAGCCGGCGACACTGCCATCCTCGAGCCGCACGATCGGCTGGTAGGCCAGCGTGAATTCGCGCCGCTCGATGGCGCGCCGCAGATCGGATTCGAACTGCAGGCGATCGGTGCCGACGGTGCGGAACGCCGGGCGGAACGGCTCGATCCTGTCGCCGCCGAAACGCTTGGCCTGGTGCATGGCGAGCTCGGCGTCCTTGACCATGTCCTCGGCCGAGGTTTGCGCCGAGGTCCAGGTGATCAGGCCGATCGAGGCGGTCAGCACGATTTCGCGCTTGGCAAAGGTGATCGGATTGTTGATCGCATGCTTGATCGCATCGGCCACGCCGGCGATGCGGGCAGGGTCCTGCTCGGACAAAAGCATCAGGGCGAACTGGTCGCCGGCGAAGCGCGACAGCGAATCTTTCGGCTTCAACAGCCGGTGCAGACGGCGCGCTATGGTGAGCAGGATGGTGTCGCCGGCCGAGATGCCGAGCCCGTCATTGACCTGCTTGAAGCGGTCGATATCGATGACGAAGACGGTCGGCCGCACCTTCTCTTCGGTGCGGGCGATCGAAATGATCGCCTCCAGCCGGTTCATGAACAATTCGCGGTTCGGCAGGCCGGTCAGATTGTCGTGCACGGCGTCGTGCAGCAGCCGTTCCTCGGATTTCTTCTGTTCGGTGACGTCGACCATGGTACCGACGCAGCGGATGACCTCGCCGTCCGATCCGATGACGGGTCGTGCGCGCAGGGCAAACCAGTGATAGTGCCCATCGGCGCCACGCAGGCGGAAATTCTGCGACACCCGGCCGCGGCGATGTTCCAGCACCACATCGAGCGTGGTGCGGAATGTGTCGCGGTCGTCGGCATGCAACACCGGCAGCCAGTTGCGGGCGGCACCACCCAGGCTGTTGGGCGCAAGGCCGAGCTGGATGCTGACGTCGGGTTTGGTCACCACGCGGTCGCGCAGCACGTCCCAATCCCACACCGTATCGCCCGATCCCGCGACCGCCAGCGCCTGCCGCTCGAGGTCGGAGAATAGCCCCTGATGCAGCGCACCGCCAGCAAAGGCGTGCTGCATGACGGTGAAGCCGATCAGCAGGATGATCAGGATCAAGCCGCCGCCAAGTGCCGGCTGGGCGATGTCGTTATCGAGCATGCCGGTGATCGCCATCCACGATCCGCATAACCACAACAGCACCATGACCCAGCTGGGCACCAGCATGATCGCTCGGTCATAACCACGAATACCGAGGAAGATGATCAAGCCGAGCCCGGTCAGTGCGGTCGCGGCAAACGAGATGCGGGCGATGCCGGCGGCGACCGCCGGATCGACGATTGCGACACCGGCGATCAGCAGCAGCCCCAGAATCCAGACCAGCGCGCCATAGCTGAAATGGCCGTGCCACCGGTTGAGGTTGAGATAGGCAAACAGGAACACCACGAAAGTCGCCGCCAGCGCCACCTCGGTGCCAGCCCGCCACATCTGCTCGTTGCCTGGCGATATCTCGATGACCTTGTTGAGGAAGCCGAAATCGACACAGATATAGGCAAGCACCGCCCAGGCGAGGGCCGCCGTCGCCGGGAACATCGACGTCCCCTTGACCACGAACAGGATGGTCAGGAACAGCGCCAGAAGGCCGGCGATACCGATGACGATGCCGCGAAACAGCGTGTAGGAATTGACCGAATCCTTGTAGGATTCCGGATCCCAGAGGTAGACCTGCGGCAGCTTCGGCGAGGCGAGTTCGGCGATGAAGGTGATCACCGTGCCGGGGTTCAGCGTCACCCGGAACACGTCGGCGTCGGGGCTGGTCTGGCGGTCGAGCGCGAAGCCTTCGCTGGGCGTGATGGCGGCGATGCGCGTAGAACCCAGATCCGGCCAGAAGATGCCGGAATTGACCAGCCGGAAGTGCGGCGCCACGATCAGCCTGTCGAGTTGCTGGTCGGTGGTGTTGGCGAGCGCGAAGACAGCCCAGTCGCCGGTCGAACGGGCATCGTTGGCTTCGACCTCGATCCGCCGCACGATGCCGTCCGGCCCGGGCGCGGTCGACACCTGGAAGTTCTCACCCTGGTTGCGGTAGATTTCGACGGCGCGCGAAAGATCGAGCGCGACATCGTCGCGGGCGATCTTGATCGGTTCTACGGCAAAGGCCGACGAAGCCGCGCACAGCGTCAGCATCGTCGCCAGAAGAAAGGCGAACAGCGGCCCGTTTCGCAGGGAATTCGTCAAAAATCAGTCCTTCGTTCCAGCGCCCGGCGGATCGTCGGCGATCCGGGCGTAGAGGTAGTGATCCTGCCAGATGCCGTTGATCCTGAGATAGGATCGCAGAAGTCCTTCGCGCCGGAATCCGGCTTTTTCAAGCACGCGGATCGACCTGATATTGTCGGGAATACAGGCGGCTTCGATCCGGTGCAACCTCAGCGTATCGAAGGCGAAGCGGGCCACCACCTTGACCGCGTCTGTCATCAGGCCGCGGCCGCCGAAGCGCTCGCCGATCCAGTAGCCGACATGGCCGCTTTGCGAGACGCCGTGGCGTATGTTGCCGAGCGTAATGCCGCCCGCGAGCTTGCCGCTCGACTTCTCGAAGATGAAGAAGGCGATCGCGGTTCCCTGTGCGTAGTCCTCGCGATAGCGGCTGATGCGCAGGCGCCATGCCGTGCGGTCGAGTTCGTCCGGGCTCCAGCGCGGCTCCCATGGCTCCAGGAACGCCCGGCTTTCGCCGCGCACCGCCGACCACTCGCGGTAGTCGTTGGCGAACGGCACGCGCAGCGTGACGAGGTTGCCCTTCAGTGCCGGCAGGTCACGGCGAAAGAAAGGGAGCGCGAACACGGCGCTTGGGACTTAGACGGCGAGCCTGCGGGCCGTGGTCTGCGTGCCCGGAAGCGAATCGAGGACCGCCTCGTATGGTGCCAGCGTACCCACGGGCCCGACAGCGGTAAGCGTCGGCTTGGTCGAGAACATCCGCGACGACAGGTCGGTAAGGCGCTCGATCGTCAGCGCCGCCAGGCGCTCCATCAGCTCTTCCTTCGCGATCGGCCTGCCGAAAAGGAGTAGTTGCCGCGCGATCTGCGAGGCGCGGCTGGCCGGGCTTTCGGCCGACATGATCAGGCCGGCCCGATATTGGGCGCGCGCACGGTCGAGCTCTTCCTGCAGGATGCTCTCGCCGGCCTTCTGCAACTCGTCGATGATGACAGGCACCAGCTTGGCGATGTCGCTTTGGCCCGTCGCGGCGTGAACGCCGAATATGCCCGTATCGGAAAAGCCCCAGTGGAAGGCGTAGACCGAGTAACAGAGGCCGCGTTTTTCGCGGACCTCCTGGAACAGGCGCGATGACATGCCGCCGCCGAGGATCATCGACAGCACCTGCGAGGCGTAGAAATCCCGCACATGGTAGGCGCGGCCCTCGAAGCCCAGCACGATCTGCGCGTCCATCAGGTCGCGGTCCTCGCGGAAGTCGCCGCCGACATATTGCGCGTATTGCGGGATGGTGCTGTCGGCCTTGCTGCGGAAACCGCCGAGCCGGTTTTCGACCTCGCGCACGAACTTGTCGTGCTTGATGTCGCCTGCGGCCACGATCACCATGCGCTCGGCGCCATACTGGCGTTCTATGAAATCGTGCAACTGCTTGGAGGTGAAGGATTTTACCGTTTCGGGCGTACCCAGGATCGAGCGGCCGATGGTCTGGTGGCGAAAGGCCGTCTCGGTGAAACGGTCGAAGACGATGTCGTCGGGCGTGTCGTGCGCGGCGCCGATCTCCTGCAGGATGACGTGCTGCTCGCGCTCAAGTTCCTGCGGGTCGAATTCGGACTCCTGCAGGATGTCGGACAGGATATCGACGGCCAGCGGCACATCGTCGGAGAGCACCCTGGCGTAGTAGGATGTGGTCTCGACGCTGGTGGCCGCATTGATCTCGCCGCCGACGTCCTCGATTTCCGAGGCGATCTCGAAGGCGCTTCGCCGCTTCGTCCCCTTGAACGCCATGTGCTCGAGCAGATGGGCCATGCCGTGCTCGTCTTCGCGTTCATTGCGGGCACCCGACTTGACCCAGGCACCCAAGGCAACCGATTCGATACTTGGAAGGGTTTCGGTGGCGACTGTCAGGCCGTTCGACAGACGGCTTACCTCAACACCCATATGGCTCGTACTCCCTAACGCGCCGCCCGCGCGCGGCGACTGACGTAATCTTCCACCATTTTGAGGTCGGATGGAAGTACCGTGTATTTTTCCTCGAATGTCATCAATCCCCCTAGCCATGCGGGCAGGGCGGGCGAGACACCGCTGGCGGCTTCGACGGCGGCCGGGAATTTCGCCGGATGGGCGGTGCCGAGCACCACCATCGGCACGGCGCCCGCAGCCCTGGCCGCCGCCACATGCATGGCTGCCGCCGTATGTGGATCGAGCAGATAGTTGCTGTTTGCCAGCGTCGAGCGGATGGTGGCGGCAACCTCGTCCATATCTGCGCGGCCGGCGTCGAATTCGGTTCGCATACCGGCGATTTCCGCGGCTTCGATGGTGAAGGCGCTCGATTGTTTGAGGCCGGCCATGTAGCGCCGCACCGTTGCGGCGTCGCGGTTTGACGCCTCGAAAAGCAGACGTTCGAAGTTCGACGAAACCTGGATGTCCATCGACGGCGAGGTGGTCGCAAAGACCCCTTTGGTCCGGTATTCGCCGGTCGCGAAGGTGCGTGCCAATATGTCGTTGTCGTTGGTGGCGATGACCAGCCGGTCGATCGGCAGGCCCATCTTCTTGGCGGCGTAGCCGGCGAAGATATCGCCGAAATTCCCGGTCGGCACGGTGAACGAGACCGGCCTGTCCGGCGCGCCGAGCGACAATGCCGAGGAGAAATAATAGACGATCTGGGCCATGATGCGTGCCCAGTTGATCGAATTGACCCCCGACAGCGACACCTGGTCGCGGAAGCCGTGATCGTTGAACATGTCCTTCAGCAGGCCCTGACAGTCGTCGAAATTGCCCTCGATCGCCAGCGCATGGACATTTTCAGCCTTCGACGTCGTCATCTGCCGCTGCTGCACCGGCGAGACGCGACCATGCGGAAAAAGGATGAAGATGTCGGTGCGGCTGCGCCCGGCAAAGGCGTCTATGGCCGCGCCACCGGTATCGCCCGACGTGGCGCCGACGATGGTGGCGTGCTGGTCGCGTTCGGCAAGCACATGGTCCATCAGCCGGGCAAGCAACTGCATCGCCACGTCCTTGAACGCCAGTGTCGGCCCATGAAAGAGTTCGAGGACAAAAGTGTTGGCGCCGGTCTGCACCAGCGGGCAGACGGCCTCATGGCGGAAGGTGGCATAGGCTTCGCGGACCAGGCGCTCGAAGACCGGCGCGGCGATCTCGCCGCCCAGGAACGGCATCAGCACGCGTATGGCCAGGTCGGGATAGGCGAGGCCGCGCATGGCTCGGATCTCGGATGGCGAGAAATGCGGCCATTCGCGCGGCACGTAGAGGCCGCCATCGCGCGCCAGGCCCGCCAGGATGGCGTCGGAAAATCCAAGCGCGGGCGCTTCACCGCGGGTGCTCACATAATGCATGTCACAGATCCGTTTGCCGCCTGTTTTTCCGTTCACCACAAGGTGGTTAATTTCTGCACCGGCTCTAGTCGCATTTTTGCCGCGCGGTTGATATACGTCACCAGCTTTGCGAGAGGGAAGTGCAGTTTCATGGCGTTTCGTATATCAAGTGGTCGCTTTTTGGCGGGTCTTGCGCTCACGGGCTTTATGCTTGCCGCCGCGGGCTGCCAATCAGGCGACAATGGCATCCTGAACCTCGGTTTCGGCAAGAAGGATCCGACGGCGCCACCCCCGCCGCAGGACCCCAAGGTGCTGGCCAGCCAGCTGAACGCCTATTGCCCAAGGGTGACGGTGCGCGACGGCACGGCCTTCTTCAATACCTATGTCAACGAGGTGCAGAAGCCCAAGCCGAAGCTCAAGAAGACCGGCGATGCCGCTGCGGATGCCGCGGCCCAGGCCGCCGCTGACGCCGCTGCTGCTACGCCGCCCGACGATTCGGCGAGGATCATTTATCAGGCGTCGATCAGCGACGTGACCCGCGATTGCAGCCGTGCCGACGGACAACTGACGATGAAGATCGCGGTTGCCGGCAAGATCGTGCCAGGGCCGAAATTCACGCCAGGCACCATCACCATGCCGATCCGCACCGCGGTCATGCACGGCACCGACGTGCTTTATTCGCAGATACATCACTATCAGGTTCAGGTGACCGATCCCTCGGTCGCCACCCAGTTTGTCTTCACCGATTCCAATGTCGTCGTACCGGCGCCGACGGCGCAGGACTATCAAGCCTATGCCGGTTACGACGAAACCGCGCCGAAGGCGACGACCGACAAGCCGAGGAAGAAGACCCACAGGAAGAAGACGGCCGCGACGAACTAGGCGGCTGTCGGCCTGGCGTGCCTCCAGCCGGACGCACGCATCTCAGGCATCCGCCGACCACTCCGACAGAGCGGCAATGACACTCTTCAGTTCCGCCCAGCGGCGGATCACCGTCTCGGCACCGGCCTCTGTCAAGGCGTCGGCATGGCCGGGATAGCTGTGGCTGGCGCCCGTAAAGCCGATCACGCGCATGCCGGCGGCCTTGGCGCCGGTGACGCCGTGCACGGAATCCTCGATGACGAAGGTGTTCGCCGGGTTGACGCCGAGCTTTTCGGCGGCATGCAGGAACACGTCTGGAGCCGGCTTGGTCTTTCCGGTCGGCGTTTCCATCGCCGAGAAGATGCGCCCGGCGAAGAACGGCAACAGATGCACCTTCTCCAGCATGAACTCGATCCGCTCCGAACGTGAGTTGGAGCAGATGCAGCGTTGCGACGTGACCGAGGCGACCGCTTCGCGCACGCCTTCGATGGCGCGCACGTCGCTGCGCAGTTTGCGGTCGACCAGTTCCTCGGCGCGATCGATCAGCGACACCTGGAACGGGATTTTGGACTTCTCCTCGATTCGTATCAGTATGTCCTTGAAGGTCAGGCCGGCATAGGTCTCGGCAATCTCCTCCGCCGAGATTTCGTATCCGGCCAGGGTTATCAGTTCAGCTTCGACCCGCGCGGCGATGATTTCGGAATCGACGAGCACGCCGTCGCAATCGAAGATGACAAGATCTGGCTGGGGCATGGTGATCCGGACGATGGAGGGTGGAGGAATGGCCGCTCAGGGCTCAAGCGGCGCGGCATACACCAATGGACACGGCTTCGCAAACTCCTCCACGGCATCGATAAAGCTTCACCGAATATTTACGCTGATCGGTAACCATAACGGGCAGTAAACAGTAACGCGTGCCTTGGGTGTAAAAATGTCAGCCGTGCGTCTTCTCGACGAGCTCTCCCACGCTCCCCAGCAATCCGAATGGCTGGACACGATCCTGAAAGGCGACTGCGTCGCGGCGCTTGACCGCCTGCCGGAAAAGTCGATCGACGTTATCTTCGCCGATCCGCCCTACAATCTGCAGCTCGACGGCGACCTGCACCGTCCCGACCAGTCCAAGGTCGATGCGGTCGACGACGACTGGGACCAGTTCGAGAGCTTCGAAGCCTATGACGCTTTCACCCGCGCCTGGCTGCTGGCGGCACGCCGCGTGCTGAAGCCCAACGGCACCATCTGGGTCATTGGCTCCTATCACAACATCTTCCGCGTCGGGGCCAAGATGCAGGATCTCGGCTTCTGGATTCTCAACGACGTGGTCTGGCGCAAGACCAATCCGATGCCGAATTTTCGCGGCCGCCGCTTCCAGAACGCGCATGAGACGATGATCTGGGCTTCGCGTGACCAGAAGGGCAAGGGCTATACCTTCAACTACGAAGCGCTGAAGGCGTCGAACGACGATATCCAGATGCGCTCCGACTGGCTGTTCCCGATCTGCACCGGCGGCGAGCGCCTGAAGAATGAGAATGGCGACAAGCTGCATCCGACTCAAAAGCCCGAGGCGCTGCTTGCCCGTATCATGATGGCCTCGACCAAGCCGGGTGACGTCGTGCTCGACCCGTTCTTCGGCTCCGGTACGACAGGCGCGGTTGCCAAGCGCCTCGGCCGTCACTTCGTCGGCATCGAGCGCGAGCAGGCCTATATCGACGCCGCCAATGAGCGCATCGACGCGGTGCGGCCACTCGACGAGGCGGATCTCACCGTGCTCACCGGCAAGCGCGCGGAGCCGCGCGTCGCCTTCGTCAGCCTGATCGACACCGGGCTGATGACGCCCGGCGCCACGCTCTATGACGCCAAGAAGCGCTGGGCCGCCAAGGTTCGCGCCGATGGGACCGTCGCGATCGGCGACAGCGCCGGCTCGATCCACAAGATCGGCGCCGAGGTGCAGGGATTGGACGCCTGCAACGGCTGGACCTTCTGGCATTATGAGCGCAGCGGCGGGCTTACCCCCATCGACGAACTGCGCCGCATCGCCCGGCTTGGCATGGAAAGGGCAGGGGCCTGAGTCCTGCAGCCTGCCTCATATTTGGTGATTCAAAGTCTCACCGGATCGCCGCAAGCGATGGAGATCACACTCTGATCCCCAATCGCTCAAGGTCTGCTTTAAGCGTGCTGGCATCGGTGAACAGCACCGCTTGCCAGCCGGCGGCCTTGGCGCCGTCGACATTTTTCTGGCTGTCATCGATGAACAGCGTCGCCGACGGCTCGAGGTCGAACGCGGCCACGTGATGGTCGTAGATGCCACGATCCGGTTTGATCTTGCCGATCTCGCCTGAGATGGTGACGCCGCGCGGACGATCGAGGAAATCGAAGCGTTCGCGCGCTTCGGCCAGCGTGTCGGAAGCAAAGTTGGTCAGCATCGTCACATCGTGGCCGCTGTCGATCAGGCCGAGCATGATGGTGACACTGTCGTCATAGGCATGCGGCACCATCTCGTGCCAGTGGCGACGGAAATTGCGGATGTTTTCGGCGTGCTCGGGGTGCTCCGCGATCAGCAGCGCTTCGGCCTCTTCCCACGTCCGGCCGCGATCCTGCTCTATGTTCCAGTCATGCGTGCAGATATTGTCGAAGAACCACTTTCTCTCTTCGTCGTCGGGAATGAGGCGGCTGAAGGGAATGTTCGGATCGTAATGGATCAGCACCTTGCCGATGTCGAAAACGATGTGGCGGATTTCAGTCATGGGGCCTCTTTGCACTCAATGGCGACGGTTTTTTCGTCGCGCCGGGTATCGCAGCCTCGATTGCCTTTTTCATGACGGTGGGCAGCGCCTGGCCTGAAATCTCATGGGCGGGCGACCAGAAATACCCTGCCAGGGCATCACCTTTGATGTGGGCGCAAAAGACTTCGAGTTCGAGCGCGAAATGGGTGAACACATGCGCGATTGTCCCGGCGCGCCGCCAGTCGCCGGTAAAGGGCGCTGCCGCCTCTGTGGTGGCTCCGTCCACCCGCGCCGTCCAGGCGGTGGTCGGCACTTCCGTCATGCCGCCGAGCAGCCCTTTCTCAGGCCGCTTGCGCAAAAGAATGGCACCGTCGTCGCGCATGGCAACGAAAGCAGCCCCCCGCCGCAGCGGCTTGTCGGCCTTCGGCAGCCGCACCGGGAAATTTTCGGGATCTCCTGAAACAACGGCGCTGCAGTCCTCGCGCAGCGGGCACAGCATGCAGCGCGGCCGGCGCGGAGTGCATATCGTGGCGCCGAGATCCATCATCGCCTGGGCAAAGTCGCCGGGCCTTGTCGCCGGCATCATGCGCTCGACATGGACCCGTATCTCGGCCTTGGCTTCGCTGAGCGGCGTCGTGATCGAAAACAGCCGTGAGATGACGCGTTCGACATTGCCGTCGACGACGGCGGCGTGGCGGTCGAAGGCGATGGCCGTTATTGCCGCCGATGTATAGGCGCCGATCCCCGGCAATTCTCGAAGTCCGATCTCGGTGTCCGGAAACCGCCCGCCGCGTGCCGCCACCAGATCGGCGCAGGCCTTGAGGTTGCGGGCGCGGGAGTAGTAGCCGAGCCCCGCCCAGGCTTTCATCACATCCTCCGTCGGCGCCGCGGCCAGCGCTTCGACATCGGGCCATTTCTCGACAAAGGCGAGGAAATACGATTTCACCGCTTCGACGGTGGTCTGCTGCAGCATCACCTCCGACAGCCAGATACGGTAGGGATCGGGCCGCACACCGCGTGCATGCTCGCGCGGCGTCACGCGCCACGGCAATTCGCGATGATGCGCGTCATACCAGGCGAGCAGGCGCGACGCCGTATCGTCCGAGATGGCCTTGCTGGTCTGGGCCTTGCGGGTCTGGTCTGCAGGTGCCATTGATCTTGCGTTGGCCTGGCCGGTATCTGCTGGGTCGTGGCTGGAGAACGCACATGGCAGGGAAAAGGCGCTTCGGCAATCCCGTTCCGGTGAGCGATCTCGCCACCGACATCCTCGACCCGGTGCTGCGCAAGCGGGCAGGCATCTCGATCGGTCTGGTCCAGTCGTGGGAAGAGATTGCCGGACCGCGCCTGGCCATCCACTCGCGGCCCGAAAAGATCCAGTGGCCGCGCCGCCTGCACGAGGATGATCCGTTCGAGCCGGCCGTATTGGTCATCGCCTGCGAGGGCATGGCCGCGCTTCATCTGCAGCACGAGACCAGCGAGATCATCAACCGGGTGAACGCCTTCCTGGGTTTCAGGGCGATAGGCCGCATCAGGA
Source organism: Mesorhizobium australicum WSM2073 (assembly GCF_000230995.2). Taxonomy (NCBI): domain Bacteria; kingdom Pseudomonadati; phylum Pseudomonadota; class Alphaproteobacteria; order Hyphomicrobiales; family Phyllobacteriaceae; genus Mesorhizobium; species Mesorhizobium australicum. The sequence goes on along the minus strand of NC_019973.1, from coordinate 5,148,381 downwards.
TCGTGCAGAAGCCGATAAGCTCGGGAAGAGCCCGGCCCAAACCCACCCTCAGGGCGTTGAGCGCGGCCGAAAAGGCGAAATTGTCCGATACTGTCGGGCTTATAGAGGATGACGGGCTGCGCGCCTCGCTGGAACGGCTGGGGGCGACCATTCTGGGCGCAAGGAAAGCCTAGACGGCTGCAATGACCCCAGGGACTATCCCGAGGCCGTCTGGCCAAGGGCGAAGTGGAACGGTTACAGTTGCCCCGGTCGGCCCAAACGGAGACGATCCCCTTGGTTCTGATTGGAAACGGTCATAGGTTTGTCGTTAATCTCGCGCATTCGTGATCGCCCTTGTCAGGTTTCACGATTGGATTGGGGACAGGGATGCCTTAATTCGCGCCAACTCTCGCCTTTTCGTGCCTTTGCATTGCAAAATCCAACCCTTATCAGGTGATTCGTATGAGCCGTCCCCCGTTTGGCCAAAGCTTCTCTCGCAGAAACGTCCTGACATCGCTGGCCGCCATCCCGGCGGTGGCCCTGCTCGCCGCCTGCAGTGATTCCGGCGAAGAGGCGAAGGCCGCGGATGTCAAGCCCGCGAATCCGGCAACGCCCGCAAAGCCGGCCACGCCCGCCGCGGTCCAGGTACCGGAAGCGCAGGGCACCGTCGACATGACCGAACTGATGAAGCCGGGCGCGCTGCCCGACAAGCAGCTCGGCAAGGATGACGCCAAGGTCACCATCGTCGAATACGCCTCGATGACCTGCCCGCACTGCGCGCATTTCGCCGAGACCACCTTTCCGGATTTGAAGGCCAAGTACATCGATACCGGCAAGGCGCGCTACATCCTGCGCGAATTCCCATTCGATCCGAGCGCCGAAGCCGGTTTCATGCTGGCGCGTTGCGCCAAGGATAACTATTTCCCGATGGTCGACGTGCTGTTCAGGCAGCAGGCGAACTGGGTCGGCGTGTCGAACACCAAGGAAGCGCTGCTGCAAATTTCCAAGCTTGCCGGTTTTACACAGGAGTCCTTCGAGGCCTGCTTGACCGACCAGAAACTTCTGGACGATGTGAGATCGGTTCAGAAGCGCGGCGCCAATGAATTCAAGGTCGACTCGACGCCGACCTTCTTCATCAACGGTAAGACCTACAAAGGGGCGATGTCGATTGAGGAAATGTCGGCCATCATCGACCCTCTGCTCTGACATCGGCTCAGTGCTGAAGCGGCAGCGCTCCGGCGCTGCTTGCCTCTCTATCCGTTCGCGCGCTCTGCGCCCTATCGCAAAACCTCAGTACACTCTTGCCGAACCGGTGTATGAGGCGCGCGAATGAAGTTTTCGCGCCTCCGCCTCCTTGGTTTCAAGTCCTTCGTCGAACCCGGCGAGTTCGTCATCGAACGCGGCCTGACCGGCATTGTCGGGCCGAACGGCTGCGGCAAGTCGAACCTTGTCGAGGCGCTGCGCTGGGTGATGGGCGAAAGCTCCTACAAGAACATGCGCGCGTCCGGCATGGACGACGTCATCTTTTCCGGCTCGGGCACCCGTCCCGCCCGCAACACCGCCGAAGTCACGCTTTTCCTGGACAACAGCGACCGCTCGGCTCCATCCGCCTTCAACGATGCCGACGAACTGCAGGTGTCGCGCCGCATCGAGCGCGAGGCCGGCTCGCTCTACCGCATCAACGGCAAGGAAGCGCGCGCCAAGGACGTGCAGCTTCTGTTCGCCGACCAGTCGACCGGCGCGCGCTCGCCCTCGATGGTCGGGCAAGGCCGTATCGGCGAACTGATCCAGGCCAAGCCGCAGGCCCGTCGCGCCCTGCTCGAAGAAGCGGCCGGCATTTCCGGCCTGCACACCCGTCGCCACGAGGCGGAATTGCGGCTTAAGGCGGCCGAGCAGAACCTCGAACGCCTGGACGATGTCGTGGGCGAACTGGAAAGCCAGATCGAAAGCCTCAAGCGCCAGGCGCGCCAGGCTTCCCGCTTCAAGAACCTGTCGGCCGACATCCGCAAGGCCGAAGCAACGCTCTTGCACCTGCGCTGGACGCTGGCCAAGACACAGGAAGGCGAGGCGCGTTCGGCGCTGGCCACGGCAACGGCGCTCGTCGGCGACCGCGCCGCCACGCAGATGAACGCGGCCAAGGAGCAAGGCATCTCCGCCCATCGCCTGCCTGACCTGCGCGACGCGGAAGCCGCGGCTGCCGCGGCTTTCCAGCGCCTGTCGATCGCCAGGTCGCAGATCGAGGAAGAAGCTGGCCGTATCCGCAACCGGCAGGCCGAACTCGAACGTCGGCTGCAGCAGCTCGACGGCGACATTGCCCGCGAAGAGCGGATGGTGCGCGACAATGCCGACGTTCTCGAGCGCCTGCGTGCGGAAGAGGCCACGCTGAACTCCGAAAACGCCGGTGCCGCCGAGCGTGAGGCCACCACCCGCGCTGTATTCGAACAGGCCGCCTCGACGCTTGCGCAAAGCGAAGCCAAACTTGCCGCGCTGACCGCCGAGCGCGCCGAGGCCGCCGCCTCGCGCCACCAGATCGAACGGACTTTGCGCGAAACCGCGGAGCGTCGCGACCGCTTCGCCCGCCAACTCGCCGACGTCGACCGCGAATTGTCGGACATCCTCTCTAAGGTCGCCGGCTTGCCGGATCCGGCCGAGAAGCAGGTACTGGTCGAGCAGGCGATGGCGTTGCTGGAGGAGTCCGAGGCAGCGGTGGAGCAGGCTGAACAGTCGGTCATCGACGGCCGTGGCGCTGAAAGCGCTGCCCGCCCGCCGCTTCAGGACGCCAAGGCCGAGCTGGCGCGGATCGAGACCGAAGCGCGCACGCTGGCCAAGATCCTGAACGCGGCCAGCGGCGATCTCTTCCCTTCGGTGCTGGAGCAGATCAGCGTCGAGCGCGGCTTCGAGACGGCACTGGGGGCCGCCCTTGGCGAAGACCTCGACGTGCCGCTCGACCGCAGTGCACCGGCGCATTGGGGCGAAAGCGAAATCCAGCCCGGCGATGCCGCGCTTCCGGAAGGGATCAAGAGCCTTGCCAGCGTGGTTCGCGCGCCGGCGCAACTAGCCCGACGTCTTGCGCAGATCGGCATCGTCGAGGCCGCTGACGGCCGCCGGTTGCAGGGGCTTCTGGCTCCAGGCCAGCGCCTGGTCAGCCGCCAGGGTGCGCTGTGGCGCTGGGACGGCCTGACCGCCAGCGCCGATGCACCGACCGCCGCGGCACAAAGGCTGGCACAGAAGAACCGGCTTGCGGAACTCGATGCCGAAGCGGTGCAAGCGACGCTTGTGCTGCGCCAGGCCGAGGAAGCGCTAGCGCAGGCCGAGCAGGCGCTCCGCCAGGCAAGCGAAGCCGAACGCAACACGCGCCAGGCGGGACGTGAGGCCCAGCACCGGCTGGACGCCGCCCGCAATGCGTTGGCCGAGGCGGAAAAGGCCGGCGGTGAACTATCGAGCCGGCGTGCCGCGCTGGACGAGGCGCGCGCCCGCATCGTCGACAGCCATGAGGAGACGTTAGCGGCTTTCGTCGAGGCCGAGATGCTGCTGCAGGATGCGCCCGACCTCGGCGACCTGCAATTGCAGCTCGAACAGTCCTCGGCCAATGTCTCGCGCGACCGCGCCGCGCTTGCAGACGCGCGCGCCGTCCACGAGGGCTTGCGGCGAGAAGCCGAGGCACGCACACGCCGGCTTGACGCCATAGGTGCCGAACGCAGCAACTGGCTGGAGCGCGCCGAAAACGCTTCGACGCAGATCGCGTCGCTTGCCGAACGCAAGGCAGAGGCCGAAGCCGAGCGCGAACGGCTGGCCGATGCGCCCGACGAGATCGACGCCAAGCGGCGTGCGCTGCTGTCGCAGCTCACCGAGGCCGAAACCTTGCGCAAGGCGGCAGCCGACCGGTTGCAGGAGGCGGAGAACAGGCAGGCCGAACTGGACAAGGCGGCCACATCCGCCATCCAGTCGCTGGCCGAAGCGCGCGAAACCCGCGCCCGTGCCGAGGAACGGCTGACGGCGGCCGACGAACGCCGGCTGGAGGTCGAGGCGCGCATCCAGGAAACGTTGAACACGCCGCCGCATCTGGTCATTCGCCACACCGGCCTGGAAGCCGACGATCCGATGCCCGAAATGCCCGAGATCGAACGCCAGTTGGATCGGCTGAAGGTCGAGCGCGAGCGGCTCGGCGCCGTCAATCTGCGCGCCGAGGAAGAGCAGAGGGAGCTTTCCGAGCGCCTGGAGGCGATCGTTTCCGAGCGAGAGGACATTATCGAAGCGATCCGCAAACTCAGGCAAGCGATCCAGAGCCTCAATCGTGAAGGCCGCGAACGGCTGCTGGCCGCCTTCGATGTCGTCAACAGCCACTTTCAGCGACTGTTCTCGCATCTGTTCGGTGGCGGCACGGCGGAATTGCAGTTGATCGAATCCGAGGATCCGCTGGAGGCGGGCCTGGAGATTCTTGCCCGACCGCCCGGCAAGAAGCCGCAGACCATGACGCTGCTGTCGGGCGGCGAGCAGGCGCTGACTGCGATGTCGCTGATCTTCGCTGTCTTCCTGACCAACCCGGCACCGATCTGCGTGCTCGACGAAGTCGATGCGCCGCTCGACGATCACAATGTCGAGCGCTTCTGCAATCTCATGGACGAGATGGCCAAGACCACCGAGACGCGTTTCGTCATCATCACCCACAATCCCATCACCATGGCCCGCATGGACCGGCTGTTCGGCGTGACCATGGCCGAGCAGGGCGTCAGCCAGCTTGTCTCTGTCGATTTGCAGGCGGCAGAGGCGATGCGCGAGGCGAGTTGACGCGTCCGACCGCCATCGCGAGTTGAAGCGTCCGGCAGCCATCGGCGGACCGCTTAGGTTTTCTGATCGTGTCCGTGGCACTGGTGTTTGGCCGAGGCCCAGAGGAAATAGAGCGGGCCCATGTTCAGCACAGGCACGCGACGATCCCGCTCGCGATCGCGCAGTTCGCGGTAGACCTTCACCTTCAGGGCCAACTTGCTGATTTGGCTATCTCAATTCATGCGTCGCGAAATCCAGTTCGCGCAGATTGCCGCCAGAAGTCCGCAAGCCATGCCGACGCAATCGGCGATCCAGTCGAACACGTCGAGATCACGCTCTATCAGCGACGTGCCCTGGAGGATTTCGATCGCGGCTCCAACCAGGGCGAGGAAGATGATCAGCCTCGTCTTGCGGCCGGGCCAGCCCAGACTTCCCAGAAACGCCAGGATCGCGAAGGCGCTCGCATGGTTTGCCTTGTCGTAGTGGAAGCCGATATCGATGCCGAATTCGTCGAGGCGAGATATCGGCAGCAACGCGAGCACCAGGACCGCAATGAGCGTGGCGATAAAGGCAATCCGCTCGGCGGCTGAGTAAAATTTCATTCTGTTCCGTCGATACACCAGCCATCGAGGTCGGGTCCGGAGATCTTGGTCAGGTGGCATGCCGGGTGTAAGCGGCAGGCTGGCGTCCATGGCCACGATTGCATAAGCCGGCTTCGAAAAGCAACGAGCCAGTCTCGCGATCACGAGGGGATCCCAAGGCGTGCCCGCCCGTTTGCCGGGCAGGGCACGCCTTCCGCCTATTGGCGACGGAATGCTGCGGGCTCGTCAGATTGAAGCGCGTTGAATACGCGACAGTCCAAAACCGCTTTTGCCCGACAAGCTCTCTTCGGCAGGCCGGAACATGTCCTCGAAGTCCAGGTCCTGCTCGAAAACCACGCCCCCGACGGACACGGCCAGGATCTCCTCGGCTCCCTGAGGGGCGAAATAGACCTGCGAGACAGTGGCACGGATACGCTCGCCAACCGTCCTGGCTTCGGCCTCGCTCGTTCCGGGAAGGAACACACCGAACATGGAGGCACCTATGCGGCCGACGACGTCTTGCGAGCGCACGCAAGACCGGATGGTTGAAGCGATCAGGCGCAAGGCCTCGTCGCCCCAGTTCAGGCCGAAGCGCAAGTTGATGGCGTTCAGGTGTTCAGGATGAATGACCAGGAACGCGCCCGATCGCTCGCCTTGTGGGGAAGACCTGATCGCCCGTCTCTCGATCAGCGACGTGAAGACCCTCCCGTTCAGGCAACCGGTCAGCGTATCGAAGGTCGCGGCCCGGTTGAGTTCCCGCCGATAGCGACGTATCTCGGCCAGTTTCAGGCCTATGAACACAAACAGCGGCAGGCAGATCACCACAGGCAAAAGTGTTGCCGTGATCATGCCGCGCCCGAAAGGCGTCAGCGCCTCGCTGAACAACAGCAGATAGTTCAGGACGAGGGACACGCACAGGCTGCCGACGGTTCCAAGAAATGCCAGCCAGGCAATGGTCTTCCATTCATGATGGACCTGGACATCAGCTGCTGCATTGCTCATCGTCGATCTCCGTTCGATCGCCAAGCATAAGACCGGCAAGTTACGATTTCGGTTTCGAAGAACAATACAATTTGACACGTTGGTTAGATCGCCAAGCTTCTGAACGGAGGATGCTGCCCTTTGTGGCGAATCCGGTGCTGTCGCCTATGGCGGGCCGAAGATTCCCATCTCCGCCGCCCTGGCTGTTGCTTCGGCCTTGCCATAGATGCCGCTCGGCAAGGCCAGCGCCCAGCCATTCGATACCAGCCAGGCACCGACATCCTGTTTGCCCAGCCTGCATGTCACCGCGACAGGGAAGCGGTCGACCACCGGAGGCACGAAGCAGTTCAGCGCTCGCCCGCGCATCCAGTTGTTGAAAGCCGCGTAGGCCCGCTGTCCGCATGGCCACGCGCTCTCGTGAAACAGGCAGACCCTGTCGGTCTGGACGCCCTGGGTTCCACTGATGAACAGTTTCCGCCCCATGGAGTCGAAACCAGCCGACGACGTGGCCACTGGATCGTAAAGCAATGTTTCCCGCCAATCCCTGGGCATCCATGACTTGGGGCGTGATGCGAGGCCGAGGTCGCCAAGCGGCAAACGAGGTTCCACCCGCTCCATCTCCGATCCCTCGATCTGCGGCGGTGCGATGAGATCCTCGGCAATCTTGCGGGCTGAGTTGACGATCGATCGAGCCGGATGTCGCGCGACGTCATCGCCGACGTCAGGGGCTGGGTCGGTGAGGCTTCGTTCGACGGGGAACAGGGTCGCTGCCTTGACCAGCAGCAGGATGCCGATGACAAGCTCGAGGCCCGCGAGCGCGATCATCATGCGAACGCGCCCCCGATGTCCCATCGGGCCGCCCGCGTCCAATTCGCTAGAAGCTGGACGTCGATTTGGCAACCAGTTTGAGCGCACCTTTTTCAATCCGGTAAAGCGGCATTGAGCGTTCGCTGGATCCATCCGCGCGGAACCTGAACAAGCCGGTCGATCCGCGAAAGCCATTCGGGTTCTCGAAAACCTGCCTGTTGAAGCCATTGGGTCCGGCAGCGCTCGCGATCCCCGCAGTAAGGGCGACCATATCATAGGCATAAGCGACATTGACGTCGGCCTGGTAATTGAAGCTTGCCTTGAAACGATCCGAAATGGGGCCTGTTTCATGTTGGTCGAGTGTCGCGATAAAGGCGCCTTCGAAAAGCGGACTGGTCGGGTGCTCCAGCCAGCGGTTCGTGCCAACCACGGAGGTTGATTTTCCAGGGATGCCTTTTGCCTTCAGGGCGATCAGGATTGGCGATGGATTGCTGTCGCCGCTGGCGACGATCACGGCGTCGGGGGCGTCAACCAGCGAGCCCATGTCCGCGACCGCCTTTGCCGCGCTGTCGGCGCTCGTATAGGGGATGGTGATCGCAAGTGCGGCGCCGTACACGCTGAGGCTGTTGGCGACGTGTTTTTCGGCAATATCGGCACCCGCGCCCGCTGGCACCAGGAGGACGAATTTCTTACCGCCCTTGGCCGCGATTGCGCCGGCGCCCGCCGCGGCGCTGTCCGCCTCGCCAAGGCATACCGCATAGACGCCCGGGCCGCCGGCAAAATTGTCCGCGAGAGCCAGAACCACCGGCCGGTTCGAGCCCGACAGTTTCGCGACATGCTGCGCCGCCGGCAGTTCGGTCGGACCGATGACCACTTTCGCTCCCGAAGTTATGGCCTTTACCGCCAGTTGCTGGGAGTAAGCCGCGTCTCCCCTTGTGTCCTCGACGGTAAGCGTCAGCAGGGGATTACCGAGGTCCGTCATGGCGAGCTTGGCGGCGTCGAGCATCTTTTTGCCGTTTTCGCCCGCTGATCCGGAAGCGGACAGCGGCAGCAGCATGGCGACTTTCGTGGGTCCCGTGCCGAGGGACTGCGTCGCCTGGCTTGCGTTTGCCACAGCAACAACAGCAGCCGGCTGATTGGCGACCTGGATGGCAGCGGGGTCGAGCGCGTCCGACACCGAGCCTTTGGATTGGCAGCCGAGCAGCGATAGCGCCAGCGCGCAAGCGACCACCCATGTCCGCAGGCGGTGAACCTGCCGGTCAGATTCCATTTTCTGCCAGCGCTTTCGCTCTTGCGGTCAGTTCATGTACTCGACCATGCGGTCGTGAAAACACTCGCATTTATTGAGCGTGTCTTCGTCCTTGTAGTTGGTCTTCAGGTAGCCGTAAGCCATGCCGCAGGCGACCTTGGCTTCCGATGCCCAGACGAAGACCGGCCGGGATGAATGGATCCATTCCGGGCTGTTGGCGACGGCGACCGACTCGTCCATCAGCTTGACGACCTGTTTCGTGAGGTCGACCGTGTTGTCGGTCAGCACGAGGTTGGAGGTTCCAACGGTGCGGCAATAGTCGGCCACGGGTCCCTCGATGATGTCGGCGGCAAAGCCGGTCGATCCCGCCAACAGCAGCGCCGTGGCCGAAATCAGTAATTTTGAACAACGCTTCATTTAAGTCCCTCTCCAAACTGCGGTATTATGTTTCGCTAATATGTAGCATGAGAGAACGGCCGCGCATAAGTGCTAAATCGTGGCCGTGTGCTGTGTGTGAGCCGTGTCGTCGTAAATCAGACTGATGGTGCCGGCGACAGGTGCGTTCTGCAAGACGGCGACGTCGACGAAATTGGCGCCACCGGTTGTACCATTGGCGTCGACGCTGAGCGTGTGTGATGCCGAGTCGTATTTCACGAAGTCCCCGATATTTGCCCCTGGACCTGTTTCAAACAGGGATGACAGGTCGATCTTGTCGCCTTGTGCACCACTGTAGTCGGCGATGAGGTCCTTGATGTCCAACCCGTCGAGCTTGAATGTGTCGGCGCCCGTGCCGCCGGTCATGGTGTCCTGGCCGGCGCCGCCGATGAGAAGGTCGTTGCCGGCGTTGCCGTTGATCGTATCGTTGCCGGCGCCGCCATAGAGCACGTTGTTGCCGCTGTCGCCATTCAGCGTGTCGTTGAAGTCCGACCCGATGATATGAGGCGCCGCCAGCGTCGAAGTATACAAATGGGAGTCACCGGCCAGATCTGACGAGTGATTCTGGATGGTTTGTCCCGTCGGGCTCAAAGTGATACCGATGGTGCCCGCAGCTGTGTCGTTATCGCCATCGACAACACTGACGGGAAGATCGAAGCTCACCGGACTGTTTGTCGAAGCTGCCGCGCCAAAATCTCCGAGTTTGAACGTGTCACCCGACTCGTAACCAATCTCGAGACTGTTATACCCATTGGCCGTGTAGGTGGCTATTGAGGTGTTCTGCAGGATGGATCCGACCACGGCCTCGTATTGAGTTCCAGGAGCGGCACCGTCGACGAAATGCACTGTAAATACGTGACCGCCAACCGTGACGTTCGTCGTTGTGGTGCTGATCTCGGCGAACGTCACCAGCTTGGTCTCGCCGTTGTAGCTCAATGCGACCGCGGTAACAGAATCCTGGACGCCGTCGCCAACCTTTACGTTCCCATCCGGATCGTCGAAGGCGGCGAAGCGAGCCGCGGACTGAGATGAGATACCGGTGAACTTCGCCGACGCGCCGTTCGTAGTATAATGTCCTTCGAAGAGATGGGTCGAGGGCGACGAGTAGCTGCCGTTCGGAGGGTTGCCGGTCAAATCTACGACGAAGTCAAGGCGCATTTTCTCACCTGACCCAACCGAATTGCCACCGCTGACGCCGCCCTCATTGGCGTTAGTGTTCAAAGTTCCAGAGCTGACTCCGCTTTCTATGGGCGTAAGCAGCAGATCCTTGCTGTCGTCATTGGCCGCCGTATTGAAGCCTGCCCAAGCCCCGTTGCCGCCAACGAAATCATAGCCACCTCCGTTGAAATCCACAGTGGTTATGCTGTCCACAGTTCCGTTCATCTCGACGGAGTAGGAAGCGGTCGCCGGGTTGAGCGTAATGACAAACACGGATGTGGCGCCGGCCAGACCCGTGAGCGTGTGGCCGTCGGCTGAGACGTCGTACACGATCGAAACGCCGTTTGAGGTCAGTCCGCTTGCCGTGCCTTCGAGCGACGTCGGGAAGATGACTGTTCCGCCATCAGCGCCGTAGTTGTTGGTAAGTATCCCGTCGATATCGAGGTCGAACGAGACGGCCGCTCCTGCTCCGTTTGCCACAACTGCGGAGGCCGGAGATATTGCCGTCGGCAAGGCATCGTCGAAGCCGAGGTTGCCGCCCAGGTCGGCGCTCACCGTCGAGGTCGCCTGGTCGTTGTCGCCATCCGTCACCGTCGCCGTCGCCGACAGCGTCACCAGGCCATTGGCAAGGTCGATGTGGGCGTTGTTGTTGGTGGTGTCGAGGCTCTCGGGCAGGTGGTCGATCTGCTGATACTGCGTCAGCGTCACCGTGCCGGCCGCATTGACGGAGATCATGAAGACATCGCCATGCGTGGCCGTCGTGCCGACGATGTCGTTGCCCACCTTGGACAGCGTGATTGCCTCACCCTGGCTGGTCAGGCCCGAATTCTCGCCGGGAGCTGTCACCGACAGCGTGTAGCCGCTGATCACCGTCGAACCGGCGCCATCCGCGCCATAGCTCGGCGTCACCGCCCCAAGGAAGGCGGCCGCGAAGCTTGCGCTCGCCGTGTCGGTATTGTTGCCGATCGTATCGGCGTCCTGCGTCACAACCTTGATCGCATCGCCGATCGCCGCAACCGACAGCGTCGGCAAGGCATCGTCGAAGCCGAGATTGCCGCCCAGGTCGGCGCTCACCGTCGAGGTCGCCTGGTCGTTGTCGCCATCCGTCACCGTCGCCGTCGCCGACAGCGTCACCAGGCCATTGGCAAGGTCGATGTGGGCGTTGTTGTTGGTGGTGTCGAGGCTCTCGGGCAGGTGGTCGATCTGCTGATACTGCGTCAGCGTCACCGTGCCGGCCGCATTGACGGAGATCATGAAGACATCGCCATGCGTGGCCGTCGTGCCGACGATGTCGTTGCCCACCTTGGACAGCGTGATTGCCTCACCCTGGCTGGTCAGGCCCGAATTCTCGCCGGGAGCTGTCACCGACAGCGTGTAGCCGCTGATCACCGTCGAACCGGCGCCATCCGCGCCATAGCTCGGCGTCACCGCCCCAAGGAAGGCGGCCGCGAAGCTTGCGCTCGCCGTGTCGGTATTGTTGCCGATCGTATCGGCGTCCTGCGTCACCAATGTCAGGGCGCTATCCGCAACCGTCCCGACCGTCACGGAAGGGCCGTCGTCATTGAAGGTAATGGTCAGCGTGCCCGGTGCCGTCGAGCCGTCCGCATCGGTGATCACATAGTCGAGATCGACGGTCGCATTGTTCTCATCGTTCGGGCCTTGGGCCTGAAGCACGTTGTCGACCAGCGTCACCGTGTAGGCGCCAGTTGCCGGGTCGGTCACATGCACCGTGAACAGGACGCCACGAGGGCCTGTCGCGGTCAGTGTGTCACTGCCGGCGTCCCAGCTGTAGGTCACGTTCTCCTGGCCGACCGTGCCATTGGTGCCATCCAACGTTGCGAACGAGAAGCCGTTGGCGCCGGCGCCGTCGCCACCGACGCTGCCGCCGAGCGCTCCGTTATAGGTCTTTTCGCTGGCACTGAACGGAACCTCGCCGAGATTGGCGTCGATATCGCCCAAGGTGCTAGCCGGATTGCCGCCAGCAAGCCCGTCATCGTCAACCGCAGCCGTAGCCGTGCCGCTTGTCGGCGTATTGGCGTCGGTCACCGCAAAGGTGATACCGGCCGTTGCAGTGTCGCCGTCGCCGTCAGTCACCGTGTAGGTCGCCGAAGCCGCACCGGTGCCGAGAACCGAACTGTCGGCGGTGAAGGAGTAGTGGCCGTCAGCCATGACCTTGATCGAGCCATCGCCGATATCGATCGCCTGCGAGTAGCCGTCGTTGCCGAAGACCAGCACAGTAGAGCCGATGTGCGTCACCGTGGCGCCATCGGCGCCGGCCACGAAGTCCAGCGTGCCAGTGATCGTCGCACCCTCGGCAACATTCTGCGAGGCTTCGTCATGCGCCGTCGGCACGTCGTCGGACACCGTCACGTTGACGGTGCCGGTCGCCTGAGTGCCGTCGGTATCGGTGGCAACCACGCCGACATGGCCCAGATCGACCAGGTCGTCGAGATTGATGCCGGGATGCGCGTCGTAATTGTCGTTCAGCGTCGCCGTCACCGTCGCCACATTGTTAGCGACCGAGAGATCCAGCGTCACCACGGTCACGGCGCCGTCCTTGCCCACGACCTGGGTGTCCGACACCCGGGTCCAGGTCAGGTTCGCGGTGTTCAGGCCGCCCAGGTCTGTGCCGAAGACGACCGAGGTGATCGCGTCCGAGCCCGGCGTGAAGGTGATCGAGTTAGAGGCAGAGTCCGGACCGAGTGGCGTCGAGCCGTCACTCAGGTTCTGGTCGTCGAGCGCCAGCGTGATTGGAGCGCCCGCGGTCGGGCCCGCGCCATCCGTGATCGTGAAGGCGATGTTGGCCGTCGAAGTGTCGTGATCGCCGTCCGTCACCGTGTAGGTCGCGTTGACCGCCACGGCACCGCCGCTGTTGTCGACCGAGGCATCGGCCGTGAACGAGTAGGCCCCGTCGGCCTTCACCTGGATGGTGCCGGCGCCGATGTCGATCGACTGCGAATAGCCCGTGCCGGGATCGAAGGTCAGCAGCGTACCGTTGACATGCGTCACTGTCGCGCCGTCCGCGCCGGCCACGAAGTCCAGTGTCCCCGTCACCACCGGGGCACCTTCCACAACCGCTTGCGAAGCCTCGTCATGGGCCGTCGGCACGTCATCGACGATGTTGACGGTGAGCGTGCCATTGGTGCTCTGGAGATCCTGGTCGGTCAGCGTGACAGTGAAGTTCTCGAACAGGCTGTTGGTGCCCTGGACAGAGGTATGTGTCTCGTTGTCGTTGAGCGTGTAGGTATAGCTCACCTCGCCGGTGCCGGCATTGTAGGCCGTCACCGTCAGCGTGTTGCCTAGCGTCGTCGTGAACGAGCTGGCGGTGAACACACCGTCGGTGATGAAAGCGTGGCCATCGATCGACAGATCGTGGATGCCGTCGGGCGAGGAAATGGTGAAGGTGCCGGGGCCGGTCTCGGCCGTGCTTGCCGGATCGGACCCGGGGCCACCAGGCGTGCCGACATTCAAAGCCGCTTCGTTGACGATGACGTCGCCGCCATTGGCTTCCGGCGTCAGGTTGGCGACTACAGGCGTCGAGTTGCCGATCGAGATCGTCAGCGTGGTGTGCGAGGTGTCGCCATCGCCATCCTTGATCGTGTAGGTGAAGACGTCGTTGACGCCTCCGGGTGTGCCCGCATCGCGCACATAGGTATAGCTGCCGTCGCCGTGCAGCGTCAGCTTGCCATATTCACCTTGGATCGGGCTGTTGAGTGTGGTCGTATTGTCCAGAGCGACATTCGTCGTCCCCTTGGCAACGCCCACCACCGTCGCGCCGTCGGCGCCCTGGATGTCGGCAACGCCGTCCGTCGTGTTGGCGTCGCCCGCATCCGTGCCGCCAGCCAGCACATTGCCCGTCGCGGGGCCGAACTGGCCGGCTGCGATACTGTCGGTGTCGGCAACCGCCGTCGGCACGTCGTCGATGATGGCAACGGTGAAGGTCGTGCTCGCCGTATCGCCGTCGACATCCGTGACGGTGATGCTGAAATTGTCCGGAACCGTATCGTTGGCGTCGTATCCGGTCGTGTTAACGGGATGCGTCACCGACTGGGTGACAGTGTAGTCATACTGGATGGCACCCGTGCCAGGATCGAACGACAGGATCGTGATGTAGCCGAACTGCCCTGAAATTTGCTGGCCGACGCCGGTCACGGTGGTGCCGTTGATGACGATCGAGCCGATGCCATCGGGTGCGTCGATGCTGATCGTCCCGACGCTGGAAGTTTCGGAGTTGGTCGGTGCCTCGCTGCCCGGCGATTGTTGCGCGCCGCCATCGAGTCCGGTTTCGCTGGCCGCCTGATCAGGGTTGGTCAGCGACATGGCCACGACGGAGACGCCTCTGTCGACCAAAGAGGGAAACAGCTCATGCCGCTCGAGCTGCCCAAACTGCAAAGCCGTCGGCGGCAGGAGCGCCGACAGGCCGAAGCCGTCGCCGATCCCGCCGGCAGGCTGTTCGAAATTCCCGCCGGCGCTCGAGGTCGTGCTGCCACCGGCCGATATCGAGCCGTCCGCGCCAAAGGCGACATCGACATGGCTCGCTTCCAGCGCTGCGATCAAGGCCACGCGCGGCACTTCGACGTCGCCGATGATGAAGGTCGGCACATGCAGGGCACCGTCCTTGATGACGATGACCGAGCCGTCCGCCTGCTCGAGCACGAGGTTGTGGCCGTCGACCTTGATGTTGTCGATCGAGACATTGGCGGGAAGTTTGACGACGTTGCTTGCGTCCGCGACGTATTCGTGCGGGGCGTTTGCCGCTGGCGGTGCTGCCGCTGGCGCGCCGCCACCGACATCGACCGGCACAGGCTCGGCCGCGGCCGGCGCTGTTTGGACCGGTGCCGCCGCTTGCTCGGCGGGCGCGGCTTGCGCCACCACCTGGGTCGGCGCTGTCAGGTCGTGATGATCGCTGGAGACGGAATGCTCGTCCCACGAGTTCGAAAGATTGTCCAGTTCAATACTGTTCGCCATAGCTTAAACCCCTCCGGTATTTCCCGGATAGAGACAGGCGGCAGCTTGACTTTGCAACGGTCCGTCAATCCATTCTATATATTTGGATATGCCTTCGATGACTTTTTTTACGCTTGGTAAACTGTGAACATATAATCAGTTATATGTTGTCTGGAAGGCATAGCGCTTCGCCATCGGCGGCGCGGAAAACTTGGTAAATATAAGTATAAATACATGTAAAATTTTACTAAAATCAGCAAAGTGAATTCGTAGGAAACTTATCCATCTTCCTTTCCAGTAATTTGAGACAAAATTGGTAGCGTCCACAGTCAAAGGTGGGCGTCATGAAAAAACAAAAGAATGCTCCGGGGAAGTGCAAGCTCAAGCTGCTTCTGCTGGCGGTGGGGATAGCCGGCTCGGCGCAGCCAGCCCTTGCCGGACCCGTCATCAGGAATTTCATGCCCGAAACAGCACTGCTTGGAGCGGTCCAGGCGCCGCTTGGCCTCGGCGGCATTTCGCTGCAGAGATACCAGCCCTGGCAGCCGGCCACCCCCTACCGGATCAGCCTTGTCCTGAACGGATATGGTCCCGTTTCCGTTCAGGACGGGTCCAGCGCCTCGATGGCGCAAGAGGGCAGGGGTATCGACCCGATGCAGACGGCGTCGATCATTCCGGGCGTTTTCGGGTCGGTTGCGCTGTCCATGCGCAATTTTCCCGTTTCGGCGCGTTGGGCACCGGTCTACCGAGCCATAACCGCTTGCACCGCGGGCAGCCCCTGTGATCACGAGAGCCCGGCCTTCGCGGCCATGGTCTCGGGCGCCCAAGGCAAGGGGTTCGTCGAAAAACTGTCGTTCATCGACAGCGGCATCAACCACCTGATCGCCTATAAGAAGGACAGCGTCGTTTACGGCAAGCTTGATTACTGGGCGAAGCCTTCGGAGATCCTCGCCAATCGTGCCGGCGACTGCGAGGACTTCGCCATTCTCAAGATGACCGCGTTGCTGAGGGCCGGCATTCCGGCACGCAGCATGTCGCTCGTCGTTCTCCAGGACCGCAAGCGGGGCTTCTTCCACGCCGTGCTTTCGGTCAGCACCGCAAGCGGCGCTTATATTCTCGACAGTCTCAACGATACGGTGCTCAAGGACAGCGCCCTTCCGAATTATCAGCCACTGTACTCGTTCAGCACCGACCGGGCGTGGATCCACGGGTCCAAGTCGGGGGACGCCCAGATGGCCGATGTCAAGGGCGGTTTCGCAACCGTCGCCCCTGGCGAAGGCCTCCAGGCGGAAGTCAAGTAAGGGCCCGCGCGCCGGCTTTCTTGTCCTGGTTGAATGGCGGAACAATTCCTGGAAAAGTCTATTGTTGGTTTTCCGGCGGAATCGCGTCAGCAGATAGGGCGGTTCGGCGTTTGCGTGAAACGATGAACGGCGCTAGCCGTTGAAGACGAAAGCCATCAGCAATTCCAGGTCCAGCACCGGCGCCCGCACCACGTTCAATTGGCCCCGGTAACGGCGTTCGCCGGCTCCAATCACAAATCCGCTCGCAACGGCAACATCGCCATTGGTGTCGAGGCGGGCGAATATATCGGCTACGTTGAGATCCAGCGCCAGCTTCAGGTCCTGGCGCGTGTCTTCGTCGAATGCCGCCGGCAATTGTCGTTTGACCAATTGCTGGAACGGCGCATTGAAGGTCACGATCTTCTTCGTCGAGGCCAAGGCGAAGGCCGGCGACGGGCAGGCAAGCAGAATGGCGTTTATCGTCCTGATCGATGCAAGCCTGCGCAAATTCAGGTTCTCGCGCCCCAACTCGCGTATGCAGGCCACCCGGATTGCCGAGGTCAAGTTTCCTTTCTCCGCGTGACCTTCGGCGATCTCGTCGACCAGCATGCCGATCGTGCATTTGCGGCTCTCAGCCATCTGTTTCAGCGAAACCCAGAAAGCCCGTTCCAGCCGAATGCCGCGCCGGATACCGCCGCGCGCCACGACGCGGAACTCAAGTTCGAAGTCTTCTGTCGGGAGTGGCAGAAGCAAGCGGTCGCTCGGGGTCACGGGAGAGGTGGCGCTAGCGCTCACTCATTGCCTCCTGGCGGGCTTTGTTGATCGGCTTCAGCAGGTAGCTCAGGATCGTCTTGCGACCGGTCTTGATATCCACGGAACAGATCATGCCGGGGATGATCGAATATGCCTTTCCGTCTCGCTCCAGCGTCGATCTATCGGTTGAAACACGCACCTGATAGTAGGGCTCGCCCGTCTTCTGATCGACCAGGCTGTCGGCGGTTATGTTTGAAACCTTGCCCTCGATGCCGCCAAAGATCGAGAAATCGTAAGCCGTGACTTTGATCAAGGCATCCTGATCTGGGCGGATAAACGCGACATCGCGGGGCGAAACACGTGCTTCGACCAGCAATGTCTCGGAAGTGGGCACGATGCCGGCCACGACAGTACCCGGCTGGACGAAGGCGCCGACGGTGTTCAGTTCCATAGTGTTGACGATGCCGTCCACCGGCGAGCGGATATCCGTTCGCGCGACCTTGTCGGTCGCGCCGCGAATGGTTTCGTCCACCACTGAAAGATCGGCCAAGGCCTGCGTCAGGTCATCGAGCGCTTCCTGCTTCAACTGCAGCCCGAGTTCCTCGACCTGGAGCTGCGCCTCGGTGATCGCCGACTTGCCCTTCTTTATCGTCTCGCCGGCCAGGTTCAATTGGCCGTTGAGTTCGGTCTGTTCCTGCTCGACCTTGAGCTGCTCGGTCCTTGCCATCAGACCTTTCTTGACCATCGCCTCGACCAGCTTCGCCTGCTGGTCGCTCACAGCCAGGTTTTTTGTCAGGCGGTCGAGATTGGCGTTCGCCTCGTCCAGTTCTTTTTCGCGCTGGTCGAGTCGCGACTTGAGCACCGACAGCTTGTTGTCGAAGTTTTCGCGCCGGGCAACGAGGAGATTTTGTTCGTTGTCACAGATTTCCGGCGCCACGGATTGGATGTCCTGCGGACAGGGAAACGATCCGGTGATGCTGCCGCTCTGTTCGTATTTGAGCCTGGCGATGCGTGTTTGCAGGGCCCGCGCCTTGGCTTGCTGTTCGCCGAGGCTGGATGTGTTCAAAGTATTGTCGAGACGGATAATAAGGTCGTTTTTCCTGACGACCTGCCCCACCTTCACGGCGATTTCCTGAACGACGCCCGGCTCGCTGGCTTGAATGACCTGGGTCTTGGAGGCCGGTATGACCTTGCCGTCGCCACGCGCGATCTCGTCGACCTCGGCGAAGGACGACCAAGCGACAAAGGCGGCGAAGAGCGCCCCTATGATGAATATGGACGCCGTCGCGAAAAGCGGCGGGCGGTCTTCCCTGGCAAGCATTTCCCACGCCCCGTTATCATATCGGTTTCAGCCCGATATAATTTGTTCATTCAGGAATTCGTTCTCTGCAGCGCCTGAATGACTTGTTCTTTTGGCCCGTCGGCAACTATCTTTCCTTGTTCGATAACAATGAGGCGATCAGCCAATTCGAGCATGCTGAAGCGATGCGTCGAGACGATCAGCGTCGTGTTGTGGTCGAAAGCGGTCTTGAGTTGCTTTATCAGTTGCCGTTCCGACGCCAGATCCATCGAGCCGGACGGTTCATCCAGAAAGACGATCTTCGGCTTGGTCAAAAGCAGCCGGGCGATCGCCACCGTCTGTCTCTGCCCGCCGGAAAGATTGGTGCCCCGCTCACCGACATTCATGTCGTAGCCACGCGGGTGGCGAGACACGAACTCGTCGACGCCGGCGGCTTTCGCGGCTTCGATGATTTGCTCGTCGGTCGCCTCCGGAGATGCCATCAGCAGGTTCTCCTTGATGGTGCCCGAAAACAGATCGCCGGCTTGCGCGACGATGCCGACGGCGGCGCGCACCTCTGACGGGTGATACTGGCGGATGTCGATGCCATCCAGCAGCAATTCGCCGGAGCTTGGCAGAAAAAGCCTGCCGATCAGGCGTCCCATCGTCGTCTTGCCCGATCCGATGCGGCCGATGATGCCGATGCGCTCTCCCGGCCTCACCGAAAAGTTGAGGCCGGACAGAACCTCGTTTTCCGATCCGGGGTAGACGAAGCCGACATTCTTGAACGTCATCGCGCCATTGCGAATCGGACGATTGACGAAGCCCACCGTATCCGGCCGGTCCTCCGGCTGGGCCATGATGGAATTCACCATTCTCAAGGAGAGCATGGCCTGGCGAAATCTCGATAGGGTGATCGCGATCTGGCCGAGCGGAGCCACGGCCCGGCTCGCCAGCATCACCGTTCCAATGATGGCTCCTGTCGAAACATGCCCTTCCGAAAAGGCGTAGGCTCCAGCCACGACCAGGGCGACCGTCACAAGCTGCTGGATGGCCTGGGTGATGTTGCCGGCCGCCGCCGAGAGCTGCTTGATCTTCTCGGAAGTGTTGGCCGCATTCTTCGAATGCTCGCCCCACTTCCTCAGTAAATAGGCTTCGGCGCGCAGCGACTTGATCGTTTCCAGCGTGGAGATGGACTCGACCAGCAGAGCCTGGCGCTGGGAGGCTTCATTCATGGAGGCTGCGACCCGTTTGCCGATGCGGCGTTGCGTGACGAGGCCAACGACCACCGACGCCACAAATGCGAGGGCCGGGATGACGACCAGCCAGCCGCCGATCGCGTAGATGACGAGCAGGAAGATGAAGACGAAAGCCGTATCGATGAACACGCTGATCGTGTTGGAGGTGAAAAATTCCCTGACGAACTCATATTGGGTGACGCGGTTGGCATATTCGCCTGTCGAGCCCGGGCGCGCGGACAGGGATGAATTCAGCACCTTCTCGAACAGCAGATACGATATCCGCAAGTCCGCCTTGCGCCCGGCATAGTCGATGAGCGAGGCTCGGGCCGTTTTCAAAAGCAGATCGAAGAGAATGACGGCGCCGATGCCGATCGCCAGCACCCAAAGCGTCGATATCGCCTTGTTCGGCAATATGCGGTCATAGACATTCATGGTGAAGATCGGCGAGGCGATGGCCAAAAGATTGATGAAGATCGCCGACAGCACGACCTTGGAATAGGTGCGCCAGAAAGCGCCCATCGTCCCCGTCAGCCAATGGCGCCGCTCGATCTGCTGCGCCGACCCGACCTTCATGCCCTCGGTGGCGTTGGCATAGGTGATCGAGAAGGATACGCCGCCACTGATGTAACTTGCGGCCAGCTCGGATTTGCCGACAGTCGTGCGCCCGTCTTCCTGCGGGGCCGTGAGATACCCGTCGCCGTCGGTTTCCGCCAGCAAGGCGATCGGCAACTGACTGACACGGAAGAGAATTGCCGGAAGATCGACGCGACCGCGCAGGAAGTCGCGATGGTTGAATTCCTGGGTCTCGAGACCGATGCGCTCGGCAAGATGCCGGATCTCGGTGACCTCGATGCGCGTGTCCGAAATCGGCACTCCGGCAAACAGCACGGTTTCGGCGCTCGGCCTGCCGAGATAGGCAGCCACCGCCGAAAAGCAGGCCTTGAACGCCTCCTTGGGCGACAGAATATGTGGCTGCTGATTCACGACCCGCCCGCCAGAACCCTCAACACCCCTTACGGCTCACTTCTTCCTGACAGGGGCGAGGATATCGAAGGGCAGGTCGTTCTTCTGTTCCGACGGGGTCCGTGCATAGGTTTCGGTGTCTGGGATCTCCGGAACCGCGAATTCATCCTTGGCGTAGGCCGCGGCCTGCTTCGGCGGCTGGATGTCCATCGTTTTCAGCAACTGCCCGGTTGCCGCCAGAAGTCGGTATTGGGCAAAGAGGGATGCGTAGGACGCGGTGTCCGCCAGCGTTGCTGTGTTGAACCGCGTATTCTGCGCATCCAGCACATCGAGCAGCGAGCGCTGTCCGACCTTGAACTGCTCGCGATAAGAGGCAACCAGCTTCTCGTTGGAAGCGGCTTGCAGCTTCAGGGTCTTTGCCAGGTCGGCTTGCCGGAAGCGGCGATCCCACGACGTGCGAACGGCTTCTTCGATCTCCCGCAGAACCTGATGCAGCCCAAGCCGCTGTTCGCTGGCGCGGCGGATCTGCTCCTGCTCATTCGCTTTGTCGATGCCGCCCCGATACAGGTTCCACCGCAGCACCACCCGTGCCTGCAGATCGGACGTGTCTCCATTGTCGCCGTCAATGTCGTATCCGGCCCGGGCAACGCCTTCGGCGACGACCGACGGGCCGTATTTCGCCCGAGCGGCGTCAACCTGCGAGCCCGCGGCGGCGATATCGCTATTGGCCATGTGGACGCGCGGGTTGTTCTCCCGCGCAATGCCCAGCGCGTCGTCCAGGGACCTTGGCAGTGCAGAGGAAACGTCGCCTGGCCGCGATGCATTGGTCAGCGGTTTCCCGACGGTCTTGAAGAAGCGTATTCTCGAGGCCTCGAGTTCCTCGGAAGCCTCCTGCATGCGGGCCTTGGCCGCAAACAAGCGCTCCTCGGCCTGTTGCCGGTCGGCTTCGTTCAATCCGCCGCCTGCTATGCCTTCCCTGATGTCGTGGAGAATCGCTTGGTGAAAGCCCAGATTCTTCTTTGCCTCGGCCACGATCGAGGCCTGAAGCATGTATTCCAGGTAATCCTGGACGACAGACAGCCCGATGAACTCAGATCGCTCCAGCACGCGGAATGAGGCGCCATCCACTCGCGAGGCTTGACGGTTGAGTTCGGCTCGCCTTGCGCCACTATCATAAAGCGTTTGCGAAACCGTCAGATCGGTCTCCGCGGGATAAAGCGCATCGTGCTCGATGGAGAGCGCGCGGCGGGAGGAGTTGTCCAGGCGGCGAGCACCAGCGGATGCCTCCAGGTCGACGCTTGGAAGATAGAGCCCTTTTGCTTGCCGCAGTTCGAACTCGATGGCCTCGCGGTTTTCGATGGCCTGGCCGATTTCCGGGTTGGATTCCACCGCGACCGCCATGGCTTCCTTGAGTGTCAGCGCATGCGCGCCCCAGCAGCTCAGCATGGTAGCCGTCATCAAGAGACCAACGCCCATGACCTTGGTCGACAGACCTGTCGTCTTCATTTTCCCACCCACGTTTCCCCGCGCTTTTTAAGAGCGCCCCAGCCGGGCTTGGCGCCTGACCTTGCCACTATCTTGCAAATTAACGTGCGCGTTTCATTATTAAGCTGTGACTAAATCATAGAATTTAGGCAGACGGTCAAAAAATGTAGCAAAAATAGCACACATTTGGGACGCCGGCGGGATCAAATGCCGGTATCGAAACTTGAAGCCCCGAGACAAGATATTGAAGATGGGCAACAGCAAGCCTGTTCTGGCATATGCCGATGAGTACGCATGTCCGCAAACAAAGTTGCTCTCGCGGAGGCAATAAGGCGCGTTCAACAGCTCGGGTGCAGAAGGATTTGGTCCGGCCCACCCAGATTGACGACATGTTCTGGTCGCGCTTTCATCCGCTGTGGTTTGCGAGATCGCTGACGCACTGCCGAGCGTGACACTTCTTGGTTAAGTCTAGGCTGCAGAGTGTTTGGATCAGGGCTTATTCGGTGCGCGCTTCGGTCTCGAATGGACCGTCTGCGCTTGGCTGGGGCGCCAGGATTCGAACCTGGGAATGTCGGTACCAAAAACCGATGCCTTACCACTTGGCGACGCCCCAATAGCCGTCAGAGTCGCTGTGCGGCGCGTTATTAGCAGAGCAGCCGAAAAGCACAATGCTTATGAATGACCGCGAAGACGCTCGGCTGACCAGCGGTGCAATCGGCGCTAGGTGATCCACAAGCGGACTAGTGGGACCACACAGCCAACTCGTTGCCGGCTGGATCGACGAAGTGGAAGCGTCGGCCGCCGGGGAATGAGAATATCCGCCTGACGATCGTTCCGCCGGCGCTTTCGACGGCGCGAAGGGTTTCCTCCAGATTGTCGCTGTAAAGCACGGGCAACGGCTTGGCCGGTGCTTCCGCGGCATCGGCCTGAAAGCCGCCATCCAGGCCCTCGGCGAAGGCCGAATAGGTCGGCCCATAATCTGTGAAAGACCAAGCGAAGGCGGCGCTGTAGAAGGCCTTCAACCGATCCAGCGTGCCGCCGGTCGCCGGCATTTCCAGATAGTCCAGTTTTCCAGGCTGTTTCATGGCGCACCTCTTGTTCCCTTTATGTTCTAGACGTCGAGCCGTGAGGTGGCAAGTCTTTTTGCCACAGGCCCAGGCGGAGTTTTTTCTTAATCGATTGTAGCGGCCGAACGGCTTGCCGACGCCTTGCCTTTCGCACTGCAGCATCATATCGCTCCAAAGTCGGGCACGGATGGAACTTTGCGTTTCGCCAATCTTTCCAATCTCCTGCAACCGGAGAGCAAGCATGACCAAATGGGTTTTCACCTTTGGCGATGGTGCGGCGGAAGGCCGTGCCAGCGACAAGAATCTGCTGGGCGGAAAGGGCGCCAACCTGGCCGAGATGTGCAGCCTGGGGCTGCCAGTACCGCCGGGCTTTACGATCACCACCGAGGTCTGCAATGCCTATTATGCCAACGGTCGCACCCACCCGGCGGGATTGGAGGCTGATGTCGCAGTCGCCCTCGACCATATCGGCCGGCTGACTGGCCGCCGGTTCGGCGACCCGTCGAAGCTGCTCCTGGTTTCGGTGCGTTCCGGCGCCCGGGCGTCGATGCCCGGCATGATGGACACCGTGCTCAATCTCGGATTGAACGACGAGACAGTCGAGGCGCTGGCCGCCGATTCCGGCGATGCGCGCTTTGCCTATGACAGCTACCGCCGTTTCATCCAGATGTATTCCGATGTCGTCATGGGCCTCGATCACGAGGTGTTCGAGGAAATCCTGGAAGACCAGAAAGCCAGCCTCGGCCACGAGCTCGATACCGAACTGACGGCGATCGAATGGCAAGGCGTCATCGCGCTTTACAAGGCCAAGGTCGAGGAGGAACTCGGCAGGCCGTTCCCGCAGGATCCGCACGAGCAACTCTGGGGCGCGATCGGCGCGGTGTTTTCAAGCTGGATGAACAACCGGGCCATCACCTACCGGCGTCTGCACGATATCCCGGAAAGCTGGGGCACGGCGGTCAATGTCCAGGCCATGGTGTTTGGCAATATGGGCGAGACTTCGGCCACCGGCGTTGCCTTCACCCGCAACCCCTCGACCGGTGAAAAAATGCTTTATGGAGAGTTCCTGGTGAATGCGCAGGGCGAGGATGTCGTCGCCGGCATCCGCACGCCGCAGAACATCACCGAGGCGGCGCGCATCGCGGCCGGTTCCGACAAGCCTTCGCTGCAGAAGCTGATGCCGGATGCCTTCCAGTCCTTCGTCACCATCTCCGACAGCCTGGAAAAGCACTACCGCGACATGCAGGATCTCGAATTCACCATCGAGCGCGGTAAATTGTGGATGCTGCAGACCCGGTCCGGCAAGCGGACCGCCAAGGCGGCGCTCAGGATCGCGGTTGAAATGGCAAGGGACGGCCTGATCACGAAGCAAGAAGCCGTCGCACGCATCGATCCTGCTTCTCTTGACCAATTGCTCCACCCGACCATCGACCCGAAGGCCGCACGAGACATCATCGGCGTCGGGCTGCCGGCGTCTCCGGGGGCTGCCACCGGCGAGATCGTCTTTTCTTCCGGCGATGCCGAGGATCTGAAGACGCAGGGGCGCAAGGCGATCCTGGTGCGTATCGAGACCAGTCCGGAAGATATCCATGGCATGCATGCGGCCGAAGGCATCCTGACCACGCGCGGCGGCATGACCAGCCACGCCGCGGTCGTCGCGCGCGGCATGGGCAAGCCTTGCGTGTCCGGAGCCGGCTCGCTGCGCGTCGACTACAAGGCAGGCACGCTGGTCTCGATGGGGCAGACCTTCCGCAAGGGCGACATCATCACCATCGACGGGGGCAACGGCCAGGTGCTCAAGGGCGCCGTGGCGATGCTGCAGCCGGAATTGTCCGGCGATTTCGCCGCCATCATGGAATGGGCGGACGCGGTACGCCGCATGAAGGTGCGCACCAATGCCGAAACGCCGCTCGATGCCCGCATGGCGCGCTCCTTCGGCGCCGAGGGCATCGGGCTATGCCGCACCGAGCACATGTTCTTCGACGGCGCCCGCATCGTCGCCATGCGCGAGATGATCCTGGCCGACACCGAGAAGGATCGCCGCGCGGCGCTGGCCAAGCTTCTGCCCATGCAGCGCTCGGATTTCCTGGAGCTGTTCGAGATCATGGCCGGCCTGCCGGTGACGATCCGCCTGCTCGATCCGCCGCTGCACGAATTCCTGCCCAAGACCGAAGCGGAAGTCGCCGAAGTCGCGGCCGCCATGAACGTGTCGGCAGACAAGCTCAGGCAGCGCACCGAGGCCCTGCACGAATTCAACCCGATGCTAGGCCATCGCGGCTGCCGGCTCGCCGTCTCCTACCCCGAGATTGCCGAGATGCAGGCGCGCGCCATTTTCGAGGCGGCAGTCGAGGCCGGCAAGAAAGCCGGCGCGCTGGTCGTCCCCGAGATCATGGTGCCGCTGGTCGGTCTGGCGAAGGAACTCGATTTTGTGAAGGCACGCATCGACGCCGTCGCCAAGAGCGTCATGGACGAGAGCGGCGTCAACATCGATTACCTGACTGGGACCATGATTGAGCTTCCCCGCGCGGCGATCCGCGCCCATGTCATTGCCGAGTCGGCCGGGTTCTTCTCCTTCGGCACCAACGACCTCACCCAGACCACCTTCGGCATCTCGCGCGACGATGCCGCCTCCTTCCTGGAGACGTATCGCCAGAAAGGCATCATCGAGCAGGATCCGTTCGTTTCGCTCGACATTGAGGGCGTCGGCGAACTGGTGCGCATGGCGGCGCAGAAGGGCAGGGCGACGCGACCCGATATCAAGCTCGGCATCTGCGGCGAACATGGCGGCGATCCCTCGTCGATCCGCTTCTGCGAGGAGGTCGGGCTCGACTATGTCTCCTGCTCGCCCTACCGCGTGCCGATCGCCAGACTGGCAGCGGCGCAGGCTGCAGTGCAGACAACGACCACGGGGCGTGGATAGACCGGTCCGAGCTTACGGTTTTGTATGAAAACTCACGCGAACGTGCTAGAGGTATCGCGCAATCTCGCCATTGTTTCTGACCAATTTCGTGATGATCGCCAAACGTCTCCGGAAACATATGTTGCAGATTTCACCCGCTCCGTTCCGCTCGATCCTGATCATTCAAACGAAGTTCATAGGCGATATCGTCCTCGCTTCGACCCTCGCCAGGAACCTTCGGCTCGAATTCCCCGGTGCCAGGATCGTGTTCCTCTGCGAAGCGCACTTGGAGAGCTTCGTGATTGCGCATGGCATCGCTTCGGAGGTGGTTCCGTTCAGGCGGGCTCGCGCGCGGGGCACCCCGCTGGAGCGCGGAAAAGAGCTCTACGCAACGGTGAAGGCGCTGCGCGGCTTCTGCTTCGATTTGACGATCGACCTGACCGATTCGAAGACCTCTCGGCTTATCAGCGGCTTGGTCAACGCAAAGACACGCGTCGGCTACAATCCCCCGGAAAGGCCGCTGAAGCTGCTGGAGCGGCAGCCCGCCAATGTGTTTGCCAAACCATTCGGGTTTGGCGGCCAGCATTTTGTTTATCGCTATCTCTCCCCTCTTGAAGCGCTCGGCATCGATCTGCGGGTGACGGTACCGAGCCTCCAGCCGCCGCCATTCGAGGCCGCGAAAGCCTTGGCGCTTCTGGGCACGCACCACATCCGTCCGAACGCCTTCGTCGCTGTCCACGCAGGCGCGAGTTTCAAGGGCCGGCAGTGGCAGCCGGAACGGTTTGCCGAGGCGATTGACCAGATTGCGGCCGAAACCGGACTGGGCATCGTCCTGGTGGGAGGGCCGGGCGAAGGTGAAACCGCCGCGCGGATCGTTGCCGAGACGGCGACGCCGGTGGTGGACCTGGTCGGAGCGCTGTCGCTCGAGACCCTACTGGCCGTCCTGGAACAGGCTCGGCTGTTTGTGGGCAATGAAAGCGGGCCGATGCATATGGCCGCTGCCGCCGGCACCCCGGTTGTCGGCCTTTTCGGCCTGACGCATCCGTCACGCTGGGGACCTGTCGGCGTGCCCAGCATCGCGCTTCGGCCGTCAATGCCATGTGACTGCGTGGCCAAGGATTTGTGTCGCCGAACCGATCCCAGCAAGGCGTGCTGCGTTTGGCGCCTGGAGGTGAAGCCGGTTGTCGAAGCGGCGCGCGAAATTCTCGCGCGCACCGAGCTGAAAAATGAACGCGCTGTCTGAGGGCGATGGAACGGCAAGACTGTCGCTGAACGGCTCGTCGACCAAGTGGGAGGTCAAATTGCCGCGCCAGGCGTTTTTCTGCTATCCCTCGTCCGATTTCCGCCTTCATGCGGGTCTTGGGATGTCGGCTTGAAACCGCCGGTCGGGAACTTGGTTCGATGCATTTGCCGCAAAAACATCTCTGCATGATCGCCATGTCGGTGGCGCTGATATCCAGCGCCCATGCCACGCCGCTGGTCGAACCCACGCTGCACATCAAGCCGGCTGCAAGCGGAACCGGTCGCGTTGCACTCACGCTCGATGCCTGCGGCGGCAAGACCGACACGCGCATTCTCTCGGCGTTGGTGGACAACAAGATACCGGCTACCATTTTCGTCACCGGCATCTGGCTGAAGCGCAACGCCGAGGCCGTCGCGATCATGCGGGCGCATCCCGACCTGTTCGAGCTGGAAAATCACGGTGGCCGGCATATCCCGGCGGTCGACACGCCACAGAAGATCTATGGCATACGCAGCGCCGGCAGCCCGGAAGCAGTCCTTGCCGAAGTCGAGTCGGGGGCCGCGGCTCTGGCCACGACCGGCGAACCGGCGCCGAAATGGTTCCGTGGCGCAACAGCCGAATACAGTCCCTCGGCCATTGCGATGATCCGCAAGCTCGGCTTCAAGATTGCCGGCTTCTCGATCAATGGCGACGGTGGCTCGCTGCTCGGCGCCAAGGAAACGGCCAGGCGCATCGCCGCCGCCAAGGACGGTGATGTCATCATCTCCCACATCAATCAGCCGACCCATGCCGCCGGCGAGGGCGTGGTTCAGGGCCTGCTGGCGCTCAAGGACAAGGGCATGACCTTCGTGCGCCTCGACGATGCCGACGGAACGGGTAATCACGGCACCACCGACTAAGGGCCGGCATCACCTGAATATCAATGCCCCTGAGTGTCTTCAAGCCGAAGCGTTCAGTCCGGCTTGGCCTCGATGCTGACCTTGCTGGCGTAGAACGCGCCGTGGTCGCGGATGTCGGTCATCTCGTCGAAGGGCTGCCGATAGGCCCACATCGCGTCCTTGCCCGCTTCGCCCGCCGGCAGCACGCTCCAATAGCTGGCATCACCCTTGTAGGGGCAGTGCGTCGCGTGATCCGTTCGGCTGAGCTTGTCGAAATCGATGTCGGCGAACGGAATGTAGAAGGCGGCGGGGTAGGGGGCCTCCGTCAGCACCTTCGCCTTGGCGGAAGAAGCGATGACCGTACTGCCAGCGCGGATTGTGACGGTGCCGGAATAGGGCTCTATCGTAATGATCTTGTCGGGATTGCGCTGGAAGCCGGGTGCCGGGTTGGCGATCTTATCCATGCTGGTTCTCCTTGCCCCGACCTTAGGTGTGGTGGGCGACCGGATAGAACAAGGCCCGTGGTCACAAACAAGCAGACACCAAGCGCCCGTGCGTGGCGCAAGACTGGCCTTGGCGTGGCAGCGGAAAATCAGGCAGCGGTTTTGAAGGCGTCCATCAGCCCGGCATAGGCGGCCGCGATGCCCGCCACCGGGTTGCTGCTTCTCGAGATCGTCTCGACCTTCAGCGCCCCTCCGACGGTTGGCAAGGTGAGCAGAAGGAACTGGCGATTGCCGCCATCGCCGACGGATGCCGCCGCGACGTGCTGGCCTTCGCCTTCGTTCTGGACGCACATCTTGAACAGCAGTGTGCCGCCGACCGCTTCGAGCGCGCCGCCGACAACTTCGACGAACTCGTCTTCGGAAACGGTCTTTTCGTCCGGCACCAGATCGGCCAGGCTTTCGGCAAGCGTACTCTCGAGAACCTTATCGTCGAGCGCGTCCATGCGAACCTCTTTCAGTCGCCAATCGCACCCCTTTGCCCGTTAACGAAGCTTAACACCGACGATGGCCGGATTATGGCACTTTTTGCTGTTGGTCCGATCACGAGGAGTTTGCGCCGATGGAATCTATTTGAAGCTCCTGCCATTCGATCGGCGGCAGGGACCCCCAAATTTCAGGAGCGCTTCAGCAGCGACCAGACGGCCGGCACGAGGCTGGCCGCGAGCGCGACCTTGATGAGATCGCCGACGATGAACGGCACGACGCCGAACTGCCAGGATTTTTCCGGACCGATGAGCATTGCCAGCCAGGCAAAACCCATCGCCATCATCACCCCTTCGGCAACCAGCATGGCGTTGAAAAGCTTGATCGGATGACGGTCCCAGCCGCGGTCGGCGGCCCAGCCGACAATCGCCGCCATGACCACGAAGCCGGCGAGATAGCCGCCGGTCGAGCCGAGCATATAGGCAATGCCGATGCCTTTTTCCGGCGTGCCCTGGAAGACGGGGAAGCCCATGGCGCCTTCCGCCATGTAGAGCAGCAGGGTGGCGACGCCCAGCCGCATGCCGAAGGCGGCGGCGATCAGCAGGACGGCGAGCGTCTGCATCGAGAGGTCGACAGGCCCGAGCATCACCTTGGTCTTGGCCGAAAGCGTCAAGAGCAGCGTCCCGGTGATCGCCAGCAAAAACTGCGTTGCCAGTCGCGCGGCACCTTCCTGCGGCAAGGCCAGGAAAACAAGCGGGCGCGTCGTCGTTGCGGTTGTCATGGTCTTCCCCAATCCAAACTTGCCGCGAACCAGAAATCGCGGTCTTGCATTTTCCTATATTGGCTTGCGTGCTATGCGGCAATCTGTTTTGCCGTTCCGGGAACAAAGCGCCGACATGGCTCTCAAATTCGATATCAGCTTCGACCCTGCTTACGGCCAAGGTGTAAGCGTGGCCCCCGACGTGCAACGCTTCACGGCCCCTAATCCCAGTCCCTTCACTTTCCATGGCACCAACAGCTACGTCGTGGGCCACGATACGCTGGCGGTGATCGATCCGGGGCCCGATGACGAGGCGCATCTTCAGACCTTGCTCGACGTGATCGCGGGCCGGCCGGTGAGCCACATTTTCGTCAGCCACACGCATCGCGACCATTCTCCGCTGGCGGCCCGGTTGAAGGAGCGCACTGGCGCCCAAGTGCTGGCGGAGGGACCGCACCGGCCGGCGAGGCCCTTGCACATTGGCGAAACCAACGCGCTCGACGCCAGCGCCGACACCGCTTTCATTCCCGACATCGCCTTGCCGGACGGCGAGCTGGTCAGCGGCGACGGCTGGGCGATCCGGACCGTCCTGACGCCCGGCCATACCGCCAACCATGCGGCATTCGCGCTGGAAGGCACCGGCATCCTGTTTTCAGCCGATCACGTCATGGGCTGGGCAACCTCGATCGTCGCGCCGCCGGACGGGGCAATGGCCGACTACATGGCATCGCTGGACCGCCTGATCGAGCGCGGCGACCGGCTGCTGCTGCCTGGCCATGGGGGACCGGTGACGGCGCCGCGCGCTTTCATGCGCGGGCTGAAGACCCATCGCAAGATGCGCGAACGAGCCATATTGGAACGGATCAGGGCCGGCGACAGGACAATCCCCGACATGGTCAAGGCGATCTACAGGGATACCGATCCCCGGCTGCACGGCGCCGCCGGCCTGTCGGTGCTTGCCCATCTGGAGGACCTGGTGGCGCGCGGCGTGGTGGCGACGGACGCCGCTCCCGCCATAGATGGCATTTTCACGCCTGGCCGATAGCCCTGCCGCCGCCCACCCGTTCACCAATCATCGTCGCGGCGCGCGATTTGCTCGAAAAATGGCTATTGTGCCGGCGCCGCGCCGATCTGGCCGGCGACTTCCTGATCGAGCTCCGTGAGGAATTCAGTGATGCGCGCGGCATTGTCGCCAAGGTCATGGCGGCCGTAACGCGAGGCGGAGCGCATGTCGACGATGACCGTGTCGCCGTCATCCGTGACGCGAATGGCGACGTCGGCGGGAAGGCCAAGAACGAAACTCGAGGCGACGGCGGTGATTGTCACCTCCGTCTGTCCGGCGAGTTCGGGATAAGGCTCCGAAAGGTCCCAGCCGCGCCGGTCGAGCACGGTTTCAACGGCATTGACGACGGTCTCGAACGGCAGGTCGTAGCTGCGTGCGGTGACCAATGGATAGCTGTCCGTCTGCAACGTCTGCTCACCCGGCGTCGACGGGGACACTGCGTTCATGTCCTTGGTCCGGTCGCTGACATCGAGCGCGGGCGGTTCATCGAAATCGGTCGAAATGTCCCGCAGCGACGGATAGATCGTCGCCCAGTAGGCGGCAACGCCGTACGGGGTGAGCACCAGCAGCGCCAGCAAGGCGCCGACGGTGAGATCACGGCCACCACGGTCACCGAAATTCCACAGCCTCGCAAAGGCCAGGCCGGCAAACAGCAGCGCCAGCGCCGCCAGCAGGGCAGCAATGCCCAGTACCCACAGGAAGACCGGCGTTTGGACGAGGCCAAAGCGATGGCCGACAAAGTTCGTCAGCAAAAGCACCGCTGAAAAGGCGCCCGTGCGCCGCGACCAGCCGGCAGCCTTCGACGTTTGCCGTTCGGGAATGCTAACCATTATTCTCTGCGCTGCCCCAACCCGGATGGAGGTTTAGTGCCTTTTTGCGGAAACACGCAACATCCTCTCAATCCGTCGGCAAGCGATAGTCCCTGAACTGCTGACGCAAGGTGATCTTCTGGATCTTGCCTGTGGCGGTGTGCGGTATCTCGCCGACG
The DNA here is from genome assembly GCF_000230995.2 of Mesorhizobium australicum WSM2073. Classification (NCBI taxonomy): domain Bacteria; kingdom Pseudomonadati; phylum Pseudomonadota; class Alphaproteobacteria; order Hyphomicrobiales; family Phyllobacteriaceae; genus Mesorhizobium; species Mesorhizobium australicum. Next base: position 5,116,655 of record NC_019973.1, on the reverse strand, counting down.
AAAGCGACGTCGTCCGGCATCCACCATTTGGCCACCTTGCCATCCATGAAATCGAGAATCCCGGCCTTGGTCGGTTCCTTGCCCGGCTTGGCAACGACGACCAGCAGGGGCCGCTCGCCCCATTTCGAATGCTTGACGCCGATGGCCGCGGCTTCCGCCACATCGGGATGGCCAACGGCCAGATTCTCCAGGTCGATGGTCGAAATCCATTCGCCGCCGGACTTGATGACGTCCTTGGCACGGTCGGTGATCTGCATGTAGCCGCCGGCATCGATATGGGCGACGTCTCCAGTGTCGAACCAGCCGTCCACGTCGAACTGCTCCGCGCCCGCACCGCCATAATAGGCGCGGGCGACGGCCGGGCCGCGCACCTTCAGCCGGCCGAACGTTTTGCCGTCCCAAGGCTGCGGATTGTTCTCGTCGTCGGTCACCTTCATTTCGACGCCGAAAGGCGGGTAACCCTGCTTGCTCTGGACGTCGAGCCGAGCCTCGCCTTCGAGGCCGGCATAGTCCGGCTTCAAGGTGCACAGCGTGCCGAGCGGCGACATTTCGGTCATGCCCCAGGCATGGATGACCTGGACACCGTAATCGTCCTGGAATTTCGTCATGATCGCGCGCGGGCACGACGAGCCGCCGATCACGACCTTGCCGAGATGGGGAAGCGTCTTGCCAGTCTCCTCCAGATATTGCAGCAGCATCATCCACACGGTCGGCACGGCGGCGCTGAACGTCACCTTTTCCTGATCGAGCAATTCATAGATAGAGGCGCCATCCATCTTGCAGCCGGGCATGACCAGCTTGGCGCCGATCATCGGGCCGCTCTGGCCAAGACCCCAGGCATTGGCGTGGAACATCGGCACCACCGGTAGAATCGTGTCGCGCGACGACAGGCCCATGGCGTCGGGCATGGCCGCGATCATGGCGTGCAGCACGTTCGAGCGATGACTGTAGACGACGCCCTTGGGATCGCCCGTCGTGCCCGACGTGTAGCACATGCCGGCGGCGGTGCCTTCGTCGAAGCTCCTCCAGGCGAAATCGCCGTCGACCTCTCCTAGCCACTCCTCATAGGCGACGGCGTTGGGCAGGGTCGTTTGCGGCATGTGCGCCTTGTCGGTGAGCACGATCACTTTCTTCAGCGATTTGACGGCACCCGCGATCTTCTCGAGCAACGGGATGAAGGTGAGGTCGACGAAGACGGCCTTGTCCTCGGCGTGGTTCATGATCCAGACGATCTGTTCGGGAAACAGGCGCGGATTGAGGGTGTGGTAGATAGCACCGATGCCCATGATGCCGTACCAGGCCTCGATGTGGCGGGCGGTGTTCCAGGCCAGGGTGGCGATGCGGTCGCCCAAGGCAAAACCGTCGCGCTCCAGGCGCTGGGCGACCTTGAGGGAACGACGATGAAGGTCGGCATAGGTGGTGCGCACGATCGGCCCCTCGATCGAACGCGACACGATCTCCCGCGCACCATGCTGCCGCTCGGCGTTGTCGATCAGCTTGTGGCACAGCAGCGGCCATTCCTGCATCAGTCCCAGCATACCGGGTTCCTCCATCACGCTTTTTCACGGTGCGCTTTTGATCGCATTGTGAAGCGAACCGGGGAATTGTCCAGCGTCCACAAGCGCAGCGGGCGAAAGTCGGAGTTCGAACCTGTATCGGCAAACGGTTGAATCCGGACGGCTTTTTGATTTCGCTTGGCTGCATCGGGCCCGGACCGGCCATCGATGGCGATCTGGCCAGGCGGTTGGCCGATTTGGCATGGGCGCTTGGTCGGCACCAAAGACATCAGCTCTATATATCGGCTGAGGGTTCGGCAGGTTTCTCAAGGATTGGAGAATAAGCCGGGACATTAGCCGCGGCTTTTAAATTGCAATGCAGCAATGCTGCCGATCAGAACTTCTGCCAACTATTCCCGCTAAATAGATGCTTGCTGGTGAGGTCGCACTGGCGTAGCTCTTGATCTTCGACTGAGTCGAATCGCCAATGGTGAGGGGTCCGGTTCGCTTTGCGAAGGAACGGCCTGTCAAGTGTAGTGGCGATTGCCGACACGGGCACCTTTCGGGGGAAGGGGAAGAAGTTGAATGTCGCAACATCAACGATTGTCGGAAGCCGGCACTTCCTGTTCAGAATTCGTTTTCAACTCATCGGCGGACTGACATTCGCGATCATCGCGCCAGCACTGATCCGGATAGCATCCTATCCGGACGCGATCTATTCGGCCAATCTGCAGATAACGGTCGCGGCTGCCATCATTGCGCATGTTACCGGCTTTCTTGCCTATCGCCGCATTGGCAATTTTCCGGGCGTGGCCGCGGCCAGCTATATCCTGCCGACATTCGTCCTGTCCTACGGTGTTGTTTTCTTGACGATTTTCTTTTTCCGCTTCGAGTATAGCCGGTTTCAGGCCGCCGCCAGCTTCACGCAGTCCACGCTCTGGTATTTCGGCCTGAGCCTCATGACCCGGCGTCTTGAGCCGTACCGGCTGGCCGTCATTCCCGGCGGCAATGTCGAGCGCCTCAGGGCCCTGCCGGGCGTGCACTGGTTCTGGCTCAAGTCGCCCGGCACCGTTATCGAAAGAGTTAACGGCGTGGTTGTCGATTTGCGTGCGGACCTCGGCGCCGAATGGGAGCGCTACATCGCCGACCGGGCGCTGTCGGGCACGCCCGTCTATCACGTCAAGCAGGTCAGCGAATCGTTGACCGGTCGTGTCGAGATCGAACATCTGTCGGAGAACACGCTCGGCTCGCTCAATCCGAACCAGGCTTATCTCAAGATCAAGCAGGCCATCGACTGGACCTCCGCGCTTGTCCTTGTCGTGGTTCTTTGTCCCGTTCTGCTGCTGGTCGCCCTATCGATCCGGCTGGACTCAGAAGGCCCCGTGCTGTTTCGCCAACCCCGCATGGGCTACCGGGGCAGGATCTGCACCGTCTACAAATTTCGTTCGATGAGGCAGCAGACCGGCTCCGGCAGCGACAAGGACAAGGCGATCACCAAACGGGGTGACGATCGCATCACGCGGGTCGGGAGCTTCCTGCGCAAGTTCAGGATCGACGAGCTGCCGCAGGCCATCAACATCCTGCGCGGTGAGATGAGCTGGATCGGGCCACGGCCGGAAGCTGTCGTGCTGTCGCAATGGTATGAGGCGGAATTGCCGTTCTACCGGTACCGGCACATCGTCAGGCCGGGCGTGAGCGGGTGGGCACAAGTAAATCAGGGCCATGTCGCGGCGGTCGGCGATGTCATGGAAAAATTGCACTATGATTTTTACTACATAAAGAACTTCTCACCTTGGTTGGACGTACTGATCGTTCTCAGGACCATAAAAACGATGTTCACCGGTTTTGGTGCGCGATAGCCAAATCAGGGCCTGAATCCGATCGCACGTGCAGGGAGCAATGGATCTCGCCTCAAGGAAAATAGCTGTCATCGGACTTGGCTATGTCGGTCTGCCGCTGGCTGTGGCCTTCGGGGCGACCAGGGATGTGATCGGCTTCGACATCAACCCGTCGCGCGTGGAGGCACTGAAGCGCGGCGAGGACCATACGTTAGAAGCCAGCGAGGAGGAAATCGCCGCCGCCAGAGGGCTGAAGTTCACCAGCGAGAAAGCCGATCTGCACGACTGCGGAATTTTCATCGTTACCGTGCCCACGCCGATCGACCGGGCCAACAGGCCGGACCTGAAGCCTCTCGTCATGGCGTCGACGACGGTCGGCGAGGTCATATCCCCGGGCGCGGTGGTGATCTTTGAATCCACCGTCTATCCCGGCTGCACGCAGGAAGTCTGCGCACCGCTGATCGAGAAACATTCCGGGCTGCGTTACAACAGCGATTTCTTCCTCGGCTACAGTCCAGAGCGCATCAACCCCGGCGATCGCGAGCACCGGCTGCAGACGATCGTCAAGGTCACCAGCGGTTCCACGCCAGAGGCGGCGGAGGCCATCGACGCGCTCTATGCCTCGATCGTGCCGGCGGGTACGCATCGTGCCTCCAGCATTGCCGTGGCCGAGGCCGCCAAGGTCATCGAGAACACGCAGCGCGACTTGAACATCGCCCTGATGAACGAGCTGTCGCTGATCTTCGGCAAGCTGGGCATCGACACGTCGGAGGTGCTGGAGGCGGCCGGCACCAAATGGAATTTCCTGCGCTTCACGCCGGGCCTCGTCGGCGGGCACTGCATCGGCGTCGATCCTTATTATCTCACCCACAAGGCCCAGGAACTCGGCTATCATCCCGAGGTGATTCTTGCCGGGCGCCGCATCAATGACGGCATGGGCCAGCATGCGGCGGACCAGACGGCCCGCCTGATGATGCGCAAGGGCATACCTGTCGTTGGCAGCCGGATTCTGGTCATGGGTGCGGCCTTCAAGGAAAACTGTCCGGACTTGAGGAATTCCAAGGTCGTCGACGTCGTCGCGCAACTGAGGCAGTACAATGCCGGCATCGATATCTGGGACCCTTGGGTCGACGCGCAGGAATGCGCACGCGCTTTCGGCACGGCGAGCGTGAAGGAGATGCCCGCCGCGCGCTATGACGGCGTCATCGTCGCTGTCGGACACGCGCAGTTCCGCAGCTTGGGCGTTGCGGGGCTGAAGTCGCTTTGCAAGGACCCCAGTGTAATCTACGACATCAAGGGGCTGTTCCCTAGGGACGTTACGGACGGGCGCTTCTGATGAAGGTATTGGTCACCGGCGCTGCCGGCTTCATAGGCTATCATGTCGCCAGGCGGCTCCTGGAGCGCGGTGACGAGGTTGTCGGCATCGACAGCATCAACGATTACTACGACCCGCAAATCAAGCAGGCGCGGCTGCGGCTCCTGGACGAGGCGAGCCGCAAGACCAATGCCGGCTATCATTTCATCCATGGCGATCTCGCCGACAGGGGCGTGGTCGACGGCTGCTTTGCCGACCATGCCTTCGACCGGGTGATCCATCTCGCCGCCCAGGCCGGCGTGCGCTACAGCCTGGAAAATCCGCGCGCCTATGTCGAGAGCAACATTATCGCCTACACCAACATGCTCGAGGCCTGCCGCGACAGCCGTGTCGGGCACCTGACCTATGCCAGCACCTCGAGCGTCTACGGCGCCAACACCGACATGCCGTTTTCCGAGCATCGGCCGGCCGACCATCCGCTGCAGTTCTACGCCGCCACCAAGCGTGCCAACGAACTGATGGCGCACAGCTACAGCCACCTGTTTGGCCTGCCGACCACGGGGCTGCGCTTCTTCACCGTGTACGGCCCCTGGGGACGCCCTGACATGGCGCTGTTCCTGTTCACCAGGAGCATCCTGGCCGGTGAGCCGATCAAGCTGTTCAACAACGGCAACCACACGCGCGACTTCACTTATGTCGAGGACATTGCCGAGGGCGTGATCCGTGCCAGCGACAGCCCCGCCGCGGCCAACCCGGCCTGGGATTCCGGCCGTCCGGATCCGGCGACCAGCAGCGCGCCCTGGCGCATCTTCAACATCGGCAACAACAATCCGGTGAAGCTGACCGCCTATGTCGAGGCGCTGGAAAACGCGCTCGGCCGCAAGGCGGTGATCGAGCTGCTGCCGCTGCAGGCCGGCGACGTGCCCGACACTTTCGCCGACACTTCGGCGCTGCAGGCGGCGGTCGGCTATCGCCCCCGCACCTCCGTCACCGAGGGGGTGGGGCGGTTCGTCGAGTGGTACCAGGATTATTTTGGGCGGGGATAGCGCGAACCGATAAGGAGGCAGTGTCGTTGCTGAGGGGGTTTGTACGCGCGAACGTGGCGGTCTCTGAATATCTTGACAGGGCTTTGCCGCCACGCCTTCGCGCGGACGGCAATAGCACGTTTGCGACCGAAATCGCGCCGGCGCTGCTGTCTCCGGACACATTGGTCTACGATCTGGGTGGAGGCGCAAGACCGCTCGTCAGCCTGCCGCAGAAGCGGTGCCTCGGGCTCGTCGTGGTCGGGCTTGATCTCGCTGCCGAGGAACTGTCCAAGGCCCCCGATGGACTCTATGACGAGCAGATCGAGGCGGACCTTACCGTGTTCAAGGGAAGGCAGGACGCTGATCTGGTCATATGCCAGGCGACCCTGGAACATGTTCGCGACGGAGAGGCCGCGCTTCGCGGCATCGCCAGTTGCGTCAAGCCGGGCGGTTTGGTTGCCATTTTCTCGCCGTCACGCAATGCCGTTTTCGCCAGGTTGAACCTGATTTTGCCAGAGAGGATCAAGCGGCGGCTGCTGTTTGCCATCTATCCCGACAAAGGCAGGGGTCATGACGGATTTCCGGCTTTCTATGACAAATGCCTGCCAAGCGAAGTGGAAAGGATCGCGGCGCAAAATGGGCTGGAGCTTGTCCAGCGGCGCCTGTTCTGGAGAAGTTCATACTTCTATTCCTTCGTGCCGGCTTTCCTCGCCTGGCGCCTCTGGCTTGGCATCACCGCTCTCTTGCTCGGCAAGGATGCGGCGGAGACCTATGCCTATGTCTTTCGGCGAAAACAGTGATCCGTCGAAGATATTCTCCGCCGGTCCTGGCCCGTTTCCGGTTGCGCCTGCTTTCCAACGGGAGAGCTAGAGCCGAACGAGGCGGTATGGCGGCGACCGGGCTTCGAACCGGATGAAGCGAACGAGGAAAGATAGAAAGTCGCCGGGCGGTCCGGATGCCCGGATCGCCGTCTTCATCCCCTCGCTGCGGGCAGGTGGCACCGAGCGCGCGATGCTTACCCTGGCCCGGGAATTCGATCGGCGTGGGCTGGTGACGGATCTCGTACTTGGATGTGCGATAGGTGAATATCTTCCCCTGGTTCCTGACACGATAAGGATAGTGGATCTGCAGACGTCTCGCATGCTGTTTTCCCTGTCCGGCCTTATTCGCTACGTCAAGGCGGAGCAGCCGCGGGTGATGCTGGCGGCGCTGCCTCACGCGAACATCCTGGCAATAGTGTCGTCCTTCCTGTCACGGCAAGGGGTGCGTACGGTCATATCCGAGAGAAGCAACCTGTCCAGGACCCTTGCGGATACGAAACTGATCCGTGAGAGATTTCTGCCGTTCCTCATGCGAATGACATACGGTTATGCCGACAGGATAATAGCCGTCTCACATGGCGTTGCGGACGATCTGATCAGGCGCATCGGGCTCGACCCGAATTCTGTCGAAGTGATCCACAACCCGTTGGATATAGAACACATTCAGGCACAGGCCAGCGCGCCCATCGATCATCCGTTCGCGGACGAGGACGGCAGGTCCCTGCTGGTCGCCGTCGGTCGCCTTGATTTCGCAAAAGACCATGCCACTCTGATTAGCAGCTTTTCACAAGTCGTAAGGAAACGACCCGTCAAACTGGCGATTGTTGGGGAAGGGCCGCTGCGCGCGTCGCTGCAGACGATGATCGATGAACTCGAGTTGCGTTCCTCGGTCGCCCTGGTCGGCTTTTCGAAAAATCCGTATCCGTGGATGCACCGCGCCGCGCTGTTTCTCCATTCGTCGCGAAGGGAGGGCTTTCCCAATACGATTATCGAAGCCATGGCCTGCGGAGCCAGGGTGGTGAGCACGAATTGCGAAAGCGGCCCAGCGGAAATCCTGGAGGACGGCAAATGGGGGCGGCTTGTCGCGGTGGGCGACGTGCAAGCCTTCGCGGCCGCGATATTGGCCGGCCTCGATGACGTCAGCCCGCCCGACGTCAGACGTCGGGCCCAGGATTTCAGTGTCGAAAAAGTGGCTGACGCGTATCTGCTCGCGATGGGTATGGGCCTGGCGAGCGCCACCCGAAAGGAGATCCCGGATTAAAGTCCTGCATGTCATCACCGGGCTGCACAATGGCGGTGCTGAGGCGGCTTTGTTCCGTCTCTGCATGGCCGAGCACACTCATTCGCACGCCGTGGTCTCGCTTTCTGACGAAGGAAAATATGGCCCGCTGCTTCGGGAGGCGGGGGTGCCCCTGACCTGTCTGTCGATGCCGAAGGGAAGGCTAAGCCTCGGCGGGCTGGCGGCATTTCGGCGTGTCTTGTCAGCCCATCCGCCTGATATCGTCCAGTGCTGGATGTACCACGCAAATCTGGTTGGAGGCGTCCTGTCTCGGCTTGCGGGTATCCGGCTGGTGGTTTGGGGAATGCACAATTCCGGTCTGGATCCGCTTGTCGCCCCCTTGGCCACGCGGACGGCGGACCGGGCCTGCGCGCTGATATCCCGGGTGGTCCCGACCCAGATCGTGAGCTGTTCGCAACAGGCATCACGGCGCCATATCAGCGCGGGTTACTCGGCTTCGAACTGGACGATAATTCCGAACGGTTATGATCTGGCTGTCTTCGAGCCGGATGAGAGGGCGCGCAGTCGGCTGCGCCGGGCCTGGTCGATAGAGGAAGGCCAATTCGTCATCGGAAGCGTCGCCCGCTGGCATCCCGACAAGGATCACAGGAATCTCGCCGCTGCCTTGGCCAAGCTGTCGGCGCGCGCCGAGTTCCCTTTCAAATGTATTCTCGCCGGCCCCGGAATCTCTCCTGAAAATACCGACCTTGCCGGACTGCTGGACCGTTACGGCGTTCGCGACAAGGTGATGCTGCTTGGTCCGAGCGACGGTGTTGCCGCTCTCATGAGTGCGTTCGACATCCATGTCCTTGCCTCGAGGCGCGAGGCATTCCCTAACGTTGTCGCCGAAGCCATGGCGTGCGGTACGCCTTGCGTAGCGACGGATGTCGGCGATATCGGCATGATTGTCGGCAACACCGGATGTGTTGTTCCGAGCCAGGATCCCGACGCGCTTTCTCGCGCCATTACAAACATGGCTCTGGAAAACCGTGACTCGCCATCCTGGGAGACAAGACAGCAGGCATGCCGCAACCGCGTCGCGTCCGATTTTTCAGTTGAGCGGATGGCAAGGGCATACAGCGCGCTATGGGAAAGATTGTCTGCCAAGGGCTAGCGCACGGAAACGACCAGGAACAGACAATTATATGTTAAGCTCGCGAGTCATCAGGCAGACGGTGGGGATTGTCATGTTGGAAACCGACAAGCTGTTCGCGGGCTCAATTCCGGAAAACTACGACCGCTACATGGTGCCTTTGATCTTTGAGCCGTTCGCTGCGGATATCGCGCGGCGAGCAGCGGCCCTATCGCCCGGCGCGGTCCTGGAAATCGCCGCGGGCACCGGGGTCGTCACCCGCGCATTGGCGCCAAGACTGTCGCCCGACGCAAGCTATGTCGTGACCGACCTAAACCAGCCGATGCTCGACTACGCTGCTTCGCGACAAACTCCTGATAGCCGCATCGAGTGGCGCCAAGCGGATGCGATGGCGCTGCCATTTGAAGATGCGGCCTTCGATCTTGTCTGTTGTCAGTTCGGTGCGATGTTCTTTCCGAACCGCACGTCTGCTTATCGCGAAGCCAGGCGGGTCCTGAAGCCCGGCGGACGGTTTTTGTTCAATGTATGGGATCGCATCGAGGAGAATGTGTTCGCCGATGACGTGACCAACGCTCTGGCACGGATCTTTCCCGACGATCCCCCGCGCTTCCTGGCACGCACGCCGCACGGCTATCACGACAAGGTGCTGATCCGTCGCGACCTAGAGGATGCAGGCTTTTCTCGAGTGGTGATCGAGACGAGAGCCGAACAGAGCCGCGCATCCTCGCCACGCCTTCCGGCCGTTGCCTACTGTCAAGGCACTGTTCTTCGCACCGAAATCGAGGCCAGGGAAGCTGGAAAACTGGAAGCTGCAACCGATTACGCGGCATCCGCCATCGCAGACCGACACGGCAGCGGTGAAGTCGCCGCCAAAATTCAGGCCCATGTAATCATGGCCGAGGTCTAGGTGTCGGCAGGCCCGTTCCGCACGACATGTCGCCCGCCGTACCGCACTCGGATGGCATTCGGAGGGCCGCAGACACCAGCCGGATTTGTGAGCCGCCGGGCGTGAGGATATTGGGAGCTAGGCAATAGGGTGAAGGCGCGGGACGTCAGAAGAGATTACCTGGTTTCACCCTTTGCGCTTACGCCGCAAATGCTTTTGCTTATATCGAGCCTACTTTATTTTGTTCCATTTCTTGCCGGCGGCTTTCAGTACGTTGACGTTGGCGGAAGGAAGTATGATTTTACATATGATTTGGGCACGGGGTATGCCATCGCCGTTTCCATGGTTTGCATCGCCGCAGCGATGGTTGGCTTCGTTCCGAGACGCCAGAGTTTCGAAATTGAGGGAGATAGCCAAGGAGAGTCGTTGATAATAATCGCGATGATCATTATTTTCGGCGGAATTTCGATTGCGAACCCGGCACTTTTCTCCGCGTCTAAGGCGGATGTTTTATCGTCAACTGGTCGGTTTCAGTATATATTTTACAATGCTTGTATCATCGGCGTGGTCTTTGGGGCTCTGTCTGGATGGAGGAAATCCAAGCTTGTTATGGCCCTGAGCTGGCTAGGACTAATTTTAACGCTCTATATTGGGCATAGATCCTCAGCTGCGATAACTATCCTATCTTTACTGTATGTAAGATACAGGAATGTTCCGTTGATGATGATAAGAAAACGGTATGTCATTGGCGGGCTTTCAGCATTATTTTTTCTGGCAGTGTACAAGTCGGTCTACTCCGCGGTGAAGGCGGGGAATTTCGAGCTTGTCGGCCAAAAAATAAAGTTCGACCATTTGTCAGATTCCACCCTTGTCGGGTTGGAGCAGTTCGTGACATTGGCTCATTTGGACCTTGTCGTAAAATATAACTACACCTTGCCTTGTTCCAATCTCTGGTTGGTGCCGCTTTCTTTCATTCCATTTTCGGATGCGGTCTTCGGCAAGGATGGCTGTACTTACAACGAGCAGGTCCAGCCGCTGCTTTTTCCGGGCTACAGTGGCGGTGTGGCGGCAAATATCTGGGCGGAGTTCTATGCAAATTTCGGATACGCCGGATTTCCGCTGCTCGTCATTATTCTTTCCCTGGTCTGTGTCGCCATCGAAGCAATAATCCGCAACGTGCGCAGCGCGACGCTCAAGTCTGGTCTGATCGTGGCGATCATCCACCTCACATTCTACATCCAGCGCAAGGAACTGCTTGGCGCGTTCATCTCCGCCAAGCGGGTCATCCTTGTGTCGCTTTTCATATTCGGGCTGGTGTATGTCCATCGAAAGTGCTTCCCGCAAGCGCCTGCGATGGAAGCGGGAGTGCGGGGCCTGCGCCGGGACCATGGCTGAGGACATGACGGCGATAGCCAAACCTTCTGGATGGATACGCGCGCGCAGGGTCGCTCGGGACGTCACCATGACCACATCCTCAAGTGGAGTGGCGGCTTTGTGTTCCGTCATCGCGTTGGCGCTCAATGCACGCTCGCTCGGCCCCGGAGATTTTGGCACCCTCGCCGTAATCCAGGCCTATGTCACGTTCATCTCCGGCCTCGCTACGTTTGAGAGTTGGCAGCCTGTCATCAGGCTGTCCGCCAGGTCCCGCTCGCGCCTTGGCCGGGCAGCTTCATGCGGGATCGCGCTCGACGTTTCGGCGGCCGTTGTCGCCACTGCGGTGGCGGTTGGTGGGGTCCTGCTGTTTGGGGAGTCGATCGGCGTATCCCACCAGGATCGGCTTCTGGCGCTGATCTATAGTCTCACCTTGCTGGCCAGCCTCGCGGGCACCCCCAAAGGCGTGCTTCGCCTGAATGGGCGGTACGACGTCATTGCCGGCAATCAACTCGCCCAGGGGGCTGCCGTGGTTGTTGCCTCGCTCGTCCTTTGGGCCATCGAAGCGCCTCTGATCGCCTATGTGGCTGTGTTGGCGGCGATCGGTGCGCTCTACAATCTGGCGCTGTTCGTCCGGCTGCTTGTCTATGCCCGACGCGAGAACATCAAACTATTCAATCCGCTTCGTTCCCGTTCCAGGCGGCGTTTCTTTTGGACATTCCTTGTCATGGCCACCGGGACCAGTGTGCTGTCGACCCTGGTGAGTGCTAGACGACATGTAGCCTTGTTCCTTGTCGCCGGTCTTTTAGGAGATGTTGCCGCCGGCGCCTATTCCGTGGCGTCGCGTCTGGCGACGATGATGTCCCGGCTGACTGGGCCCTTGAACCAGGTGATCTTTCCCGAACTCGCGAGACTGTCCAACGAAGAATCTCCGTCCCGCCTAAACAGGCTGAACGCCCGCATCACGATGGTCTCGGCATGTGTCGCCGCGGGCATGGCGGCGGGCGGTGTCGTGCTGCAAAAATTCATCGTGGTTCTGGCCGCCGGTTCGGCCTATGCCGATGCCTCGCTGCTTTTCGCTATCTTGTTCGCGGCCGAGTGTCTCGGCCTGGCCGGAATGCATTTCAATCCTTTGATCCAGGTTCTGGCCGGAACAAAACCGCTTCTCAAGATCATGGCGTCGGCATTCATCGTCTACCTGCCGCTTTCGTTCGTCCTGTCGGGGTGGATCGGAATTCCGGGTATCGCCTGGGCCGGTCTGATCGCATCGGCGCTGGTCTACACGGCAATGATGGTGGTTTCGCAATTATTGCTGAAAAAGCAGATCCGAATCACGGAAAATATCCCAGGTCTGACAGTTTGAGATACTTGTTTTGCCTACCAAGATACCACACCAATGTTGTGCCTTGGGTGCGCATACTGACCTCGGCCGGGCATCACGTTGCAATCGACGTCGTCGAAACAGGGGCAACGGAGAATTACACACTTGTTTCTCCCAATGTAGTGGCACCATCGGCGCTGTCACGAAGAGTTATGCACATGGGTCCGAGCGATATCCCAAACTCGCCCTTTTCCTTTCCCGGTCTTGTTTCCTACTGGAGACATCTTCGGGTCGAGAATCCCGATGTGGTGATCGTGCGCGGCGTGACGCGATGGTTCTGCAGGGTCGCCGCGTTGTGTGCGATTTTGCAAGGCCGCAAGCTGGTTATCTACGATCAGGAGGATGTCAGGCCTCAGGCATGGAGCGGCACATGGATCCGCAGAGCTGTCTTTCGGCAACTCGGGATTGCGCACTTCACGTCACGGCTCCCGTCGAATCCTGGCTCCGTCGGTGCGGGAGGCGCCATGCCCCTGCCATTCGGAAATCCCTTCGAGCCGATCCGGATCGGAGCGCTGCGAGGCAGGCCGTTGCATTCGCCGCCCCGAATCCTGATGGTGGCAAAATACCGGGAGCGAAAGGGGCACAGTTTGCTTCTGAGGGCACTGGCGGTGATCTCGGCGTCCACACCATTCTCCATAACATTGTGCGGCGAGGAGGCGACACATTCCGACGCGGCTTTTTGTGAGGCCTTGCGGCAAGAGGCCCAAGCGCTTGGACTGGCGGACAGACTTCGGTTTCAAAACAACATAGCTCATGACAGGATGATCTCGATCTATGCCAGCCATGATCTCTTGATATTGCCCTCGCGTACGGAACCTGCCGCGGTATCTCCCGTCGAGGCCGCCTGGGCGGGATGTGCCGTATTGATGTCGCGCGACAGCGGCACGAGGCATTACCTCCCTCCGGGGTCCGGGTTCGACTTTGACCCAGACGACCCGCAAGACATCGCTCGCGCGGTTGCCGGGCTTATTGCCGGGCCCGAGGACCTGCGGCTTGCAAGGGATGCATGTTTCATGCGCATTTCTTCAGTTGCCGATGATGACGTGATCTTGCGGTTGTTCGAGACTTTTGGGACTGGAACCGTGCGGACGCGCGCGTCGATGAGCTGAAGGACATCCGGAGGGGCGGGGAGTGGGGTCCGAGGTGGGAAGGAAGATTGTCATCTCGATCAACACGTCCTGGAACGTGGTCAATTTCCGCAAGGGCCTGATCGAGGCGTTGCGGCGGCGCGGCTATGATGTCGTCGTCGTCGCGCCGAGGGACGAGTATTCATCCTTGATCCCAGGGATGGGTTGCCGCCACGTCGACATCGAAATCGACAATTCCGGCACCTCGCCTGTTCGCGACCTTGCGCTTCTGTGGCGCTACTGGCTTATCCTGCGCCGCGAGAAGCCGCTGGCGTTCGTAGGCTTCACCATCAAGCCCAACGTGTTCGGCTCGATGGCTGCAAACCTGAATGGCATTCCGGTCATAAACAATGTTTCAGGGCTCGGCACTGTCTTCCTCCAGGGCGGCCTTCTCCAGGGAATCGCCAAAGCCCTTTATCGCCTGGCGCTGGCCCGTTCGAAGGTGGTCTTCTTTCAGAACGACGACGACCGGATGCTGTTCGTCGGCGCGCGCATCGTGCGCAAGGAACGGACCGCGCTGCTGCCCGGCTCAGGCGTCGATCTCGCGCGCTTCTCGCCGTCGCCGCGCCAGCGCGCGCCGTCCGGTGCCATCGTATTTCTGCTGGTGGCTAGGCTGCTATGGGACAAGGGTGTCGGTGAGTTCATCGAGGCTGCCCGCCTCGTCCGTCGCCAAGCGCCTGCGGTGCGCTTCCAACTCCTTGGCTTTCTCGATGTCGAGAACCGAACCGCGGTCAGCCGCGCCGAAATCGAGCAATGGGTCGACGAGGGTTTGGTCGAGTATCTCGGTGCCACCGACGACGTTCGCCCTTTCCTGGACGCTGCCGATTGTGTCGTCCTGCCTTCCTACAGGGAGGGTACCCCACGCTCACTGCTCGAGGCGGCCGCGATGGGCAAACCTCTGATCGCCACGGACGTGCCCGGTTGCAAGGAGGTGGTGGACCATGCCGTCAACGGTTTCCTTTGCAAGGTCAGGGATGCCAGCGACCTGTCGGCACGGATGATCGATTTCGTGACGATGGACGGCCACTCCAGGGACGCGATGGGGAACGAGAGCCGGAAAAAGGTTGAACGGCAGTTTTCGGAAACGATCGTCGTCGAGAGCTACATGCATCAGATAGAGAAGCTTACGGCTGCCGCAACGTGATGAGCGGCCATCGCCGGCCGTGAGCCGGCTGACACCGGATCTATTTCCGTCTTAGCGGCCGATCGCCGGGGCTTCATGAGCCGCTGCCAGTCCACGATTGTCCGACCAGGCGCAAGCTGCCGTGGCTGCATCGGTGATGGTGAACCACCTTCCCGTTCGCCAAGTCTGATCAGGAGCGCTCGCGCGCAGTCACGGAGCAAAGGATATCTCAATTGTTTTTCGGGTAATCTGAAATTCGCCGGCGATAATCAGAACTTTTCATGCGCTATTGCTAAATGGTGAGCTCCCAAAGGCACGAGGCAAGTCAAAATTCTAGCGCCGGCGCGAAACAGGTTGGAATTGTGGCAAAAAACTGTTACGCGCTGATGTCATAAACTTTTGATTTGCAAGTTCCAAGGAGCGGCTTCGAGAGAAGGGCAAAACGAATGAATCTCATCGTCAGAACCGTGGTGGTTGGATTTGTTGTTTCCGTCGGTTTCGGTTCCGCTTCCGCATTTGCTCAGAAAGCATCTTGCAGTTGCGCGACTGCCTATCATGGTGCGTCAAATCCGGTTGGATCCATTGTTTCCGTCAATGGCGATGTGATGGTGTCGCAGGCCGCCGGCTACGGCCCGGCCAAGGCAGGAAATATGCTTGATTCCGGCAGTCGTGTGGTGGTCGGCGCCAAGGGGTCGGCGTCCGTGGCCGTTGGCGGCTGCAACCTGGATGTGCCGGCGAGTTCGAGCCTGGATGTCTCTCGCGTCGAGGGCAACATCTGCCTCAAGCTGGTTGGCTCCGAGCAGACCGCCGCCATCCAGCAGTCTGGCGGAGCGGTCGGCGGTTTCGGTCCGCCCGAGGGAATTTTTTCTGGTGCGCTTCTTGCGACCGGCGTGCTTGCGGCTACGCAGGACGACGACAGCGCTGTCAGCCGTTGAAGGCTGTGGCCCATTGCCGTGATTGGCCGCGGCGCGCCGATAGTGTCTTTAGATGGGTTCGTTAACTATATTGCATTAGTAGTTGTTGAAATAGTGTGGGCGATCCTGGCGGGGAATAGCTGGTTTCGATGGGGCGGAAATGACGGGTCGAGTTGGAGTTGTTATTGCTTTTGTAGCGCTCGCAGCGGGAAATGTTTTGTTTGCCGGGTCCGCGGCTTTCGCACAGGCAGCGCAGTGTTCCTGCCTTGCGGCCATACCGGTTTCGGGAAGTGTGGTCGGCCAGTTGACCAACGTCCAGGGTGACGTGCGGATGTCACAGGCTGGCGGTTATACCGGTGTGAATGGCGAGGCGCCGGTCTATTCGGGCGCACGCATCATGACGGGGGCGCAAGCTTCGGCTTCCCTGGTTGTGGGCACCAATTGCGCGTTCAACGTTCCGGCGAATGTGACCGTCCAGATCGACCCTGTCGAGGGCGGTATGTGCGTGTCGTTCGATGCACCGCAAGCCGCTGTCGTGCCGGCCGGTTCCGAGCCCGGCGTTTTGCCGGTTCTCCTCGGTGCCGGTGCGATTGGCGGTGGCGCGGCCCTTCTTCTCGGCCTGCAGGATGACGATGACGCCGTCAGCCGCTAGTCGGTCCCCAGCGTTCCTGTTCTGCGTAAGCTTGTGAAATGCGTCATTCGCCGCCATGCGGGTGATGCGTTTGTATTTTGTCGAGGCAGCGGCGTCGCTTTGCCTCCATGCAGACAGAAACGCCAATGATTGACCTGCATTCCCATATTCTGCCTGGTCTCGACGATGGCTCTTCCAGTCTGGCTGAATCGCTCGAAATGGCGCGGCTGGCAGCGGCTGATGGGACAACGCATATGGTGTGCACCCCGCACGTCATGCCCGGCGTCTATGAGAACGGCACGACAAATATTGCCCAGGCAGTCGAGGCGCTGGTCAGGGAACTTGCTTGCGCCAGCATCCCGCTTGTCCTCTACGTCGGCGCCGACGTTCATGTTTCGCCTGATCTTCCCGACCGGCTGAAGCTCGGCAAAGTGCCGACGTTGAACGGATCGCGCTATTTCCTCTTTGAGCCACCGCATCACGTCTTGCCGCCGCGGCTCGAGGATCTCGCTTCCCGCCTCGTTGGCGCGGGCTATATTCCGATCCTGACCCATCCTGAACGGTTGACCTGGATCAAATCGAACTATGACGTAGTCGAGCGATTGAACGCATTGGGCTGCCTTATCCAGCTCACGGCGGATTCGGTCGTAGGAGCCTTTGGCCGGACCGCTCTCTACTACTCGGAAAAGCTGCTCGACGAAGGCAGGGTGGACATCATCGCATCCGATGCGCACGGCCCGTCGAGGCGTCGGCCGGGGCTTTCCCAGGCGGTGGTCGCCATCGCAAATCGGTGCGGCGAAGATGAAGCCTACAATATGGCGGTGAAACGCCCGGGCGCGATATTGCAGAATCAGCTGCTCGCGCCCATTGGAAAAGTGAGCACCAAGAAATTGTATGCCGGCAGCGCGAGCCGTTTCGGCGGATTGGGTCGGCTGTTCAAGAGCGGGTCTCTGGGATGAACATTTTTGATCGTGCCAGAAACAATGCAGGTATGCCGACGCTGGCCGCGTTGCTTGCACTCTCTGCTTGCGCGAGCTCTTCTTCGACATCATCGACGGCCTCCGTCGAAGCGTTGCAACCGACATCGTCTTCGACGGCCCTTGCCGGCGGTGGTGCGCTGCAGGTGGTGAAAGACCTGCCAGCGCCGCAAAACACGCAAAATGGCAGCGAGCAGCCGCTGTCCGCCAACGACGTGCTCGAAGTCAGCGTCTTCCAGGTCGATAATTTGAACAGGACCGTTCAGGTCGATGCCAGCGGCCAGATTTCCCTTCCGCTCATTGGCGCGATGACCGCGGCCGGCAAGACCGTTCGTCAGCTCGAGAAGGAAATCGAGACCGCGTACGGCGCAAAATATCTGCAATCGCCTGACGTGACGATTTTCGTGAAGGAATCGGTAGGCCAGCGCATTACGGTCGACGGCGAAGTCGACAGGGCAGGCATCTATCCGGTGTCCAGCAGCGCTTCCCTGCTGGATGCGATCGCGCTCGCCGGAGGATTCAATGCTGTCGGCGACGCCGGCAAGGTCTTCGTCTATCGCAATTTTGGCCAGAGCAGGCTGGTCGCCAACTACAATGTCGAGGAAATTCGCGCAGGCAAGAATCGCAACCCGCGCATCTACGGCGGCGACGTGATCGTCGTTTTCGCTTCGAAGTCGAAAATCGCGATGAACAATCTCAAGGACGCGTTGGGTCTCGCCTCGAGCGCGGCCCGCATTGCGGTCATTCCATAAGACAGGCACGGCCGGCCCACGGACAAACCAGGATGACTTTGCGCCATGCTCGATCGCAACAGGCAGCCCCAAATTGCCGGTCCCGGACATGGCCAAGCCCTGTCCGCGGATCTTTATTACGATGGGGCGCAGAATTATAGCCCGTATGGCCGTGACTATGCCGCCCAGGACGAGGGCTTCAATCCGCTCCGTTTGCTGTTCTATGTCATCCAGTATCGCTGGCTGATCGTCATGATGGCCGTGGCGGGCCTCGTCGCCGGTGTCATTGTGACGATGATGCAGACACCCAAATATCAAGCGACGACGCAGCTGGAGGTTCTGGTCCCTTCGGCAAAGGTCTTCCAGGACATTGAGGTGGTTTCCGAAAACAGTGACGTCCGGGCGTTTCTGACCGCCCGGGAGAAATTGAAGAGCAGGGCCTTGGCGCAGCGCGTGGTCTTTCAACTGGGCCTAGCCGAAAAGCCGGACTTCCTGTTTCCGACTCCGAGTTTTTCAATAGGCAACATCTTCTACCGCGCCTTGGGAATTTCCAAATCGCTCTCGATCCAGGAAAAGACGCCCGAAGAGCGGGAAGGCATGGCGATCAAGCGCGTCCTCGATGACCTCACGGTCAATCTGGTGACGAACACCAGCCTGCTGTCGATCACCTTCGTCGACCAGAAGCCGAAATATGCGAGCGATGTCGCCAATCAGGTCGCCCAGAGCTTCATCGATCAACGTCTCGACCAGACCAGCGAGACGTCGGATCTGGCAAGGCAGTTCATTCAGGAGCAGGTCCTGCAGGTCAAACAGAAGCTGCAGAAGTCCGAGGAGGAACTGGTCGCCTATGCCAAGGATGCCGGCATTACCGTCACCGGCGGCGACAAATCGCTGATCGGGTCAAACATCGAGGCCCTCAACACGGCACTCGCGACCGCAATCCAGGAGCGTCTCGATGCCGGGCGGATGGTGGATCAGGTGGACAAGGGGCGTGGCGCCAGTCTCGGTCCGGTTCTGGAGAGCGAAGGCCTGCAGAAGCTCAGTGAAAAGCTCGCGGACCTCACAAGCCAATACCAGCAGAAATTAGGCATCCTGAAACCTGGCTTTCCAGAAATGCAGCAGTTGCAGTCGCAGATCAAGGAACTGCAGCGGCTCTACAACAATGGCGTGCTGGCGATAACCGACTCGCTACGGTTGAAATTTCAGGAAGCGCAGAACAAGGAAGCCGACCTCAAGGCCAAGCTCACGGAGCTGGAAAAGCAGCAGATCGTCTTCAACGACAAGAACATCAAATACACCATCCTCAAGCGCGAGGTCGATTCCAACCGGTCGCAGTATGACGGCCTGATCGCCAAGCTGAACGAAGTCGGCGTGAGTTCTGAGCTGAAGACGCAAAGCGCTGCCGTTGTCGATTTCGCGACCCGGCCCTTGAGCCCTTATTCTCCTCGCCTCAGCATCAATCTTGCAATAGCCCTGGCGCTGTTCATGGCCTTGAGTGCGTCGATCATCTACATCGTCGAATTGCTCAACAACACCTTCACAAATCCGGAGCAGATCGAAAAAGAGCTCGGATTGGCCATGCTCGGCATCTTGCCGCTCGTCGACGACCGGGAACTCATAGCCAGCATAGCCGATCAGAAGTCGGGGCTTTCGGAGGCCTATCGTTCGTTGCGGACGTCGCTGCAATTCTCAGGAGCGGAAGGGGCGCCGCGTTCGCTGCTGGTGACCAGCTCCGAACCGTCGGAGGGTAAATCGACCACATCGTTCAAGCTTGGCCAGGATTTTGCCGCTCTCGGCGCAAAGGTTCTGCTTGTCGACGGTGATTTGCGCAAACCCAATCTGCATCGGCTGTTCGGCCTCGACAACGCGATCGGCTTGAGCAATCTCCTGACAAACACCGTTCGCAAGGAAGATCTGGCCGGTATCTTCAGAGCGACGAAATATCCCAATGTGACTGTTCTGACATCGGGGACGATACCGCCGAACCCGGCGGACCTGCTCTCTTCGCCCAAAATGGCGCTGATCATCACCAATCTCGGCAAGCGCTTCGATCTGGTCATCATCGATGCGCCGCCCGTCGTTGGCCTTTCGGATGCGCCGATCCTCGGCCGGCTTGCCGAAGGCACGCTGATGGTGATTTCCACCAACCAGGTAACCCGCAAATCCGCCAAAACGGCTCTGAAGCGTCTACGAGCAGCCGGAGCGAATGTCATCGGGGCAGCGATGTCGAAATTCCAGGTGAACAAGTTCGACTACAACTACGCCTACAAATACATGAATTCCCAGTATTACGAATACGGCACGAATATCCCGAAAATCGAGGGCAAAGTCGATGGTGGAGCAGGCCAGCCCGCGCATGCAAAGTCTCCTGCGTTCAGGCGTTTGGTTCGTCGCCTCCGTTCTGGTGTTGATGGCTTCGTCGACCGGGCTAAGTCGTCTTCTTGAGACGGGAACGCCAAGCGTCTCTCTCGCGCTGGATCCGTTGAACGTAGATGCTTTGATAGGCGAGATCGCCGGCGAACTGAACCAGACGAACGACGGTGCCGATCTCGACGGGTTGGCCGCAAAGGCCCGGAATGCGCTTCGCTTCAACGTCGCGGATGCACGCCTCTATAGCCTGATCGGTGAGATCAAGTATCGCCAGGGCGAGAAGGACCAGGCGTTCGAACTCTTTGATCGGGCTCGAATGCTGTCCAAGACCGAAATACACGCATTGCAGAGATCCATCGATCGCTCCGTCGAGACGGGCAACCTGGTAAGGGCTGTAGCCGAGATCGATATCTTGCTGCGTCGGTGGCCTGATCAATTTTCAACCGTGGCCGCCGGTTGGCCGGCCATTCTCGCCAATCCCGAAGGGTACGGGGCCGTGCTCGCCGCCATCCGGGCGGAGGCGCCATGGCGGGGCAAGCTTTTTTCGACCCTTGGCCAGAACCCCCAGGGTTTGGCAGCCGCAAACCAACTGTTGCTCGATCTCGCGGGGTCCCCGACGTCTCCAACGTCCAACGAATTGTCGGCCGTGATCGATGGCTACATCAAGCAAAGGCAATATGACCCGGCCTATCGGCTGTTTCTCTTCAGCCTGTCCGACGAGGAACGGAAACTGGGCGGCTACATTTTCAACGGCGGCTTCGAACCGGTCCACAGCGGCAAACCATTCGACTGGGTGATACACGACCGGTCGGGTATGGAGATCACCTTCGCCGGATCGCGGGATGCAGGTGAAAGCGACAGCGGAGCGACGATTCGATTTCTGAACACGCCCGTCAAGAACGCGGCGCTTCAGCAATTTATCGAACTTCCTCCTGGCTCCTACAGGATTTCCCTGAACGCTTCGGCCACGAATCTCAAACTGCCGAAGGAATTGTTCTGGTCTCTCAGATGCGTCGCTCCCTCACACGAGATCGCGCGCTTCAACATACCGGAAGGCACCTTCAACAGGCGAAGCCTGAGCCTGGACTTCACGGTTGGGCCGGCGGCGTGCCCGATGCAGTTGCTGAGACTGGAAACGGCCGCGATCGCACAGAGTTGGCGGTTTCGGTATGTCGGGACGTTGGTCATGCACAAATTGAGCATCGAAAGTGTATCGTCGTGAGAGAACGGTCGCGACAGCCCACGCAGTGGGATAAATATCTTCTTGGCTCGGTGCTCTTTCTATCGATGCTGATTGGTGGCGGCACCGCGAGCGGTCTGTACACCGAGACGCTGATCGAGATTGCGGCGGTCATCTCCGCCGCGGCGATCCTCTCGAGGCCGTCGCAACAGGCAATTCCCCGCGCCGTGTTGTGGTTGCTTGCTCTCGTGGTTGCGGTGTTCTGTTTTCAGGTCGTGCCGCTGCCCGGCGCCCTGCTCGAGGGGGTGCGGCCCGCGGTGCTGCTTGCGGATCCATGGCTGGATGGCGAAAGCCGGTTGCGCTTCGTCAGCGTCGGAGTGGGGCGCACCATCGAGTGCATGCTCTATTTTGTCGCGGCCGCGGCGTTCTTCCTCGCCGTCCTGCGCCTGCGCGCTGAGCAGGTCCACGGTCTTCTGCCGTTCTTTTTCATGGGGGTGATCTGCAATGGCCTGGCGGCGGCGATCCAGTATTCGCTCTCCGATACCGTTGCCATCGAGGGACTGCTGCCGTTTACCATCAATGCGGGTCTCTTTGCCAACCAGAACCACTTCTCGGCCTTGCTCTTCGTCTCGATCCCCTTCGTGGTTTATTATGGCTTGTTCCGCGGCCACCTTCTTTCAGGAGCGCTCGGTCTAGTAACCCTCCTGCTGCTGCTTCTGGCCGCCGGTTCGCGGGCCGGCATTTTGATCGGGCTGGCGATCACCGCCATCTCCGTTGTCTTCCTGTCCGCGCGCTCGAGGGTTGGTGGTTATGGCATCCTCGCGGTTTTCATCGGTCTTTCGATCTACACGATCGGCGCGTGGGCAAAGATCGATGCCAAAGTGGTCGACCCGGCCTTTGGACGAGCCGAATTCGCACGGACCACGATTGAGGGAATTGAACAGAATTGGACCACCGGTGTCGGATTTGGTGCTTTTCAGAAGGTTTACCAGATCCATGAAAAAGGCAGCATGATCTTCAAGTCTTATGTCAATCACGCGCACAACGATTATCTGGAATTGGCGTTGGAGGGCGGTTTGCCGGCTATCCTGCTGATGGTTGCCTATGCGGTGCTGCTGTCCGCATCGTCAGCTAGAATTCGCGGAGAACCGTTGCAGAAGGCGGCCTTTCTGTCGCTGGCTTTTCTGCTCGTTCATTCCCTCGTCGATTATCCCTTGCGAACCGCCGCCCTTGCGATGACGTTTGCCTGTTTGAACGGTATTGTCTTTCACCGCGGTTTTGCCGATCGGCTCGACCAGAGGGATGAACCGGGCAAGGCCAGCCGCCGTGACGAGGACAATCTGCTTGTCCCGGCCAAGGCATCGGCCTTGCCAAGGTAGAACCAGGTGGGTTCGGCCGAAGCGGGAGGCGCCGGTAGACCGGTATCGAACCCAGCCGATGCGTTTGTTGCTTGCCGCGATTGACAAGCCAATGCATGAAACCTAAGCACAGGCCCTGAGGGGAGGGACTTAGGCATGGCAAGGAGAGCTTCTTGAAAGGAATCATCCTTGCTGGAGGCAGCGGAACGCGTCTTTATCCGTTGACCTTGGCAGTCTCTAAGCAAATACTCCCAATATACGACAAGCCCATGATCTATTATCCGCTGAGCGTTTTGATGCTCGCCGGAATCCGCGAGATTTTGGTCATTTCCACGCCACGGGATCTGCCGGTTTTCCGCGATCTGCTAGGCAACGGATCGGAATTTGGGCTTGAGCTGACCTATGCCGAGCAGCCGCATCCCAATGGTCTGGCGGAAGCCTTCATCATCGGCCGTGATTTCATTGGTGCGGATAGCGTATCGATGATCCTGGGCGACAACATTTATTTTGGCGATGGGTTGTCGAAGCTTTGCCGCACGGCGGCATCGCGTGAAAGCGGCGCTTCGGTGTTCGCCTATCATGTCGAGGATCCCGAGCGCTATGGCGTGGTGTCTTTCGACAAGGCGACCGGAACCGCGCTGACGATCGAGGAAAAGCCACAAAAGCCGAAGTCCAACTGGGCCGTCACGGGTCTCTATTTCTACGACAACGATGTTGTTGAAATCGCCTCGACGATCCGGCCCTCGGCGAGAGGCGAGCTCGAAATCACGGCGGTCAACAATGCCTATCTCGAGCGTGGCCAGTTGCAGGTGCATCGGCTGGGACGCGGTTATGCCTGGCTCGACACAGGCACCCATGACAGCCTGGATGACGCTTCTTCGTTCGTGCGCACAATCGAACGCCGCCAAGGCATCAAGGTTGCCTGTCCGGAGGAAATCGCCTTCGAACAAGGGTGGCTGAGCGCTGACGAGGTGTTGCAGCGTGCAGCTCGCCTGGGAAGGAACGAATACGCCGCCTATCTACGCCGACGTGTCGTCGAGCTGTCGGAGGGCTAAATGCTCGAGGTGAGATCCCTTGGCATCGAAGGTCTGCTGGAAATCATTCCCAAACGCCATGGGGACGCGCGCGGTTTCTTCATGGAAACCTACAATGCCGAGCGTTTTTCGCAGGCCGGCATCGACCTGGTTTTCGTGCAGGACAACCACTCCTATTCCGCCGCCGCGGGCGTGCTGCGCGGGCTCCATTACCAGCTAGCGCCGCGTGCCCAGGACAAGCTGCTGCGGGTGATCCGCGGCAGCATTCTCGATGTCGCCGTCGACATCCGCCGCGCCTCGAAGACCTTCGGAAAATGGGTCCCCCTCGAAGTGTCGGCGCAAAAAGGCAACCAGATCCTGGTGCCCAGGGGCTTCGCGCACGGCTTCGTCACGCTCGTGCCCGACACCGAGGTGCTGTACAAGGTGACCGACACCTATTCGCCCGAGCACGACCGGTCGATCCGTTTCGACGATCCTGCCATCGATATCGAGTGGCCGTCGCTGGCCGGCGGCTTCCAGCTTTCGGACAAGGACCTCAAGGCGCCGCTGCTCGCCGTCGCCGAGGTATTCGCCTGATGGGTGTTTGCGTGAGGACTGCGGTATGAATTTTCTGGTGACGGGCGGTGCCGGCTTCATCGGCTCGGCGGTGTGCCGGCATTTGTGCGCCAACCCGGCCTACCGGGTGACCAATCTCGACAAGCTGACCTATGCGGGTAATCTGGCGTCGCTGCGGCCGATCGAGAACGCCGATAATTACAGCTTCGCCCAGGCCGATATTTGTGACGAGAGGGCGGTGCTCGACCTTCTGCGCCGGCACGACATCGACATCGTCATGAACCTGGCCGCCGAAAGCCATGTCGACCGCTCGATCGACGGACCGGGCGCCTTCATCGAGACCAACATCGTCGGCACCTACAAGATCCTCAACGCCGCGCTGGAATACTGGCGTGGCCTGTCCGAGGACAGGAAAAGCCGCTTCCGCTTCCATCACGTCTCCACCGACGAGGTGTTCGGCGACCTGTCTTTCGACGGCGGCATGTTCGTCGAGGAGACGCCCTACGCGCCGTCCTCGCCCTATTCCGCCTCGAAGGCGGCCTCGGACCATCTGGTGCGCGCCTGGCACGAGACCTACGGCCTGCCGGTCGTGCTTTCCAACTGTTCGAACAATTACGGCCCCTATCATTTTCCCGAGAAGCTGATCCCCCTCGTCATCCTCAACGCGCTCGACGAAAAGCCGCTGCCGGTCTATGGCGCCGGCGCCAATGTGCGCGACTGGCTGTTCGTCGAGGATCACGCGCGCGCCCTGGAACTCGTCGCCACGAAAGGGCAACCGGGCGAGAGCTACAATGTCGGCGGCAATTCGGAACGCACCAACCTTGCCGTCGTCGAGACGATCTGCGACCTGCTCGACACCAGGCGTCCGCGCGCCGGCGGCAGGCGCTATCGCGAGCTGATCTCCTTCGTCACCGACCGTCCCGGCCACGACCGCCGCTACGCCATCGACGCCACCAAGATAAGCCGCGAGCTCGGCTGGACACCCAGGGAGAATTTCGACAGCGGCCTTGCCAGGACCGTGGACTGGTTCCTCGACAACGAATGGTGGTGGGGGCCGATCCGCGAACAGCGCTATGCCGGCGAAAGACTGGGCGAAGCCCGCAAGGTGGGCGCGTGAGGCTGCTTGTCACCGGACGCGACGGCCAGGTCGCGGCAAGCCTGCTCGCGGCCGGCCAGGCGCGCGCGGGCGTGGAGGTCGTCGCCATCGGTCGCCCGGAGCTTGACCTGGCATGGCCCGACACCATCATCGACGCCATCGCGGGCGCCAAGCCTGATATCGTCGTATCCGCTGCCGCCTACACCGCCGTCGACCAGGCCGAGGACGAGCCCGATCTGGCCTTTGCGGTGAACGCGACCGGTGCCGGCAAGGTGGCGGAGGCCGCGGCGAGGCTGGGCGTGCCGGTCATCCATCTTTCGACCGACTATGTCTTCGATGGAACCAAGGCCGATGCCTATATCGAAACCGACCCGACGGCGCCGCTCGGTGTCTACGGCGCCTCCAAGCTAGCCGGCGAGCAGGCGGTGGCATCAGCCAATCCGCGCCACCTGATCCTGCGCACCGCCTGGGTCTACAGTCCGTTTGGCAAGAATTTCGTGAAAACCATGCTGCGGCTCGCCGCCGACCGCGATGAGATTTCGGTGGTATCAGATCAATGGGGAAATCCCACATCCGCGCTTGATGTCGCCGACGCGATCCTGCATGCGGCCACCATGCTGCACCGCAACAAGGACTTCGCCGGGTTCGGCATCTGTCATCTGGCCGGCAGTGGCGAGACCAACTGGAGCGGCTTCGCCGGTCATATCCTCGACACAAGCCTGAAGTTTGGTGGTCCCTGGGCGCGGGTAGGGGATATCACGACGATGGACTACCCAACCAAGGCGCGCCGCCCCGCCAACTCTCGGCTATCGAGCGCGAAATTTGGCGCGGCATTCGGATGGACGGCGCCGGACTGGCAGAAGTCGGCCCGAGAAGTGGTCCATCGTCTCGTAAGCGGGGGCTCCAACGGCCCCTAACTGCATGACCAAGCAGCGGCCGGTGGAGGGATTCACTGGCTGCCGCGGCGCAAAGCCGCCTTCAGCGGCGGCCACTATCGAGCTGGCGGTAGAGATCGGCATAGGCCCTTCCCATCCTGTCGGCTGTAAAGAGCCTGATGTAGCGATCACGGGCAGCTTGCCCCCAATTCGCTGCTTCGACGGGCGAATCGACGATCTGGTTGATGGCTTCGGCCAGGTGTGCTGGATTTGAAGACGGAACGACTAGCCCCGTCTCGCCGGCTTTGTTCACATAACTTGTTCCCGTTCCAATTTCGCACGAAATCATCGGTTTGCCGCACATGGCAGCCTCCACCAGTGAAAGCCCGTAGGCTTCCGACCTCTGGTTAGACGGAAAAACGAAGCCGAGGCAGTTGCGCAGCAGAGCCATCTTATGCTGCTCCGTGACCTCGCCGAGAAACATCACATTGTTGCGGCGCAACGTCTTGGCCTGAAGCTTGAGGCTCTCCTCGATAGGCCCCGACCCGGCAATAACGATCTTGCACCTGATCCTGTCGGCTGCCTCAATCAGCACGTCCAGCCCCTTGTAATAGCGCAAGACGCCGACGAATAGCACGAAAGGCTCCGCCACAGCCGCTTGGCACCAGCTGTTGTCGGCTTCGGTCGGCGTGGGATAAGCCGTTTCATCTATGCCGATGGGAATGATCGTCGATTTGCCCCCCAAGGCTCTGAGAACGGGGCTCGATTTCAAATAGTCCGGAGACGTCGCGACGATAGCGTCGACGTCCTTCAGGAAGCGCAGCATCAGCGGTCGATAAAGAGGCAGGATGAGTTTCTGTTTGACGATATCGGAATGGTAAGTGACGACCGTCGGTTTGCCGTGACGGGCGTGAAAATGCACGATGTCCATGAACGGCCATGGAAAATGGTAATGTATCAGGTCGGCATTTTTGGCGAGCGCTCTGAATTCCCGAAAGACCTCGCGTGAAAAACCGGTCGATGCCAGCTCGAAATCCAGTTTCGCCTTGCGGGCCATATGCCCATCGAAAGCCCGTGTGTTCTCGCCAGGGATTCGGCTCAACGAAAGCACTTCGGTTTCGATGCCGTGGCGCGCCGTGCTTTGCGCGATGGCATGGATCGTCCGCTCCACGCCGCCAAACGTATCCGGCCAGTAGGTCTTGAAGAAGTGCAGGACTTTCAAACGCGGGTCTTCCGTCTTTGCTCGATGGCCTGCTCAAAAATTTGCAGCATGCCCTTGGCGTGGTTCTCCCAGGTGAAGCGCCCGGCATTTTTCTTCGCATCCGCGGCGATCCCGTTCCGGAATTCCGCATCGGTACAGAGGCGACTGAATGCAGCGGCAATTGCCGCAGGATCTTCCGGATCGACGAGCACGGCATTGTTTCCCGCCACTTCAGGCATTGACGAGGTGTTCGACGTCAGCACCGGTTTGCCGAAAGATTGTGCCTCGACGATTGGAAAGCCGAACCCCTCGTAAAGCGATGGCATCGCCAGAAAGAGGCAATTCGAATAGAGCGTGGCGAGCGTCGCGTCATCGACGAAGCCGGTAAACTTGATATTCGTCCCAAGTGCGCCGTCGCGCACGTCGTCGGCCAGGCCCGTTTGCTTCCAGCCCTTGCCGCCGACGATAACCAGGTCGCAGCGCGACCGGGCGCTCTGCGGCAGGAGGCCATAGGCCTTAATCAGGTTGCCGAGGTTCTTTCGCGGCTCGAGCGTGCCGACAAAAAGGGCGTAGGGCTTGGTGATGCCGAGAGGCGCCAAACTCGAAAAATCGCTCGGAGCCGGCAGCGCGGTTGTGCCGGGTGCGACCGTCTTGATCGGCGATTTCAGCCAGGGGAACTCGGCGGCCAGGGCGGTGGCCGTTGCTGTCGAATCCGCGACCACGACATCAGCGGTTTTCAGCGCAGGCTTCATCATCAAGCGGTCGCCCAGCCAGGTCCGGGTCCGCATGGTCTGCGCGGCATACAGCCAGACGAGGTCGTGAATCGTGACCACCCGCCCGATGCGGCCGTCCAGGATGAAGGGCAGACGATGGGACGGCCCCCACACGACATCCACCCGATCGCGCAAGGCCCAGGAGGGCAGGATTGCCTGTCCCCAGAACGCCCTCGCGTAGGGACCATTGAAGTTGGCGACCTGGACGGAAACGCCAGGCGGAATATCGTAACTCGCATTGATCTTGCTCGGCGCATAGACAAACACATCGGCGCCGAGCGCCACCAGCGCTTTGACCGAATTGTGCACGAACCTGCCAATCCCATCGGTGGCTGATCCGAGATTCCTGCCGTCGATCCCGATTTTCAATCGTCTCTCCGGAAGCGAATTAGGCAAAGAATGCCGGACATTTTTGCGGCGATAGCAGGACAACGCTGCGAGGGATGATCATGCGGCAGATCATTATGAAGCAACGCTAATATACATTTCGCAGGTTCCGTGGTTCGAAATGGGAAATACGGTTTTCCCGAGGAAAAATCATTTGCGCCTCCGCCCGATGGTGGTAGACGCACGGAGTGTCAGGATCCAATTCGAGAGTACGCCGCTGCCAAAGCTGATTATCCAGATTCCTTGCTATAACGAAGCCGAGACGCTTGCGACAGCGCTGAGTGATCTGCCGCGGACCGTCACCGGGTTTGACAGCGTCGAATGGCTGGTCATCGATGACGGCAGCAGCGACGAGACGGTGAGGGTCGCCGAGGAAAACGGCGTAAACCACATTGTGCGTCATACCAGCAACCGCGGTCTCGCCTATGCCTTCATGACCGGCATCGAAGCTTGCCTCGCGCGCGGCGCCGACGTGATTGTCAACACCGATGCGGACAACCAGTATCGCGCCGCCGACATTCCGGCGATCACCAGGCCGGTGCTGGAGGGGCGTGCGGATATGGTCGTGGGCGCGCGGCCGATATCGGAGATAGAGCACTTCTCCCCGGTGAAGAAGCTTCTGCAGAAGTTGGGCAGCTGGGTCGTGCGGGTGACCAGCGGCACTGATGTGCGGGATGCCCCGAGCGGCTTTCGCGCGATCTCGAAAAACGCGGCCCAGCGCCTGATCGTGTTCAACAACTATACCTATACGCTGGAAACCATCATCCAGGCCGGGCGCAAGAACATGCGCGTGGTCTCGGTTCCGATCCGAGTCAATGGTGATTTGCGGCCGTCAAGGTTGGTGAAGAGCATTCCTTCCTATCTGAAGCGCTCCATCTTCACGATCATACGTATCTTCGTCATTTACCAGCCGGCTCGGTTTTTCGGCTGGATCGCGGCTATCCTCTTCAGCCTTGGTTTTTTGCTCGGCCTGCGCTTCCTTTATTTCTATTTGACCGAAGGGGTTAGCGGCCATATTCAGTCGGTGGTCCTGGCGGGCGTGCTGATGACGATGGGTTTCCAGTCCCTTCTCGTCGCCTTTCTGGCCGACGTGATCGCCGCCAACCGCAAGCTTCTCGAAGACATTCGTTATACGCAGCGTTCCACGCAGGGAGAGAATGGCAACTACGCAGAAGCCCGCTTCAGCAGGAAAGCAGGATAGGAAGATGAAGGTAGCTGGCGGGCAGGCGGAAGACGGTATCGTCATAGGCAACACCTATGACAAATATGGCACGCGCAACCCGATCGCCCGCCGGATGGTGCAAGGTTTCGAAGCGGCATTGTCCAGCTTGGTGACTAAGGTGAGGCCCGCTACTATTCACGAAGTCGGATGCGGAGAAGGCTATTGGGTCATGCGCTGGCTGGAGCAGGGTATCGACGCGCGAGGCACCGATTTCTCTGCCCAAGTCATCGGAATGGCAAAGGAGAACGCGCGCGGAAAGGATATTGACCACCGGCGTTTCGCTGTCCGCAGTATTTATGAGGTGGCCCCTGAACCAGACAGCGCCGATCTCATCGTATGTTGCGAAGTAATGGAGCATCTCGAGGAGCCGCGGAAGGCATTGCAAGCGCTGGAGCGTATCGTCAGGTCGGACCTGATCCTCAGCGTACCCCGGGAGCCGATCTGGCGTGTCCTGAACTTGGCGCGCGGGAAATACATCTCGGCCTTGGGCAACACGCCCGGCCATCTGCAGCACTGGTCGCAGCGCGGCATCGTCGCGCTGGCTTCAGAGTTTTTCGATGTGGTCGAGGTTCTGTCTCCGCTGCCATGGACCATGATGCACTGCAAGCCGAAGAAAAGGCATTGATCGTGGCGCTTGGCCCTCGTGCCAAGACCTGGCTCAATCGCATTGGAGCCTTCCTGGGGTTGGCCGGTGTTGTTTTCGTAGGGATCAGACTCCAGGGGTACACCGGCGAGATCGATTTTCGCCGCATGGGAGCAGCCAGCTACACCGCCATTATAGCCTTGGCCGGCGTCTATGGAGTGTCGAACCTGCTGCTTGCTCTCGGCTGGCGACATCTTCTGCACCACCTTGGTGCTCCCGTCTCGCGGCCTTGGGCGATTCGCACCTATGCCATTTCGCAACTCGCCAAATATGTTCCCGGCAATATCTTTCAATTTGCAGGACGGCAGGCGATCGGCGTGGCGGCCGGCATCGGCAACGGACCGCTCGTCAAGTCGACCGCCTATGAAGTGGCGGCCCTCATTGTCGGCGGACTTCTCTTTTCGCCGCTTGTGTTGCCGCTGGTCGTGACCGGTTTGCCGGATTGGTTCGGCTGGGTTTCGTTCGTCGCGGCAGTAGCTATCGCGTTTTGGCTGATTGGCCATCTCGGCGGTGCCGCTTTTTGCCACGCCGCGATCTGCTATTTCGGGTTTCTCGGGCTTTCGGGCCTGGTCTTCGTCGCAGTCTTCGACCTTGCAGGTGGAGCTCGCGAATTCGCGCTCTACCCGGCAATCGCTGGAGCATATATCTTGGCCTGGCTTTTGGGGCTTCTAACTCCGGGTGCGCCGGCCGGGCTCGGCGTCAGGGAGGCGGTACTGCTCTTTCTGCTTGGAGGGCTCAGCTCGAGCCCAGTCATTTTGCTGGCGGTGGTGATCGGGCGAGCGGTCACTATCCTGGGCGACCTTCTCTTTTTCGCCGGCGGGCAGGTCGCCCGTCGCTCTTATTGGATAACCAATGAACGAGACTGACGGAACGCAGCAGATCGTTAGGTCCTGCTGGACATCGAGTTTAATCCCGGAGGCGTTAACAATGCTCAAGACCGCTGCGCTCAGAATACCGCAGATTAGGAGGCTGTGGCAGGATCGTGCCAGTCTTTTGGCACAACGCGATGCCCTGCTTCGGGAAAACCAGCAGTTGCGAGCGTCCGGAGAACCGGGATCGGGTAGCGTATTCTTCCACTATAACTGCAGCTTCGATGCAATAGGCGCCATGAATAGCCATGCGCGGAGCGACCTGCAGGCGCACCCATCCTATGTCACGAACTTTCTCGGCGTCAAAGTTTCGCCCCGGTTCTTCCCGGGCATTCTCGGCGGCAAGGCGGGAACCGTCGAGCCGATACCGATCCCAGCCAATTGGCACGCCGACATAGCGGAATGGGCGGCTGCACTGAGGGCCGTCGATCTCGCCTCGGGTCGCTTTCGTGTGGTGGAACTGGGATGTGGCTGGGGATGCTGGCTGAACAACACAGGCGTCGCCGCACGCAACCGGGGACTGGAGGTAGAGTTGATCGGCATCGAGGGGGACAGTGAGCATGTCGCCTATGCTCACGAGGCGATGGCGACCAACGGCTTTTCGGAAAAGGAGTTCAGCATCATCCATGGTGTCGCCGCGCCCAGGAAGGGAGTGGCACTCTTTCCGATAGTCGAAAATCCGGGCGCCTCCTGGGGCTCGGAGCCTATCCTGGAAGCGTCGGCGGCACAGATTAAGGAAGCCTCGACGTCAGGTCAGTATCAGCAACTTGACGCCGTCCCGCTGGTCGAGATCGTCAAAGGCGAGCCAGTTGACCTCCTGCACATCGATATCCAGGGCGGCGAGGCAGACTTTGTCGAAGCAGCAATCAGTGACCTCAATAAATTCGTTCGCTACATCGTCATCGGCACGCATTCCCGCCAGATCGAGGGACGCATCATGACCGCCCTCCTGAATGAGGGCTGGAAGCTCGAAATGGAGCGCCCGGCGATCATTGAATTAGTTGATGGACGCCCCCGGATTTCCGTTGATGGGGTCCAAGGTTGGCGGAATGCTTTCTCTATTTGACCCACGGATTTAACATAAGAATTTGCACGACGATTGCGTGCCTTATTTGACCACCGACAGAGATTGAAGGAGGATGCCGAGCATTCGAGTATCGAGACTCCCGTAAGATGCGGGAGAACGTAACTGATCAACGCGGAAATCCAACTGCCCATTCTTCGCCAAACCGGTTCGCGGAAGTTCGGCGGAAATCCAACCAGATACGTTGCAGTAATTGTGGCGTAACATCACTGTCGTTCCACTACTGATTTCGACTTCGGTGCAGGTATCTCCAGGGGCGAAGGCTGAAAATGTAACGCTCAACCTCCCTCCGTCCGGAATGTCGGTCACGTCGACCAGGATTGATGCCTGCTTTACGCGAGACCATGTCCCTGTCGGGTCGGGCGGGTACCAACCGCGTTCAACGAGATAGTTGTCGCCGACTTCCCCGCTCGCGAAGTTCACTGGTTTGTCCAGATCTATCGGCGGCATCGCGTTCCAGACAGATAAGGTGCCCGCCGGATCGAGACCGTGAGCAAGCCGGATAACGGCGTAGTGCTCCATAAAGTCCGCATCATACCGATCCTCGGCGTCGAGAGCTTTGGCGATCGATGAGAGTTCTTGTTCCCGCTCATTCGGTGCCGGCCAGTCGTAAGCAGACCACAGCAGACTGATATATGGGAGAACGACGGCATCGGCTTTGCCGCTCTCAAGAAACGCCTTCACTCTCATCGCGAACTCAGGCGTCACTTTTCCCTGTTCAAAGCCGGTCATCTCATCGGGCCAGTTGCTCATGGCGGACATGAGGTTCTTGTCTCCCCCCACATTGTAGGTTCGGATGTCTAGTTCGCTTGCGACATAATTGATGAGAAAGTCATTGCCGTAAGGCAGAAACGCGACCGTCTCCCCCCTATGAAAGTGCGGTTTCCACGATGCCACCTCAGTGGTCATCGCGTTAACTATGTCTCGAAAGCGTCGGTATTCGTGCAGTGGTGCGCGGCTGGGTATGTTGAGGACCAGCAAGATCACAATCAGAGCTGCCCTGGTATTCATCGACAGCTTGCCGCTTGCCAGCGTCAACACGAAGATAGCCCAACACCCGAACATTCCGAATGCCGTCCAGCGGTAACTGGCTCGCATGGTTCTGAAGCCGGGCAGATATTGAGAAATCCACCGATTCCCGGTTTCGAACCGTCCGTATGAAGCAGGCATCAGTTGGCTGGCGCCAGCAGGCCGGTAGGTTAGAAATTTTGCTGTTGGCCCGAGCGCCATATAGAACCCGACGATCGCAAATAAACCGAAGACCAATAGGTGGAACCTTCTCTCTCTGAGTGTGAGTGCGCCGTAAAGTGCTACGATCACGATCCCAGCGCAGAAGGTCGAAATGAACGTCGACGCATCCCCGAAAAAGTCATCCGGCGCCCGCGCTATGCTAAAACCCAGCAGGTCGGGGATCGCCAACACGTTCGATGTCGGTACGAAGAAGAATTCGAGGCTCGCGCCCCATCCTCGGAAAAAATCGATGGCTTGCGCGCCGAAGTCTGAAGTTCCCTCATAGAAGGCGTAAGCGGCATAGGATGCAGCAAACGTTAGAGTAATGATGAAGGCGCGGTAGAGCAGATCTATCTTTAGATCGCGACGGCGGCTGGCAAGCTCGCAGCCGAACGTCAAAGCGGTGCCGGAGGCAAACATCATGAACGTATAGCCGTCCATAAACACCGCCACAAAGGCAGCAGCAACAAAGGCAAGACACGACCACGCAGAGAGCCGGTCGATCGAAACCTTCATGGCCGTAAGATAATAGAACGGCAGCAGTGCGATCCCAAGCGCCAGCGTCGAGTAGCCATTATGCTGCCAGACAACCGGAAACGTGCACCATAACAAGGCGCTGAGTAATGATGCTGGTCGTCCAACCCCCACTGATCTCGCAAACCAGAATGCCCCTACAAAGGCAGTGGCAAGCCACATGGCGAACACCGCTGCATAAGCGTTGGCCGGGGATACCCCGACTTTCAACAGTATTGCCGCAGGAAGCGCCGCAGATAGGCCGAAGGATATTGCTGCCGGCTCAGGAAGCCCGAAATTATGCGCGTACAGAGATCCGTAATTTGCGAAAGACTTCGAGAAGCCGATAAGCCAGAACACCTGCAATGTCGTAGGGCTCATATAGCCCGGAATCGCTCCGTTCGCGACGAGGACCAGCGGAAAAAGGACAACTCCCGCCAGAAAGGTTCTCAGGCTGTTCGACATGCGCTCTTTAACTTTGCTTTTCGGATTGTCATGCTTCCAGATGGCATTAAAGGCCAGCCAGAGTAATGACATGCCAGTAGGCCACCAATCCCCAATGCTGCTAGTCTAGGGGTACTCGTGCCGAACTCTTCCTTTTCGAAGAATCTGTTGATTGCGGAATGATCAGACCGGTTCAATTCGCTTTGCGAGCGATAGGCTCCGCCTCGGCCGGAAACACCCCGTCCGCCAGAACAAGGTCGAGCAACTGTCTCGCGCTCTGAGCCCAGGTTAGCCAAGGCATATTTTCAGATCGGGGATGTCGCCGCGATCTGAAAAGCGTTAGCCACTCGCGAACAGAGTCAGCCAGATCCGCACCGGCCAATCCCACGAAATAGTAAGCGTGGTCGCCAGCGACCTCTCGGAACACCGAAATGTTGCGGGCGATGATCGGCAGCCTGTGCTGCGCCGCCTCGATCAGCGGCAAACCGAAACCTTCGCCCTCGGAGGCGGCGAGGAGACAGGCCGAGGTAGCATAAAGGCGTTCCAGATATTCGTCACTTACACTATTAAGCCAGAATAGGCGTTTACCATTTTCGGGATGGAGTTGCATTCGGTCGACTAACACCTCGGTCATCCATCCTTGGGTCCCGACAATCACCAGGTTCACAGATGCCCCCTCGCTCCACAGGATATCAAACGCATCGAGAACCTGACCATACCCTTTGCGCGGCTCGATGGTACCGACCATCAGAAAGGTTGGGGTGCCCGTAATAGCATCAAGGATGCCGGCGGCACTGTCCGGCAAGCCGCTGGTCCGATCGGACCAGCCGATATTGGCGCCTAAATGGAAATGGCCGATTTCAGGTTTTTTGCTGCCGGTCGGGAACTCCGCCGCGAAAAATTCTTCAACATCGTCGGTCACAGCCTTAGATATCGTGACCAACTGATCAGCGACGACCAATGAATTCACGAGCCACGCTCGGTGAGTATCGCTTCCGCCGGCCGGCCACCACTCAGGGTGCAAAACTGGAAGAATATCATAGATCACAAATACGATTTTAACGCCGAACAATCGCATTTGGTGGAATGCCGGTGCGGCTTCTATCGAACGGGTATCAGGATTAAGATCCAGCCCCAGGAAAATGTCACCGGCGCGGAAATTGACGGGGTCGTCCTCGAAAGCGTTCTCGTCCCCGCCGACGAACTGCGCAGTATAGCGCTTCGCATGGAAAAACTGGCCGTCGCTCAAAAAGATTGGCTCGATGCGATATTCGCGATTCGGATGTGCAAGCCATTCGTTCAAGACAGACCGAACTACACGCTGGATACCGGTGCGTAACTGGAAAGTCCGTAGGTAAGTGATATCGATGAAAAGAGAAGGCCGTTCGCGTGTGACGGCTATGCTCACGGAAATATCCGCAGCCAGCTCGGTCAGTTCCAGACCGTAGCAGTCGTCCTGCGCCAACGCGCCGACCAGCCCGCCAAGCCCAGCATGATCTTGCTGATAGTATTTTTCAATAGTGTCGGCATATCGGTCAGCACAGAGACGCGGGGTGTGGTTTGCACGCAGGTAGGCTTGACCTTGTTGTCCGAGGCGCTTCCTCTCGTCGGCACTCTCCCAGAGACTATCTAGGGCCTCGCTCAACTCGATTGGGCCGAACCCGTCCTTTAGCTTGCGAACCGCGCGATCGTCGAGCTCAGCCGCTGAGCCGTTAGCGTTCACGATCGTCGGCAGGCCTGCAGCCAAGCAGTCGAGAATAGCGGCCGAGGTTTCCCCCCGCGAATTGCCGCGCAACTGGACGGCCATGTCCGCGGCCGCAAGATAGTCCCTATAGGTTTCCCGATTCGTCCATCCTGTGATCGAGACACGCCGTCCGGCCCCGCTGCCACGAATTGCCGCTCGCAGGGATGTGTCGAACTCACTCGGCGGCGACTCTCCGACAAAGACAAGCCTGCTATCTTTCATGCGGCCGAGCCGAGAAGCAGTCCAAGCTGCAAGCAACCGATCACCCAGCTTGGTCGTCGTCAACATGCCGAAACTGCAGGTGACGAACTCATCGGCTGGGATCGATAGCCGTTTCCGTGCGGCGTCGCGACTCGGCAGATCCACAGGCGCGCGGAGGAGGGGAACATACGACCATCTGCGCGCTGCCTCTTCGCCGCAGTGTTCGAGCGCCAACTGCTTGGAGTGATGGGAATGACCAATGATCCCCAGAGAGTCTCGAATCAGCTCAAAATTGCAGGGATACTTCCAGGCAGTTTCAGCCGTGTCTTGCATGCAAAAGCGGTGTCTCACCGCCTCGAAACCGTGACTTTCATAAAGGCTGCGGCTCCATGCGCCTGGTATACCGCCAAAAAACTCAAGATGAGATTGAATCCCGCTCAGAAAAAAATCGTGTAGAACTACGACACCGGGGATTTGTTTCAGCAAAGCGAACATTTGCCCATGAAATGGGGAGTTGCCAAAATGATATAGTACGCGGTCATAACGGTGAGCGTTTTCGGCAAACCATGTGCTGCTGTAAACGCGGCTGTTCGCGTTCACCCAAGGACTATCCACGTGAGGTTGGTCAACGATGACATCGATTTCGTAGTGGCGCGCCAACTCCGGCAACAATTCCGCGCTGTAATCCGCGATGCCGCTGCGGCTAGGCGGCAGCGGCGACAGGTAAGCCAGCTTTGGTCGACGCAGCGGCACCGCTGGTGATTGGGCTGGGAGGCTGCGCGTGACATGGAGCTTTTCTAGGGAATCCAGGGCGGCACACGAAGTGGCATCCCATGAAAAAAGCTTTGCGCGTTCGGCGGCGTTGCTAACTAGCGCCGAGCGGAAATCGGCATCGCTCAGCGCTTGCTCCATGCGAGCTGCCATGTCGGGCACGGAGAACGGATCGAACAGCGCCCGTTCGAAACCAATAACCTCCGGCAGGCTCGATCGATTCGCTCCGATCACAGGCGCGCCGCATTTCATGGCCTCGAGAAGGGGGAGGCCAAAACCTTCATGCCACGAGGGGAAAACGAAGAGTGCGCACAGATTATAAAGCGCGACGAGATCCTTCTGGGGGATGAAACCTGTGAGCACGAGGCCGTCCGCAGGAATCCCTGCTAGTCTTGCCGTTTCTAGCAGTTCAGCGCGGGCGCTCTCTTCGACAGAGCAGACGATCGCGAGCTGGTGGTCCTTCCTTAGCTTTCGTGGGAGTTTGCCGAAGGCTTGGATCAGAGCAGGTATATTCTTGCGATGATCTATACCGCCAGTGTACATTAGGAACGGGCGCGTGAGTCTGTAT
This sequence comes from Mesorhizobium australicum WSM2073, assembly GCF_000230995.2. Taxonomy (NCBI): domain Bacteria; kingdom Pseudomonadati; phylum Pseudomonadota; class Alphaproteobacteria; order Hyphomicrobiales; family Phyllobacteriaceae; genus Mesorhizobium; species Mesorhizobium australicum. The sequence goes on along the minus strand of NC_019973.1, from coordinate 5,078,529 downwards.
TTGCGGCGCAAGGCAGTCTCCTGCGCCGCTTCGATTTGCAGCGGCCGGAAGTTGTTGTCCACTGCGGCCGAAATAGTGACGACTTCTTCGTGGGAAAAATTGAGCCACTGAATAGCTTCGCGGCGCGAGGATTCTGAGATGGCAAGAAGCAGATTCGAACGGCGCAAATGGTCGAGCTTTGATTCGTACCACGAAGCGACGGCCGGATTGGCGAGATAAGGATCGCGGTTGAGGAGCGGGATCAGATCGAAAAGGATAGTCGCAACAAGGGCCGAGTGGGGAAGCAATCCAACACTGGTGGCAGCATCGTCCACACAGCCTTCAAATAGGCTGGACACGACGATGACATCTGGTTCGAGCGAGGCGAGAAAGGCCTCGCGCAAAAGCTCGGCCGCTTTGCGGCGTCCGGTGTATTCCGGATGTAGGCCTGCGACTGGTCCGGGTGCTATCCAAGTGCGGATGTTGCCCGCTGGCAATAGACCGGAAAAATACGTACGAATATCCGCGGCGGAGTCAGAGAAGGCGCCGTTCAGGGCAAGAATGATCTCGTGCTTGCGCCGATTGCGAACTAGTCCCTCAACGAAGGCCATGACATAACGACCGATACCGCGCTTCGCATTGGTCGCCTGCGCGCCCTGCATATCGATGACGATGCGCATCACAAACTCTGTCGTTTCATATCAACCGCGCGCTTCAATTGGGCATGAATTCGGCGCCCATGCGCCGACAGTCCACGCAGCGACGGATCGATCCCAGCCAGTCCAGCGGAGAGTGATCCCGGCGGTGGAGCGGAAATCTTCATGGACGCGACGCCGAGTCCGCGAGATGCCGCGAATAGGCGCGCATGGGCGAGCAGCGCCGGGTTAGCCTTCAGCCAACGGATAGCGTGGGTGCGCAAACGCGGATGCTTCACGACAAACAGCATCGCCTGCGTGGCAAATGGCCGAAACAGGTGCTTCGCGTTGTCCGCAGCTCGCTTCACGCCTGCTGCTTTGGAACGAAGCCAGCCGAGAACCCACATCGGAGCGCGCCTCGTAACGCTCGCATTCAGTCTGGCGATTTCTGCGTCCCGCTCGGCCAATTGCTTCGTGGTTGTCGCGCCGGCATCTGCTAGGTTCCGGCGGAGGCGGGCGACTTCAGCATCCCGCTCGGCCACGGCCCTGCCGAGGGACGCTACCGTGTCGGTGAGTGCAATGTGCCCCGCTCTTATTAACTCCAACTGGGTGGCGAGGCTTTCGGTCAATTCCCGAAGCTGATCCGTGGTGGAGGATATCACTCCCTTGACTGTCTCCGAGTTCTTGGCAATCTCGTCGTCAGCGAAATGAAGCCAACCTTTTATTTGTTCTACGTCGGCGGGCATTTGCTGTGACGCGGTTTGCACAAACGCCGCAAGTGACTTGAGTTCTCTTGCCGGATCGTCACGCTTTCTTGCAAGGCAGGAATAATCGCGCGCCACTTCGAACATGAGGTGAACGCTGCGCTCCGTCGGCCCCGCTTCGATCATGGGACTGCCGTTCAGCCTCAGGATCGCGATTTCGGGGAAGCCGACCTGCTCCACCAGGAACTCGAGCAGGCTCGGGGGCAGGGGACTTTTATGGGTCGGATCAAGATAGAAGGTGTGCGTGCCGACGGAAATATTCTCCGGATTCGGGGTTTCCAGGATAAGCAGGCCATCTTCGGCCAGCACTCTGCGGCACTCGTTCAAGAGTTCGATCAGATAATCGGTAGGCACGTGCTCGACCATGTGGAAGGCTGAAATGACGGCCGCAGTCTCATCCGGTTGCTCTCGCAGATATTCGATCGCATCCCGAAGCTCGATTCTCAGTCCACGTTCGATGGCTTCCTGCGCCATGCCTCCGTTCAGATCCACGCCGACGGCTTCCAGCCCGGCCTCGGTGAGTATCTCAAGCCATTCGCCACGTCCACAGCCAAGATCGATCGCAAGAGTCGGCCCTTCAGGTTGCCTCGGCACCTGCGCCAACAGGGGTTGATAGATCTCAAGTCGGCCCTTGACGAGTTCCCTTGACCCACGAAAGCGGTCCTCGAAGGCCTTGTACAGATCGTCAAAATTTTTTTTCATCGGACGATTTCGAAAGCGTGCTCAAGGCGGCTCGTCCCGACAAAGAAGGGGCTGTCTGAACTGATGACGTCAAAAACCTCGACGTTCTCTATCCAGTCGAAATTGTTGTCGATGTGGACGTCTCCCGTATGCAGCGCGACCGATAGACCATATGAGCCCTGGCCAAGGGAGCAGGCAAGGCGCAGTCGGCATTCGAGCTTGTCTCCAGCCGCAATGTTCGAAAGCACCTGACCAGTGTGCCAGGTGTTGGTTCCCCACACTATATGACCGGCGCGATCCCTCAGCATGAAGCCGATGACAAGCTCCGGAATATCCTCTTTCGCAACAATCCGCGTTCGAACCGTCATGCTCTGTCCTGAAACGGCGATCTTTACCTGGGCACCGGTTTCGCCGTCCAACAACGCCACGGATTCTACCGCGGCTGCCTTGGTCCCGCTTCTGCTGTAGAGCCAATCATCCTTTTCCCGCCGCTGCTCCACCGTCAGCTTCGCATTCTCCTTGGTTGCTATCAGGGCATTATAGTAATCAATCACCTCGTCGGGCGCCCCGTCCTTCAGCACATGTCCCTTGTCCAGCAGGATCACCCTGTCACACAATGCCCTCACGTCGGCCAGGGCGTGAGTGACGAGAATGATCGATGTGCCCGCCGCCTTGAAGCTGCGTATCCGATCAAAGCTCTTGTGTTGGAAATAACTGTCGCCAACCGAGAGCACCTCGTCGACGATCAGCACCTCCGGCCGCTCGGCGGTGGCAAGCGCGAACGCCAGCCGTGCCTGCATCCCGCTCGAATAGGTTCGGACCGGCTGGTCGAAGAACTCGCCTATCTCGGCGAAGTCCTCGATATGCGGCATGAGTTCGGCCAGACGCCCGTGCGAGAGACCCATCAGCCCGCCGGCATGGAAGGCATTCTGGCGCCCGGTGAATTCGGGATTGAAGCCGAGCCCGAGTTCCAGGATGGCGCTTATGCGGCCTGAGACACTCGCCGCACCCTCGGTTGGCCGCACGGTGCCGGTGATTAGCTTCAAAAGCGTGCTCTTGCCGGCGCCGTTCTGCCCGATCAGCCCAAGGGCTTCTCCCGGGGACAGGGAAAAGGAGATGTCCCTGACCGGCCAGAATTCCTCCGTCGGGGTAACCGGCGCTCCGAACCAGCCGGCAAACCTCTCGAGGTTGCTGGCATAGTTCGCATAGCGTTTCGACAAATGACTTACGGAGAGCACGGTCATGGTTACAGCACGTCGATGAGTTCAGGGCTTGCACGGCGAAAGAAAATCATCGCGAAGACCATGCTGAGCAGCCCCAGAATGGCCGGCATGATGAGGCTTTCGGGGCTGGGCCAGCGGTTGAACAGCAACGCATCCTGGTACAATGCAACCAAGGGAGCCATCGGGTTGAGGCTGAGCACGAAGCTGTATTGTTCCGGCAGGACGTTGGCTGGATAGACAATCGGCGTCAGCCAGTACCAGAGCTGCAGCACGATCGTCATGACCTGCGCGATATCGCGAATGAAAACGTTCATCACCCCGAGGATGACACCGAGACCGAATCCGATTGCGGAAATCAGGATGATCCCGACCGGCAGCAGGATCAATGCGCGGCCTGGCATGTGGCCGAGGAAGATGAAGATCACGAAGATGGCGACAAGCAGCAACAGGTGGTTGATCAGCGCCGTGCCGCCGACGATCACAGGCAGGCACAGGCGCGGAAACGCGATCTTCTTCATGACCGGTGCTTGCTCGATGAAGACGGTCATGCTGCGCGTAAGGATCTCGCTGAACAGCGTCCACGCGGCCATGCCGGACAGAAGGTAGATCGGGTAGGCCGCGGGGCTGTCCGTGTCCGGAAGCCGTGCCTTGAGCACTTCCGAAAGCACGATGGAGAAGATGATCGCCTGCGCAAGCGGGTGAAGGATGAACCACAGGCCGCCCAGGCGCGACCGCACGAAACGCCCCTTCAAGTCGCCTCTGATGGAGGAAATGATGAAATGGCGGTAGTGCCATAAGCTTCGCAGCATGTGATCGACCCTTTGCGCGCTGCGTCTTGCCGTCAGCGGGCGTTACATAGCCGGTGCCAATATCCGAAAACGTCGGCAATTGTCTGTTCGAACGGCACCAAAGGCGTCCAATTCAGCCTATTGTGTGCTTTTGCCGCATCACCGCACATGACGGGAATGTCATTGGGGCGGAATTTGGCCGGGTCGGTACGCACCTCGATGTTGATGCCCGACTGCGCTATGAGCATGTCCAGTATATGCTGGATCCTCCGCGGTCGTCCTGATGCGATGTTATAGACATGGTCGGGCCCGGCATCCAGCTCCAGAAGCGCCGCACTCGCATAAGCGCGCACCACGTCGCGAACATCGAGGAAGTCGCGCTCGGCTTCGAGATTTCCGACGTGAATGACGGGCTCGCTTTTTCCCGACACGATCTCGGCAATCTGCCGCGCGAAGGCGGAAACCACATAGGCGTCCGACTGACCAGGGCCGGTATGGTTGAACGGGCGAAAGCGCACCGCGCGCAGGCCGTCATAGGCCATTTGCCCGATCATCAAGTCCGCAGCCGCCTTGGTGGCGCCGTAGACCGTCATCGGTTGAAGCGGCACGGTTTCCGTCACCGGGCCGGCCACGCTCGCAAACGAAGCCCCATAGGCTTCCGAACTGCCAATGTAGACGAACCGGGCCTTCGGCGCGTGGCGCATCACCGATTCGGCAAGGTTCATCGTTCCCGTGAAGTTGACGTTCCAGGCATGGCGTGGCGCGTGGCGGGCATCGGAAGGTGCTGCAACCGCGGCCAAATGAATGAGCGAGGTGGGCTGGACCTCCCGCACCGCAGTGTCGACCGCATCCCGGTCCAGCAGGTCGATGGCATTTCGCTGGCCTTCGCCATGGCCAAACGCGAACACCTCGCAGGAACTGTGTTCCCGTTCCAGGAGGCGCAACAGCGCAGAGCCGACAAATCCGCTTGCCCCGGTAATCAGGATACGATGCTTCAAATTACCGACCATGAGGCAAAAACGGTTCCCATCCAGCTTAACGTCTGGCTGGGTTCGCGTGGCGTTCGAGATCCGCATCCACCATTTCGCGGATCATCTCTTCCAGCGAGATCGTCGCCTCCCAGCCCAGCTTCGCCTTTGCCTTGGCTGGATTGCCGAGCAGGATTTCGACTTCCGCCGGCCTGAACAAGTCGGGGTCGATGACAAGGTGATCGTCAACATTGAGCCCGACGTGCTCGAATGCAATCCGGCACATGTCGCGCACAGTCGTCGTCCTGCCTGTCGCGATCACGTAATCATCCGGCTGGTCCTGCTGCACCATCAGCCACATCGCGCGGACATAGTCCTTGGAATGACCCCAATCACGCTTGGCGTCGATGTTCCCGAGCCGCAATTCCTTTGCCATGCCCTTCTTGATGCGCGCGACCGCGTCAGTGACTTTGCGGGTGACGAACTCAATGCCGCGAAGCGGGGATTCATGATTAAACAGGATGCCGCTCGAGGCATGCAAACCGAAACTTTCACGATAATTGATCGTAATCCAATGGCCATAAAGTTTCGCCACCGCATATGGAGAGCGTGGGTGGAAAGGTGTCGTCTCGGATTGCATCGGTTCCTGGATAAGGCCGTACATCTCCGAGGACGATGCCTGATAGAAACGGGCTTCAGGCGATTCGAGGCGGATGGCCTCAAGCACATTGGTCACGCCTATGCCGGTCACGTTGCCGGTCAGGATCGGCTGCTGCCACGACGATTTGACGAAGGATTGAGCGGCAAGATTATAGACCTCATCCGGCTTCACGTCGCGCATCGCTCTAGCCAGACCAGACAAATCCGTCAGGTTTCCGTCCACGATCCGAACATCTTTTTCAATGCCAAGCCACTTCAGGCGCGTGGTGTTCACATCGGCGGTGCTTGAACGCCGCGCAAGTCCGTGAACCTCATATCCTTTGGCAAGCAGGAGTTCCGCCAGATAGGCGCCGTCCTGCCCGGTAATGCCGGTAATCAAGGCTTTCTTTGTCATCAATGTTCTCGGTTCTATCTAGTGGTTGCTCGCCAAGCACCGCGAGCTGATGGGTTGTCAGCTGCGGCCGTATACGTCGTCGAAGCGCACGATGTCATCCTCGCCGAGATAATCGCCGCTTTGTACTTCAATGATCACCAGGTCGATTCTTCCCGGGTTTTCCAGCCGATGTTTGTGGCCGCAGGGGATGTAGGTCGATTCGTTGGTCGCCAGAAACAGCTCCTGGTCGCCATTGACTATTTTCGCGGAGCCGCTGACCACGACCCAGTGCTCGGAACGATGGTAGTGCATTTGCAGGCTCAAACGTCTACCGGGCTTCACCTCGATGCGTTTGATCTTGAAGCGCTCGCCTTCCTCCAGAACCGTATAGGTACCCCACGGGCGGTGCACCGTGCTGTGAAGCAGGTGCGCTTCATGTCCAGAAGCCTTGAGGTCGTCAAACAGCTTCTTGACGTCCTGAACACGGTCGCGGGATGCGACAAGCAACGCATCCGGGGAATCCACGATCACCAGGTCGCTGACGCCGACCGTGCCGATGACGCGCTTATCGGAGCTCACATAGCTACCGGTTGTGTCGATCATGTGAACATCGCCGCGTATCCTGTTCCCGCTTGCATCGGGAGCGATCAGGTCGGCCATTGCGTTCCACGACCCGATGTCGTTCCAATCCATGTCACAGGGAACCACGGCAAGATTGTTTGTCTTCTCCATGACCGCGTGGTCAAGCGAGACTCGCGGGGCGGAGCCAAAGTGCTCGGGCGCGAGTTCGATCTTGGCAAAGCCTTCGCCTTGACTGAAGTGGCCGTTCTCATAGCTGTCGGAGACAGCCTGGATCACCGCGGGACAATGCAAAGCCATTTCGTCGAGCATGGTTTGTGCGCTGAAGCAGAAGATGCCGCCGTTCCAGAAGAAGCGCTTGGATGCGACATAGGCCTTGGCCGTCTCGAGATCAGGTTTTTCAACGAAACGGACGACTTTCTCACCATCCGCTTCGATATAACCGAATGCAGTGTCCGGTCTGGTCGGGCTGATACCCAATGTGGCGATCCGCCCCAGCTGCGCGTGTTCGATGGCCCGGCCCATCACGGCCAGAAAAGCAGGCAGGTTGCCAATCATGTGATCCGCCGGGAAGACACACAGAATCACCTCAGGACCCTGCGTTGCCTTGGCATGGATAGCGGCCGCCGCCACCGCGGCGGCCGTATCGCGGCCTTCCGGTTCGAGCAGAAATGTGCGCGGCAACATCACGGAATCCAGTTCGTCGAAATCGTCTTTCGTCAGGAACAGGTGTTCTCCGGACGTTACCACGACGAGTTCCACGACATGCTCTATCGAAGCTGCGCGCAACACTGTGTGCTGAATAAGAGAATGTCCGTCAGCCACTTTGAGGAAAGGTTTGGGGTGCGATTGCCTCGAGGCGGGCCATAGTCGCGATCCGGCTCCACCGCTGATGATGACGGGAACCACTTTCATTACGCGACCTCTGCTTCGTTTGTGGATGTGATTGCCCGCGCTCTTTCGAGCGTCAGCGCCACGATCGCTGTCGCTCTGCTTGGGTCCATAGCCTCTGAATAACAGCGAAGCTCCGGCGCGTTGCCGGACGGCCGCAGATGGATGATCTCGCCGGTTTCCATTTTTGTCCTTAGCCCGTCAGTCTCGTCGACGTCGGCAACGGTCCCGAACGGCGCCAGAAATCGCTGCAGTGCATCCCGGTCCGCAAGCCGGCGCATCAAGCTGCGGGAACTCTCCACCGGAAAATTTTCGAGACGTTCGCTTGCGCAGGCGGGAAGATTCCACAGTTCGCGCAAACGCGACAGGGATTTTCCTGTCGACGCGACCATACCGAGAACGGCGAGGATGGGGAGCAGGGAATCTCGTGTCGGCAATGCCGTCAACGTTTTTCCGTGAAGTGAACAGTCCGCCCCCAGGAGAACGCCACCATTAGCCTCGAAGCCAATGACGGTTTTTTCGGGATGGTAGGAAGCTTCCATGGCTTCAACGACAAATGGAGATCCCACCTTTGTCCTCAGAACCGTAAAACCGAAAGCTTCCGAAATGCCTGAGTTGGAGGTCACGGGCGTCACTACGCTATCAGCCCGCAAGAACAAGGCCGTGGCGAGGCCGATCAGGTCGCCACGAAACAGATCGCCATTCTCGTCGGCGATAAGTGGTCGATCGGCATCGGCGTCGGCCGACACGATGGCGTCGAGCTTGAATTCTCGAGCCCAACCCTTGAACTTTGCAATTGTGGTCGGGTCAACGGCTTCGGTGTCGACAGGTACGAAGGTATCGGATTTCCCGACAGGTATCACATGGGCGCCAAAAGATTGGAGAACCTTCACGAGAAGGTCCGCCGCGACCGAACTGTGCTGATAGACGCCGAGCCTCATGCCTGAAAGGGATCCAGGCTCCAGGATGTCGTCAGCGCGCGCGCGATAGGCGGTAATCGCCTGGTCATGATGTCCTGGCAAAGCCGTTCCTATTGCCGGCGGGGCGTTATAAGCGTCTGACCTTTCCGCGGCATAGCGTGCTATAGCGGCTTCATCGGCCTTGCTGATCTCACCCTGCGGGTTATAGAATTTGATGCCATTGCGGTCAGCGGGTATATGCGAACCGGTCACCATAAGCGCCGCTGCGCCATGCTGCCGAGCATACAACGCCAAAGCTGGTGTTGGAATGGCACCGCAATCGATCGGTTGAAATCCACCAACCACCAAGGCAGCCATGCAGTTGGCTGCAATGGTCGGGCTACTATCGCGCAAGTCGCGACCTATGAACACCTTGGCCTTCGGCTGGAGCCCGCCTGCTGCTAGGCGCCAAGCGAAGGCTTCAGTATAAAGTCCACTCGGTTTGCCGACCAGTTCCGAAGCCAAGCCTCGAAGGCCACTCGATCCAAATTTCATTACTTCACTTTGGCTAGTGTGGGGGAAGGCCGTCATATTGCAGTGCGCCCATCTGTCAACCGGAAATCGTTTGGCCAGCCGTCCAGTGTTCCTCGGGCTCTCCAAATAGTGCGTCGGTAATGGCTTGGGCGAGACTTCGTGAGTAGTTGACCAGAAAGGCGGCGTCAAATCCGCCGAAATTTCCAATCTTTCGGCCGGTCTTGTAATCCACCTGAGTCGCGCGACAGTGTTTATAAGCGGAAGCTACTTTTCCAGTCGCTGTTACATGATATCTTCATCAACGCGCTCGTTCATGAGACGCCGGTGAAAAAATCCCTGGCGATGGCTTCAAGTCCACGCTATGCGATAAAGGCGGCGGGGGCCGAGAAATTTGCGCTAACATAGGTGGCCGGTGGCGAATGGTATTCGACCTGGCGCGGCATTGGTGTTGAAGTTCTCACGTCCGGAGTTCAGTACTGCCCAATGGTATCCTATATAGAAGCTGTGTTCGGGCTCAGGCCTCAGATGCGGCGCGCCTTCATCATGGTCCAGGACGTGGTCATGGTCCTGGTCGCCGTGGCGCTCAGCCTCGTCCTGTCGCGGTCGGATCTTTCCTTTGGGGCGCTCTCCACGGAGGGCCTTGTCACCTGGGCCGGCATCGTGGTCATCAGCCATCTGCTGTTCAGATATTGCGGCCTCTACACCACGGTCTGGCGCTTCGCTTCGACGCCTGATTTCTTCAACATCCTGAAGAGCTGCGCGATACTGACATTCGTCCTCTACGCCGTTTCACTGTTCGTGCGTTCCTTTCAGCCTGTCGCGGGGCTCAACGAGCGCCAGTTCATCGTCTTCCTGCTCGTCTCCTTCACCGTCATCTCGGCGCCCCGGCTGTTCTACCGCTTCCTGCGTGACGGCGCGAGCTGGGGTGTCCTCAGCGGCAAAGCCGACACGGCGCGCACCAAGCAGGCCCTGTTCGTCGGGCGGCTCGGCGAGGCCGACCTGATCATTCGTTTCACGCGCACGGCGCAACCCCCCGATCATACCATAGCCGGCATCATGGCCACCGAGCATGGCGCGCCGCTCGGCACGCGCATTCAAGGGGTCCCGGTGGTGGCGACCCGGCCGCGCCTAATCGATGTCCTGGAGGACTATGCGAGCGGCACCAAAAGCCTCGATCTGCTGATCTTCGGCAGCGGCGCCGAGCATGAGATCGAGGAATACTCGGAGCTGGTCCGTGTCGCGCGTCACGCCGACATAGCGGTCGTGCAGTTCGCAGGCCTTTCGCAGCTGGGCCAGGAGGGAAAGCTCGTTCTCGATGCCGTCGAGATGGAAACGATCCTGCGCCGCCCGACTGTGCCATCCGACATCGAGCGCATCGGCGCCTTCGTCGGCGGCAAGCGCGTCCTGGTCACGGGAGGCGCCGGCTCCATCGGGCGAATGCTGGTCAAGCGGTCGCTGGAGCTTGGAGCCGAGGCCGTGCTGGTCGCCGACAATTCCGAATTCGGCATCTTCCAGTTGAGCCAGTATATCGACGAGAAGCATCATGATCGCCTCAAGGTCCGCATCGTCGATGTCGCGGACCGGCGCCAGATGACGCGCGTCGTCACGGAATTCAAACCTGACATCATCTTCCATGCAGCGGCGTTGAAGCATGTTCCGCTGCTGGAGGAGAATTGGGAATCGGCCATCCAGACCAACGTCTTCGGCACGCTTGTCTGCGCCGAGGTCGCGGCTAAATGCGGAGTGGCGCAATTCGTAATGGTCTCGAGCGACAAGGCCGTCGATCCGACCTCCGTGCTCGGCATGACCAAGCGGGCCGCCGAACAGATCGTCAGCGCCCTGCACGGCACGCCGGCCGGCGAACCGGGCGGGCGTCGCGCCTCCACCAAGTTCATCGCCGTGCGCTTCGGCAACGTCTTCGGCAGCAATGGCTCGGTGGCGACCATATTCCAGGCGCAGATCGAGGCCGGCGGGCCGGTCACCATAACCGACCGGCGCATGACGCGCTATTTCATGACTGTCGCCGAAGCCGTCGATCTCGTCATCATGTCGGCGGCCGATGCCGCCTCGCGGCCGGCCGGCCAGGATTACGCCGTCTACATGCTCGACATGGGCAAGCCCGTGCCGATCGTCGAAGTGGCCGAAACGATGATCCGCATGGCGGGAAAAAGCCCCTATACGGACATTCCAATCCGCTTCACAGGCATCCGCCCGGGCGAAAAGCTCCACGAGACCCTGCACGGCGAGGACGAGGAACTGGTGGAACTCAGCATTGCCAAGATCTTCGGCCTGAGCACCGATGTCGCGCAGTGGTCGGATGTCCAGACAGCACTTGCGGCGCTTCAGCAGGAGATGAAGAGCCAGAACAAGGCAGCTTCGCTTGCCGCGCTTGCCGGTCTTGACCGCGCCAAGAAGGCGAGGGGGGCCACGCCTCAAGAGGTGATCCCGAAAACGGCTGGGCAGGCGACTTAGGCTGTGCAGAAAATAATCTTGAGTGCTTGATCTGGTCGGCGCCAATGCATCGTGGCAGGCGCGGATCTCCCGGCTGGGTCGCCTGTTCAAGGGCCAGTTCGCGGACTGGACCGATCTCAATCTTGCCGGCCTTGCCGTCAATCGCGATCTCCTTACGAAGGATGCGGTGGCGTGCCTCGACCTGTTCGCGAACGGTCGGCGAGGTTCCCTTTTCCAACGCCTGGGCGCCCTGCGCAAAAGCGGCGTCTATCGACAGACTTTTGCCGGCACCCTTGGACTCTATCTCGCCTTTGTCCTGGGTCGTATCTGAAATCGAGGACCGCGCGGCGCGCTTGGTTGGGAAGGCGACCTCGTGCTACGCCGGCCGGATTGACGGGCATCGCTGGCGGTTATCGCGTAGAGCCCTGGCAGGGAGCCCTATCGGCCACATGAAGACAGCCAAGAAAATCTTCGATCTCGCCGGTGCGGCTGTGCTGCTGGTGGCAACCTCTCCCATTCTATTGCTGGCCATTGTCGCCGTCCGGGTATCCTCGCCCGGTCCGGTGATTTTTTCACAAACGCGGATTGGCCGCGAAGGTGTGCTTTTTCGCTGCCACAAGTTGCGGACGATGTACCAGGGAACGCCATCCTTGCCCTCGCATGAAACCCCGGTGAGCGCCGTGACATCGGTTGGAAGGGGCTTGCGGAAATTCAAGCTCGACGAGTTGCCGCAGCTGTGGAATGTCCTGCGCGGCGAAATGAGCCTGGTCGGGCCGCGTCCTTGCCTGCCGACCCAGACGGAACTGATCGAATGCCGCAGGCGGCTGGGCGTTTTGCAGGCTTTGCCCGGGATGACAGGCTTGGCCCAGATCAGGGGCATCGACATGTCGAACCCGCAACTTCTGGCCGAAACCGATGCCACCTATCTCAGGAGCGCGTCGTTCTGGCTCGACCTTCGGATCCTGTTTGGAACACTTTATCGCGGCTGAGCAGCCCCGCTCCAGAAGCGGAACCGGTCTTTGGGCCGGGATCAAACAGGACGTCGGGGGTTTCGGAGCCGCGCTATCTCGGTCAGCCGCTCCAGCGTGCTGGGTTCCGGCGCCCAGCCTTCCGAGACAAGCAGCGACGGGTCGCATATTTGCGTCGCCGTCAGGCTGTCCCAGAACATCCGCTTGCCAAGCAGTGTGGCGGCTGTCCGCATCGGTCCAGCCGGCACGGTCATCAGGCGCGTCGGCCTCCGCAAGCCGCGGCGAAAGGCACCGATGACGGCAGCGACGGACACCGGCGGCTCGTCGCTGGCGAGATAGATCGGACGAAGTGGCTCGGAATGGCAAAGCAGATGCCACACCGCCCGTGCCGCGGATTGCGATGATAGCAGCGAGCGGTTCGCCGTCAATGCGCCCGTTGGCATCGGCAGAGCCGTATCGGCGAGCCGCATCAGCGTCGCCAGGTTTCCTTTCATCCCGATCCCGTAGACTGGAGGCAGCCGCAATATGGCCGCGTCGGCACGGCCATGCGAGGCATAGGCGCCCAACACGGCGATTTCTGCTTCACGTTTCGAGCGCCCGTAGGCGTCTTGTGGGTCGGGGATCGTGTTTTCGTCGATGGTTGCGCTGGCACGCGCGCCGATCACGGCCCGGATCGAGGAAAGATGAATGAACCGTCCGCTTGCCTGCGTGGCGGCGGCATGCGCCAGACGTGCGCTCAATTGCGCATTGGCTGCCCGAAAATCAGCTTCGGCGGCATTGCCCTGATCATTGTTCAGACCCGCGCAATGGACGACATCCGTAACATCCCTGGTCAGCGCCAGGAAAGCCTCGGCAGGTGCATCGTACCCCGGCATCTGCATCGTGTCGGGCCCGGCATCAAGTCTCTCCGGCTGACGGGAGGCAAGGCGAAGTTCGACACCGGCCTCACGAAGCCGATGGACCACCTGGCGGCCGATGAAACCCGTCGCGCCCGTAACCAGGACTTTCATTGTCTTGCCAGGACCGGCTATCGGGCGGCTGGCGGAGGTGCCAGGTCTGATGGAATGGCTTCCGTCACCAGTGGAACGGTTTGGCTTTTCGGTGGTGACGTCGCCTGGGCTCCCACCACTGGTGGAAGGGCTTGCCTTTCCACCAACGCGGCCTGGCGGCCACAGGCAAGATATGTTCCCGACACCAGGAAGACCATAAAGACCGAGTCAAGAATGTCATGGCCGATCAGGATGCCCGTCATGCCGGCAGTCAGGTAGGTGATCACGACGGCGACGATCATGGTGGCGCCGAACCGTTCGATCGGATCGGTGCTGTCACGGAGGACCAGGGCTGCATTTCTGACGGCAGCCACAAAGATCGCCGCCAGCGTCACCGCACCCAAGATTCCCGCTTGTACCAAGGCGGTCAGGAAGCCGTTGTGGAAATGACTGAAACCTGCATCCATCCCGAACTGATCCTGAAAGCCCTGCTTGATCAAGAGCCGGGTGGCACCCACCCCATGTCCAAACAATGGCATCTCATGAAATGCCTTCAGGCCGATATCCCAAAGCGCGACGCGTAGTCCCAAAGCAGTCGTGTGGTCACCATGGGCCGCCAGCGCATCCCAGTCGGAGTGCAGAAATGCGACGCGCCCCGCTATCGTCTGGAACCCGAAAAACGCGATAGCGACCGCAATCGCGGCCAGCAGCAAAAGCACGCGAACGGCATCTCTCCCTCTTAGCTTCTGCTGGTTGATCAACAGAACGGCGACACCGACAATCAGCAGTGCCAGCCAGACGATGCGCGTACCGGAGTAGATGATGGCGATCGTTCCGCCGAGTGCGGCGCAGGCGAGGGCGATCCTGTATTTCTCTATACCGGATAGGGCAGCGGCCACGCAGATCACCACCGCAAGGCAGAGGACCTCAGCAAAAACGATCGCATTCCCCGCCCCACCCTCGGCGCGCATACCAAGTCGATATTGCTGATAAACCGCCAGCAGCAGCGCTCCGAAACAAGCCGCCATGCTGGCCAACACAATGATGCGGACGAGCGTTGTTTTTTGCGTAGTGCTCCAGGTCGAATAGGAAATGGGAAAAAACAGAAAGGTGATCAGCGGGACAAGATGCCGTGCGTCCTTGACGATCGCGTGGTTGACGATGGACGCCAGGACATTGCTTGCGCAATAGGCGTAGATCGCGATCGTTAGCGCCATCATCGCCCGGTCGACATTGAAGTGCCTTCTCTTCAAGGCGATCAACAGGACGGACCATAGTCCGCCGCCGTTGAACACGAAGCTGACCGCCGATCCCAGGATCGGGGGAGAAAAGAAGCAGAGAATGGAGAAGTAGACATTGATCCGCGAAGGCGTGATTTGCTGCCTTATGAATGAAAGCCGGTTCAATTTCCGGACCCGCTATTCTCGAGAAAATTTATGCGGCACATCGTGTTCGGTGAAACCCCAACATGCTTACCTCGAAATTGCCCATTCATAATGCATCTTGCCCTCTCTCAAAAAGCGTATAGCGGCTGTGCCGCTGTTTCGATAGTGCGCCCTGATCGAAACCTGCGGTCGGCACCGGTTGACCCTGAAGCATCCCCAGCGATCTCGCAGGCAATATTTTTCCAGCCTTTTCACGGCTGGAAGCTCTCCAAGCAGAAATTTCCGGGTTTTGTCGCAACCGTGGAAAATTCATTCCCGAACGAATGGCTGTCGGGCTCGTCCTGCATTGTTCTGGGCCGCGACGATCTGCTAGAACGCCCGCACGAAACACTTGTCCAGAAGCGAAGCTTTGAACCGGGCGCAAAAGGCTCGATGATTTGACGCAGGATCTTCTGTTGCAAGGCATGAGAGAACGCTCACGGTCCATGATACCAGCGCTTACGCATCTGCAGCGGCTTGAAGCCGAGTCCATTCACATATTCCGCGAGGTCGCGGCAGCCTTCACCAAGCCGGTCATGCTCTATTCCGTCGGCAAGGATTCGTCGGTGCTGATGCATCTGGCGATGAAGGCGTTCTATCCGGCCAAGCCGCCATTCCCGTTTCTTCACGTCGACACCACCTGGAAATTTCGCGAGATGATCGCATTTCGCGATCAGATGGCGAAGAAGCTGGGTTTCGATCTTCTGGTTCATGTCAACGAAGATGGCGTGCGCGACAACATCAATCCGTTCGATCACGGCTCGAACACCCACACTCATGTGATGAAAACCGTGGCGCTGCGCCAGGCGCTCGACAAATACGGCTTCGACGCTGCCTTTGGCGGCGCCCGTCGCGACGAGGAAAAGTCGCGCGCCAAGGAGCGCATCTTCTCTTTCCGCAACGCCCAGCATGTGTGGGATCCGAAGAACCAGCGGCCCGAAATGTGGAAGATCTTCAACACACGTATCGCGCAGGGTGAATCGATCCGCGTCTTCCCGCTGTCGAACTGGACCGAGCTCGACATCTGGCAGTACATTCTGCAGGAAAACATCCCGATCGTGCCGCTCTATTTCGCCAAGCGGCGGCCGGTTGTCGAACGCGATGGCATGCTGATCCTCAAGGATGATGATCGCATGAAGCTACTGCCCGGCGAGGTCGTGGAGGACAGGTTGGTGCGATTCCGTACGCTTGGCTGTTATCCGCTGACCGGCGCCATCGAATCCGACGCCGACACACTTGAAGCCATCGTTGGCGAGATGCTGACGGCACGCACCTCCGAACGGCAGGGTCGGTTGATCGACCGCGATGAAGCCGGTTCGATGGAAAAGAAGAAGCGCGAGGGGTATTTCTGACCATGCGCCACATCATGGCAAAGAGCCTCGCTCCAACGGACGGCGTCCGCGATTATCTGGCCGCGCAGGAGAAGAAGTCGCTGCTGCGCTTCCTGACCTGCGGTTCGGTGGATGATGGCAAGTCGACGTTGATCGGACGCCTGCTCTCCGACACCAAGCAGATTTTCGAGGACCAGCTCGCCGCGCTTGAACGCGATTCGCGCAAGCATGGCACGACGGGCGACGACGTCGACTTCGCGCTGTTGGTCGACGGCCTCGAGGCGGAGCGCGAGCAAGGCATTACCATCGACGTCGCCTACCGCTTCTTTGCCACGCCGAAGCGCAAGTTCATCGTCGCCGACACGCCCGGCCACGAGCAATATACCCGCAACATGGCGACAGGCGCTTCGACCGCCGACCTGGCGATCGTGCTGATCGATGCCCGGCAGGGGGTGCTGCGCCAGACGCGGCGCCATTCGATCATCGCCTCGTTGCTCGGCATCCGCCACATCGTCCTGGCGGTCAACAAGATCGATCTCGTCGGTTTTGACCAGGCGGTCTTCAACAGGATCGTCGAGGACTACCGGCAGTTCTCACGCGATCTCGGCTTCCAGACCATCGCGCCGATCCCGATGTCGGCCCGCTACGGCGACAATGTCAGCGGCCGCTCCGAAAACACGCATTGGTATTCCGGCCCGACATTGATCGAGCATCTCGAAACCGTCTCCGTCGACGAAGCCACGGCCGAGCTGCCGTTCCGCTTTCCGGTTCAGTACGTCAATCGCCCCAATCTCGATTTTCGCGGTTTTGCCGGCACCATCGCGTCGGGTATGATTGCGCAAGACGACGAGGTCGTGGTCGCCAAGTCGGGCAAGTCCTCGCATGTCAAACGCATCGTCGCCTATGGCGGCGATCTCAAACAGGCGGTGGCCGGCCAGGCCATCACGCTCGTTCTCGACGACGAGGTCGAGGTTTCCAGGGGCAACATGCTGGTTTCGCCGTCCGCACGGCCGCAGGTCGCCGACCAGTTCGCCGCCAACATAGTCTGGTTCGACGAGCATGCGCTGTTGCCGGGCCGTTCCTATATCCTGCGCACCGAGACCGATCAGACCAGCGCCACCGTCACCGACTTGAAGTACCGCATCAATGTCAACGACTTTGCGCATGAGGCGGCCAAGTCGCTTGAAATGAATGAAGTCGGTATCTGCAACATTTCGACCCGGGCGCCGATTGCCTTCGATCCGTTTGGCGAGAACCGGACCACTGGCGCCTTTATCCTGATCGATCGCATCAGCAACGCCACGGTTGGCGCAGGCATGATCGTGCACTCGCTGCGCCGCGCCGAAAACATCCATTGGCAATCGCTCGATGTCGGCAAGCGAGTGCGTTCCGACATGAAAAACCAGCGGCCCGCCGTGTTCTGGTTCACGGGGCTTTCGGGCTCCGGCAAGTCGACCATCGCCAACCTGTTCGAGAAGAAGCTTTTCGCTACTGGGCGTCATACCTACATTCTCGATGGCGACAATGTCCGCCACGGTCTCAACCGCGACCTTGGATTCACCGATGTCGATCGCGTCGAGAACATTCGCCGCGTCGCCGAAGTGGCCAAGCTGATGGCCGACGCCGGGCTGATCGTCATTGTCTCCTTCATTTCCCCGTTCAGCGCCGAGCGGCGGATGGCCAGGGAATTGATGGCCGATGGCGAGTTCATCGAGGTGTTTGTCGATACGCCTTTCGAGGAATGCGCCAGGCGTGATCCGAAGGGCCTCTATGCCCGCGCGCTGAATGGCGAGATCAAGAATTTCACCGGCGTCGATTCGCCTTACGAAGCACCGGAGAAACCGGAGATCCATCTGAAGACGCTCGGCAGATCGGCTGAAGAGATGGTAGATGCCCTGGAACACTGGCTGAACGAGCGGGACATTGCCGAAGACCAATATGACAATGGCGGCGGCATCTGACGACACGTCGATGCTTGAAATCTTCGAGCGGCTGGCGCTAGCCGCCGGGCGCGAGGTGATGCGCGTATTCCACGCCGGCTGCGCGGTCGACCGCAAGTCGGACGCCTCGCCGGTCACCGAGGCGGACCGCGAGAGCGAGAAGATCATTCTTGCAGGCCTGCGCGCCGCATTCCCCGATATTCCGTGCGTGGCCGAGGAGGAAGCGGCGGCCGGCATCATGCCGGGCGAACTTGGCGAGACCTTCTTCCTCATTGATCCGCTTGATGGCACCAAGGAATTCGTCAACCGGCGCACCGACTTCACCGTCAATATCGCGCTTGTCCGCCATGGTGTGCCGGAAGTCGGCGTTGTCTTCGCACCCTGCAGCGGCCGGTTTTTTTCCGGGCGACCGGGCAGGGCGGAAGCCCTCGAAGTCGATGGCGACTACCACATCGTTTCCCGCCGGCCGATTTCGGTGAGAACGGCCGCGACGCCGCTGGCCGTGGTTGCCAGCCGCTCGCACAACACGCCGGAAACCGAAGCCTATATTCGCGACCTTGGTGCCGCCGAGATCGTCTCGGTCGGTTCGTCACTGAAATTCTGCCTCCTCGCCAATGCCGAGGCGGATGTTTATCCGCGCTTCGGTCGCACCATGGAATGGGACACCGCTGCGGGTGACGCGGTGCTGCGTGCCGCCGGCGGCACGACGCGGACGCTGGACGGCAAGCCCTTAACCTATGGCAAGCGCAACCAGGCCGATGACGCGGACTTCGCCAATCCGCATTTCATCGCCAGCGGCGAGGCTGCAATCCAGGGACGTATCGGACGTAGGTGAAAAGCCCTCGTCGATGGCCTATCCTTTGTCGACGTCCCCTGAGTCGGTAAGTGAATGTCCTTGTTTCAGAAATGCCATGCCGTCATTTTGGGCGGCTTTCCCGCATGGACCAGCAATCGTGATGAAATAGTCTTCAGGATGTTGCTGGGCCTCTACGCCCTCTCTCCCGCCCTTTTCGCCTTCGTCGAAATGTCCCCAACGGTCTTAACGCTTGTCGGGGCACTCATGGGCGCTCTCGCCCTTTTGACGAAGCGTGCGCGTTTTGCCAGAGGCACGATAGGCCTTGCAATTGCTCTCGCTCTCTTGTCAGGCTTTGTCCTTGCGAGCGCCCTGTGGTCGGTCGATGCGAGCCGCTCTCTCATGGCGGCGAGGGACGTGTTTGGCTACTCGATCGCCGCTATCCTGCTGTTTCAGGGCATCCTCGCGCTTGCGAGCGCTCAGCGCGAGCGGCTCGCGCGGGTGTCATTGGCCGGCATGTTGATCGGCGTCGTATCGGTGATGGGCTGGGAACTGTATTTTGCGTTTCTGACCGAAGATCCACGCTTTGTGGAGAACGTTTTCACCCTCCATAAGATCACGGTGTACGGAGCTTTTTTTGCCGTCATATTTCTTGCCCAGCCGAGGCTGGTCTGGAAAGGGCTTGCGGCTCTCTTTGCCGTTCTGACATTGCTCTACGGCCGATCGACCGGCGTCAATCTGGCGATTGTCCTCGTGGCGGTGATGTTTGTCATGCCCGCGAAATACCGCCAGCACGTTTTGGTTGGATTTTTCGCCGTCTATTTGTCTCTTGCCCTGATTGCCCCCTTCGTCGTCGCGCCGCTGTTCGCCTACCTCAAAACAACGGGATGGCTGGCTTTCTATCCAGGAACCTTCGCAGCGCGGCTTGATCTATGGCAGATGATTTCGCCCCGCATCGCGGACCAGCCGATCCTCGGCCATGGCGCCAATACGATCAGAAACGCGGCCGGGGTTGTCGTGAGTCCGACATATTATGCGCAGGCGGATCTCCCAAGCGCACATAATATCGTATTCGATTTGTGGTACGAACTGGGAGCGCTGGGCATCATCGTGTATGGGGTGCTCCTGGCGGCGATCATAAGAATGATCGGTGGTTTGAGCGGCCCCTGCCATTTCATAGCCAGCTCCTACCTGATCATAGCTGTCGTCGAACTCTCGGTCGACCATCGGATCTGGTTGTCATGGGTGCTGGGCATTTTGGTCTTCGCCGCGGGGATCTGCATAGTGCAGTGCCGTTCCATGACCCGATCGGGAATGGAAGACGGGACCACAAGACACGCGGCGGCCTTCTCAAAATAACGGGCGAAGCGCACGGCCTGCGCCGTCGTCGCTCTATGCCAAGGAAGTGTCGGTCGGGTGTCCGTGCCCAACGCCTATTCGGCCGCGGCCTGCGCCGAGTTCGAGCCGATATAATTGCGGATCGTTTCGATGATCCGGTCCTGGTCGGCCTCGCTGAGATAGGGGTGCATCGGCAGGCACAGGATGCGTTTCGGCAGGTCCTCCGAAACGGCAAGGCCGGTCGGCGTGCGCGGGTAGTCGCGATAGGCGATCTGCTCATGCAGCGGCTTGACGTAGTAGATGACGGACGGAATGCCCTTTTCGCTCAAATGCGCTTTAAGCCCGTCGCGTTTCGGCGTTTCGATCGCATATTGCGCCCAGGCCGAGCGGCTGCCACCCAGGTTGCGGGCTGCGGTGACGATGTCACCAAGGCCTTCAGCGTAGCGTTGGGCCACCACCTGCCGCGCCACCATCTCTTCCTCGAGGATGGCGAGCTTCTCGAGCAGGATCGCCGCCTGCAGCGTGTCGAGCCGTGAATTGATGCCGACGCGGATGTTGTCGTACTGCGTCTCGCCCTTGCCGTGGAAGGCGAAGGATCTGAGCGCGTCGGCCAGCGCGTCATCATTGGTGAACATCGCGCCGCCGTCGCCATAGCAGCCAAGCGGCTTGGCCGGATAGAAGCTGGTCGAGCCGACATGGCCCAACGCGCCGCACATCCTGCCTTCGAGCGAGCCCCCCATGGACTGGGCTGCGTCCTCGATCACCAATAAGCCTTCGCGATTGGCAATAGTCATGAGCGCCTCATAGTCGGCGGCAAGACCGAACAGGTCGACGGGGATGATCGCCTTAGGCTTCAGTCGACCTTCCTTCTTGATGGCCGCGATCGCCGCCTCGAGGCTGGCGATGTCGATGTTGTAGGTTGTCGGATCGACATCGACGAAAACCGGCTCGGCCTTGGCCAGCGCCACCACTTCCGCCGTGGCGGCGAAGGTGAAGCTCGGCACGAACACCGCGTCACCCGGGCCGATGCCGGCGGCGAACAGCGGCAAAAGCAGTGCGTCGGTGCCGTTGGCGCAGGCAATCACATGCTTGACGCCGACATAGGCGGCGAGCTTCTTCTCGAATTCGGCGACCTGCGGGCCAAGGATGTAGCGGCCATCCTCGACCACGTGGTCGATCGCGGCTTTCAGCCGGTCGCGGATTCGTTCGCGCTGCGCGCCAAGATCGATGAATTGCATGTCGGCCTCAATACCTGCCAATAACCGGCCCGCTGGTACCAGACTTGGCGCGGCTGAAAAAGCCGGCTGCGGATCGGGGACTTGGTGCAAGTGTCGCAGCCCGTTACCACGTTTTGCCGGCATATTGTCCCACAAAGCCGGGAATCCGGGCTTGGCGGTGCAATTCAGCCCGTTCTTATCGAGGTTTTCCGGCGCCTGGAAACATAAAGTGATCGCGCTGGAGAGCCGATCAGCCGATCTCGTGCCGCCACGGGGGATTGGCGCCGGCTCGTGATACCGTCACTGCCGCCGCCTTGGCGCCGAGCGCCAATGCTTTGCGGATGGCGTCTTCGGACAGGCTGGAAATCGCCGCCTTCGTCAACAGGCCTTGCTCATGCAGGGAGGCAAGGATGCCGGCGTTGAACGTGTCTCCGGCGCCGACGGTGTCCACCACCTTCACTGTCTCCGGCATGACGGTGACACGATGCTGTTTGCTATAGCCAACGGCACCCTCGCTGCCATGCGTGACGACGATCAGCTTCGGGCCGCGGTCGAGCCAATTGCGCACGACATCCTCGTGCGAGCCGGCTTCGCCGAACCAGTGGAGATCTTCGTCCGACAGTTTGACGATGTCGGCCATCGCCATCATCTCCCGGATGCGCCTGAGGTGCTTGGCCTTGTCGGGAATGAAGTTCGGCCGGATGTTGGGATCGAGCATCATTACGCGAGCCTCATGCTCGCGCTGCATGAATTCCTCATAGGCCGACCCAGCCGGCTCCGAGATCAGGCTGATGGCGCCGAACAGCATCGCCTCGATCTCGCTGCCGAGTTGCGGCAGGTCTTCGATGGTCAGCATGCGCCCGGCCGTGTTCTCGTCATAGAAGGTGTAGGTCGCCTGGCCATTGTTCAGCCGCACGAAGGCCAGGGTCGTCGGTCGGGGCGAGGTGTGCGCGTAGGTGGAACTGACCTTGCTCGCCCCCAACGCGTCCCTGAACTGACCGCCGAACAGGTCCGACGACAGGCCCGAGAAGAAGCCGGCCGGCGCGCCCAAGCGGCCGAGCGCGATCGCTGTGTTGAAGACAGCGCCGCCGACATAGGGGGCAAAAGCCGGCTCATTCTCCGTAGTGGTGCGCGGCAGCATGTCGATCAGGGCTTCGCCGCAGCAGAGGATCATGGCTTCTCGGTCTCCGGCGGATAGATCACGCCCTTGCGGATGATGATATTGGCGTAAAGCCGCGGCTCGCTTGTCGCGACGATGGCATGCGCCGATTTGACCCGTGCATAGAAGTCGGCGCCGGCCAGTGCAACCACCTTGCGGCCCGGCGCGCGTTTGGCGCAGATCGCCTCCATTTCACGATGGACGGGGTCGGCAAGCGACGGATCGCCTTTCACCGAGGCGCGAAACAGCGCCTCCGGCACGACATCGTCGACCGGAAGCAGCGTCAGTATCGCGTCGAGTACGGGCATGAGGGCGTGGCCATCGGTCCTGATGAGGCGCCTTGCCTGCTCCTGTGCCGGATAGTTCCCGTCGACCACGGCAATCTCGTCACCATGGCCCATGGCGCGCAACGTCGCCAGAAGCTCTGGACCAAGCAGCGCCGGAATCCCGATCAGCATTTCACGCGCCCCTGGAGATCGTCGTCGAACCGATCAGGAAGCGTTCGGAAAGCGGCAGGCTGGCGCCGCCGAGCGCCCGGGCATGGATACCCACGCTTCCCTCGCGGACGGCCGGAAGTTTCAGCCCTTCGCCGTCGATCGCGCCGATTGCCGTCACGACCGCCTCGACCAGCCTCTGGCGCACGGCCTTCGGCATCCAGCCGTCGATCACCGCGGCTTCGAAATCGATGACCGAGGACGCTGCCACGATGGCGTAGGCGAGCGCCTGCGAGGCGCTGGCGATCCACTCGTCCAGCGCGGCGCCGATCTCCCCCCAATCCTCGGGTGAGGTCCACAGATACGAGGCCTCGACGCCACGCGCGTTGAGTGTTTTTTCGAGCATGGCGATCGAGGCCACGTCGATCAGCTGGGTCGGTTTTCCATCCGGCCCCGGCACAGGCATTGAGCCGAGCGCGCCGGCATTGCCGGTCGGCCCGCCAAACAGCCGGCCGTTGAGCACGATGCCGCCGCCAGCAAAGGCGCCGATGTAGAAATAGACGAAATCCCGCGCCGCGCCCGTCTGGCCAAAGACCAGTTCGGCGCCGCAGGCGGAGGTGGCATCGTTCTGCAGATAGACCGGAAAATCGCATTGCGCCTGGATGTCGGTCCTGATGTCACGATGGCGCCATTCGTCCATCACGTCGCGCGGCGCGCCGGCGGTGTCGGCCCAGTTCCAGAGCTCGAAAGGCATGGCGATGCCAAGTCCGGCGATGCGCTTGTCCTGTGCCGGCGTCAGCTCGCCGCGCATCGCCTTCATGCCTGACGTGACGAACTCGACCGTCTCGCGTGGGGCAGGGTAGCGGTAGGAATGCTGCAGCATCGCGCGCACCTGTCCGAGGAAATCGATCAGCACGAGTTCGGCGCTGCGGCGGCCGATCTTGAGGCCGATGAAGAAGGCGCCTTCGGGGTTGAGTGCCATGGGGATCGAGGGCTGGCCGATCTTGCCGCGCAACGGCGCCTGGCGCACGAGCAAGCTTTCTTCCTCCAGTTCGCGCATGATGACCGAGACCGTCTGCGCCGAAAGTCCGGTCATGCGGGCAATGTCGGACTTCGCCAGACTGCCGTGCTGGCGCACCAGCGAAAGCACCAGGCGCTCGTTGTGGTCGCGCATGCCACTCTGGTTGGTGCCGCGGTGAATAAGGCTCTCGTTCGCTTCGGGCGAACCATGCCTCGCAGTGGCCGTCTCCACCCTGTTCCTCCCGTCCTTTCCCCACAATGCTTTTGGGTCAGAATGAGTGAACGACGCAAGGCTGTCAATAATAAATAAGAGTGATTTAATTATTGACAGATGCGCTGGCGTGGTGTTCCTTGAGGGAGCATCCGCGCTGGGAGAAGTCGCCTGGATGCCGTGCGGGTGCCGGTTGGCCGGCATTCGAAAATGTTCCACTGGGAGGAAATCGTGACCAATACAAAATTGTTGAAGTCCACCGTTTTCGCGGCGGCCGCGCTGGGTCTGATGGCGTTCGCTTCGTCTGCGTCCGCGGCCGGCGTCGGCGCCTGCCTGATCACCAAGACCGACACCAATCCGTTCTTCGTCAAGATGAAGGAGGGCGCGACCGCCAAGGCCAAGGAACTTGGTGTCGATCTCAAGACCTATGCGGGCAAGATCGACGGTGACAGCGAGAGCCAGGTGGCGGCGATCGAAAGCTGCATCGCCGACGGCGCCAAGGGCATTTTGATCACCGCGTCCGACACCAAGGGCATCGTACCGACGGTGAAGAAGGCGCGCGATGCGGG
The DNA here is from genome assembly GCF_000230995.2 of Mesorhizobium australicum WSM2073. NCBI lineage: Bacteria > Pseudomonadati > Pseudomonadota > Alphaproteobacteria > Hyphomicrobiales > Phyllobacteriaceae > Mesorhizobium > Mesorhizobium australicum. Next base: position 5,053,711 of record NC_019973.1, on the reverse strand, counting down.
CCTGCTGGTGATTGCGCTGGACACGCCGCTCGATCCGATCGACGCCGCCGACGCGACCTTCGCCACCGACAATCTGGAGGCCGGCAAGCTGATCGGCGCCTGGGCCGCCGCCACGCTCGGTGACAAGGCCAAGGACGCCAAGATCGGCTTCCTCGACCTGACACCCTCGCAGCCGACCGTGGACGTTCTGCGCGACCAGGGCTTCATGATGGGCTACGGCATCGACGTGAAGGACCCCAACAAGATCGGCGATGAGACCGATCCGCGCATCGTTGGCCATGATGTGACGAACGGTAACGAGGAAGGCGGCCGCAAGGCGATGGAAAACCTTCTGCAGAAGGACAACACCATCACCGTCATCCACACCATCAATGAGCCGGCCGCGGTCGGTGCCTACCAGGCGCTCAAGGCTGTCGGCCTCGAAAGCCAGGTGCTGATCGTCTCGGTCGACGGCGGTTGCCCCGGCGTGAAGTCGGTCGCCGAAGGCGTCATCGGCGCCACCTCGCAGCAATATCCGCTGCAGATGGCCGCACTTGGCATCGAGGCGATCGCCGCTTTCGCCAAGGACGGCACCAAGCCGAAGCCGACCGAGGGCAAGAACTTCTTCGACACCGGCGTCAACCTCGTCACCGACAAGCCGGCGACGGGCGTCAAGTCCATCGACACCAAGGAAGGCCTCGCCAAGTGCTGGGGCTGATACTGCCCTGACCGGCAACGGAACCGATGCGACCGGGGGGACTTGATCCCCGGTCGCATCGGGTGGACGATGCATCACTGTAAACGCGAATAATCCCGGCGACAGACCGGAAGGCGTGGACGGCGTCAGCGTGTGGCTGAAGCCCTACGGGGAGGAAACATGGCTCAAGCTCAGGAATTCGAGAAGGTTCTCTCGGCCAGCGATACAAGTGTAGCCGCTTTTGACGAGCACAAATCAGCCGTCAAGCGCATCCAGCATTTTCTGCATTCGACGCCGGCGGCGGTGCCGCTGATCGTGCTGCTTCTGTCGATCGTCATCTTCGGCATCACGATCGGCGGGCGGTTCTTCTCGTCCTACACGCTGACACTGATCCTGCAGCAGATCGCCATCGTCGGCATTCTCGGCGCCGCGCAGACACTGGTCATCCTGACCGCCGGCATCGACCTGTCGATCGGGGTGATCATGGTGATTTCGGCCGTGATCATGGGCAATTGCGCGGTCAGCTACGGCATGCCGAGCGTGCTCGCCGTGGCGATCGGGCTTGCCGCCGGTGCGGCTTGCGGGCTGCTGAACGGGCTGCTGGTCGCCTATATGAAGCTGCCGCCCTTCATCGTGACGCTTGGCACCTGGAACATCGTCATGGCCACGAACTTCATCTATTCGGCCAATGAGACGATCCGCGACACCGACGTCGACAACCAGGCACCGCTGCTGCACCTGTTTGCCCTGAGCTTCAAGGTCGGCACGGCCGTGCTGACGCTCGGCGTCATCGCCACGGTCGTGCTCGTGCTGGTTCTTTGGTACGTGCTCAACCACACCGCATGGGGCCGTCACGTCTACGCCGTCGGCGACGACCAGGAGGCGGCGAAGCTGTCGGGTATCCAGACCAAGAAGGTGCTGATGACGGTTTACACCCTTGCCGGGCTGATCGCCGCTTTCGCGGCCTGGGTCTCCATCGGCCGCAACGGCTCGATCTCGCCGTCCGCCGCTGTTACCGACTACAATCTGCAGGCGATCACCGCGACCGTGATCGGCGGTATTTCTCTCTTCGGCGGCCGCGGCTCCATCCTCGGCACGCTGTTCGGCGCGATGATCGTCGGCGTCGTCTCGATGGGCCTCAACATGCTCGGCGCCGATCCGCAATGGAAAGTGCTGCTTACCGGCGTGCTGATCATCGGCGCCGTCGCCATCGACCAATGGATCAGAAAGGTTTCGGCATGACCCAGGAACCCATCCTCACCGCACGCGGCCTGGTCAAGCGCTATGGCCGCGTCACCGCTCTCGACAATGCCGATTTCGACCTTTACCCCGGCGAAATCCTTGCCGTCATCGGCGACAACGGCGCCGGCAAGTCGTCGCTCATCAAGGCGATTTCCGGCGCGGCCGTGCCGGACGAAGGCGAAATCCGGCTTGAAGGCAAACCCGTCTCCTTCAAGTCGCCCATGGAAGCCCGTGAAGCCGGCATCGAAACTGTCTACCAGAACCTGGCCTTGTCGCCGGCGCTTTCGATTGCCGACAATATGTTCCTTGGCCGCGAGATCCGCAAACCCGGCTTCGTCGGCCAGTGGCTTCGCATGCTGGACCGTCCGGCAATGGAAAAGCGTGCCCGCGACAAGCTCACCGAACTAGGCTTGATGACCATCCAGAACATCAGCCAGGCGGTGGAGACCCTGTCGGGCGGCCAACGCCAGGGCGTGGCTGTGGCCCGCGCCGCCGCCTTCGGGTCGAAAATGGTCATCATGGACGAGCCGACGGCGGCGCTCGGCGTCAAGGAGAGCCGCCGCGTGCTTGAACTGATCCTCGACGTGAAGAAGCGCGGCCTGCCGATCGTGCTCATCTCGCACAACATGCCACACGTCTTCGAGGTGGCGGACCGTATCCACATCCACCGTCTGGGCCGTCGACTGTGCGTCATCGACCCCAAGCAATATACGATGTCCGACGCCGTTGCCTTCATGACCGGGGCAAAAACACCCCCGGAGGCGGCATTGGCGGCCTGACTGCCAACTTGCCGCAGGGTAAGTAGATGACGGCGTTCTCTAAATCGATTGAAAAGATGTTGCAATCCACTAGGGTGGGCTGGGAGAAACGGTGAAAGCCGGTATGATCAGGCCAAACCGAACGAGAGGCGATATGACATCCGCCATGACGATCGAAGCCCCCGCTCTCGACAATCCCGATCCCAAGACGCTTGCTGAAGAAGTCTTGATGTCGCTCAAGTACCGGGTCGGCAAGGACACCACCGTCGCGACCCAGTACGACTGGCTGACCGCCACGATCAAGGTCGTGCGCGACCGCGTCGTCGACCATTGGATGCAGGCGACCAAGGAAGCCTACGACCAACAGGAAAAGCGCGTTTATTACCTGTCGCTCGAATTCCTGATTGGGCGTCTGATGCGCGACGCCTTTTCCAACCTCGGCCTGATGGAGAACATGCGTGAGGCGCTGTCGTCGCTCGGCGTCGATCTCGACCTGATCGCGGCGCTGGAACCGGACGCGGCCCTCGGCAATGGCGGCCTTGGCCGGCTCGCCGCCTGCTTCATGGAAAGCATGGCCACCGTCGACATCCCCGCGCATGGCTACGGCATCCGCTATGCCAACGGCATGTTCCGTCAGGAAATCCACGATGGCTGGCAGGTCGAGTTGCCCGAGACCTGGCTTGACCACGGCAACCCCTGGGAATTCGAGCGGCGCGAGCGCTCCTTCGAAGTCGGTTTCGGTGGTTCGGTCGAATCGATCACCTCGAAGGACGGCCGCCTCGAACGCCATGTCTGGAAGCCGAGGGAGCATGTGCTTGCGGTCGCCTATGACACGCCCGTGGCTGGCTGGCGGGCCAAGCGCGTCAACACGCTGCGCCTTTGGTCCGGCATGCCGATCGACCCGATCCGGCTCGACAAGTTCAACGCCGGCGACCACATCGGGGCGCTGGCCGAAAGCAACAAGGCCGATGCACTGTCGCGGGTGCTCTATCCAGCCGATTCCCACATGGCCGGCCAGGAACTCAGGCTTCGCCAGGAATACTTCTTCTCCACCGCTTCGCTGCAGGACATCCTGCAGCGCCATCTCAGCCAATATGGCGATCTCAAGTCTCTGCCCGACAAGGCGGCGATCCACCTCAACGACACCCATCCGGCGATCGCCGTGCCCGAGCTGATGCGGCTCTTGATGGATGTCCATGGCATGGATTTCGATCTCGCCTGGGATGTCACCAAGCGCACCTTCGGCTACACCAACCACACGCTGTTGCCAGAGGCACTGGAAAGCTGGCCCGTGCCGCTGTTCGAGAGGCTTTTGCCCCGCCACATGCAGATCGTCTACGCCATCAACGCGCAGGTGCTGCTCGAAGCCCGCGCCACCGATCAGTTCTCGGACGAGCAGATCAGCCGTATCTCGCTTATCCAGGAGAATGGCGACCGCAGGGTGCGCATGGGCAATTTGGCCTTTGTCGGCTCGCATTCGATCAACGGCGTGTCGGCGCTGCACACCGAGTTGATGAAGGAGACAGTCTTCGCCGACCTCCACAAACTTTATCCCGATCGCATCAACAACAAGACCAACGGCATCACGCCGCGGCGCTGGCTCATCCAGTGCAATCCAGGCCTCACCGCGCTTGCCCGCGAGGCGATCGGCGACCGCTTCATGGATGACATCGAAGCGATCAAGGGGCTCGATCCCTTAGCCGACGACACCGCCTTTCGCGAAAAATTCGCCGCGGTGAAACGCCAGAACAAGGTGAGGCTTGCCAATCTGGTCGCCGATCGCCTTGGCATCAAGCTCGACCCTTCGGCGCTCTTCGACATTCAGGTCAAGCGTATCCACGAATACAAGCGCCAGCTGCTCAACATCCTCGAAGCGATCGCGCTCTATGACCAGATCCGTTCGCATCCCGAACGCGACTGGATGCCACGCGTGAAATTCTTCGGCGGCAAGGCCGCGCCCAGCTACCATAACGCCAAGCTGATCATCAAACTGGCCAACGACGTCGCCAGGGTGATCAACAGCGACCCTTCGGTGCGCGGCCTGCTGAAGGTCGTGTTCGTGCCGAACTACAATGTCAGCCTGGCCGAGGTGCTGATGCCAGCCGCCGATCTTTCCGAGCAGATCTCGACCGCCGGCATGGAAGCCTCCGGCACGGGCAACATGAAGTTCGCGCTGAACGGCGCGCTGACCATCGGCACGCTCGACGGCGCCAATGTCGAGATCAAGGAGCATGTCGGCGACGACAACATCTTCATCTTCGGCCTCACCACCGAAGAAGTCGCCGAGCGGCGCAACAATGGCTACAATCCGCGCGGCGTGATCGAGGCATCCCCTGAACTGGCGCAGGCGGTTGCGGCCGTTTCATCGGGCGTCTTCTCGCCCGATGATCCCAATCGCTACCGCGACCTCATCAATGGCCTCTATGACAGCGACTGGTTCATGGTCGCGGCGGATTTCGACGCCTATGCCGCCTGCCAGCGCGAGGTGGACGCTGTCTGGCGCAACAGCCCGGACTGGTACGCGCGCGCCATCCGCAACGTCGCGCGCGTCGGCTGGTTCTCCTCCGATCGCACGATCCGTCAATATGCGAAAGAAATCTGGAACGTACCCGTCTGATATGATTGCATAAGGCCACGAACGATGGCCGCAAAAACAAACACTTGGTGCCCGGGGAGGGCGACCGCCTGATGAGGAAGCCGCGCGCGACCGCTGCGACAAGCGGGCCGGACGGACTGGCGCCAGCCAGCGATGTCGAGGCGATTGTCGCCGGTACGCACGGCAATCCCTTTGCGGTTCTCGGTGTCCAGGAGGCCGGCAAGAGCCTGTTCGCACGCTGCTTCGTTCCGCACGCGCAGTCGGTTACGGCCTACACCCTGACCGGCGTCGAGGTCGGCGAATTGACCAGGCGCGACGAGGCCGGTTTCTTCGAAGGCAAGCTGTCGATCAAGAAGCGCCAGCCGCTGCGCTACCACGCCCGCAATGCCGGCGGCGACTGGTGGCTGACCGACCCCTATTCGTTCGGTCCGGTACTCGGGCCGATGGACGATTACTACATCGCCGAGGGTTCGCATCTCAGGCTGTTCGACAAGCTTGGCGCGCATGTCATCGAGCACGAAGGCGCGTCCGGCGTGCATTTCGCCGTATGGGCCCCAAATGCCAGGCGCGTTTCGGTGGTCGGTGACTTCAACGACTGGGACGGCCGCCAGCATACGATGCGCGACCGTCGCGACACCGGCATCTGGGAGCTGTTCATTCCCGATATCGGTGCCGGCCGGCCCTATAAATATGAAATCATCGGTCCCGATGGCGTGAGGTTGCCGCTGAAAGCCGATCCGTTCGCCTTCAAATCAGAACTGCGCCCGGCCACCGCCTCGGTGACCGCGATGCCGCCGGCGCATGCATGGGGTGACGAGGCGCATCGCAATTTCTGGCGCAACGCCGACCCTCGCCGCGAGGCCATCTCGATCTACGAGGTCCACGCCGGGTCCTGGCAGCTTGGCGATGACGGCTCCTTCCTGTCATGGGATGAACTGGCCGACCGGCTGATCCCCTATGTGATCGAGACCGGTTTCACCCATATTGAATTCCTGCCGATCTCCGAGCATCCCTATGACCCCTCCTGGGGTTACCAGACAACCGGCCTCTACGCGCCATCGGCCCGCTTCGGCGATCCGGACGGCTTTGCCCGCTTTGTCGACGGCGCCCACCGTGCCGGCGTCGGCGTCATCCTCGACTGGGTGCCGGCGCATTTTCCTGTCGACGAGCACGGTCTGGTCCATTTCGACGGCACCGCGCTCTACGAGCATGCCGACCCACGCAAGGGCTTCCATCCGGACTGGAACACCGCGATCTACAATTTCGGCCGCCGCGAGGTGGTGTCGTTCCTGGTCAACAACGCGCTGTTCTGGGCCGAAAAATACCATGTCGACGGTCTTCGCGTCGACGCGGTCGCCTCGATGCTCTACCTCGACTATTCGCGCAAGGCCGGCGAGTGGATCCCCAATGAGAAGGGTGGGCGCGAAAACCTCGAGGCGGTCAGCTTCCTGCAGAAGATGAACAAGGAGGTGTACGGCCACCATCCAGGCGTCATGACCATCGCCGAGGAATCGACCTCATGGCCAAAGGTCTCGGCGCCTGTCCATGAAGGCGGGCTGGGCTTCGGCTTCAAATGGAACATGGGCTTCATGCACGACACGCTGGAGTATTTTTCCAAGGAGCCGATTTTCCGCAAGCATCACCACAACGAGCTGACCTTCGGCCTGACCTACGCCTTCTCGGAGAATTTCGTGCTGCCGCTCTCGCATGACGAGGTCGTGCACGGCAAAGGCACGCTGCTGGGCAAGATGGCCGGCGACGACTGGCAGAAATTCGCGACCTTGCGTGCCTATTACGGCTTCATGTGGGGTTATCCCGGCAAGAAGCTGCTGTTCATGGGCCAGGAATTCGCGCAGCGCCGCGAATGGAGCGAAGCGCGCGCGCTTGATTGGGACCTGCTCGATTTCCGCCCGCATCGCGGGGTCTGGCAGACGGTGCGCGACCTCAACTATCTCTATCGTTCACGCCCGGCCCTGCATGGCCGCGACTGCGAGCCGGAAGGGTTTTCCTGGCTGATCGTCGACGACAGCCAGAATTCGGTTTTCGCCTGGGTGCGCAGCGCTCCCGGCGGCGATCCGGTCGCCGTCATCTCCAATTTCACACCGGTGCCGCGCGACAATTATCGTGTGCCGCTGCCGAAGGCCGGCAAGTGGCGCGAGATCATCAACACCGACGCTTCCGAATATGGCGGTTCCGGCATGGGCAATGGCGGCATGGTCGAGGCAAGGGCGGAGGGCAAGGGCATCTCGGCAACGATGCTCCTGCCTCCGCTGTCGACGATCATGCTTGAACTCGCTGCCGACTGAACTCGTTAAGGCTGGTTAGCGCATCGATACGAGTAACTTGGGAGGGTATAAATGGCAGACTTGAAGAGAACCCAGCCGCTGGCCCGCGACGCCATGGCCTACGTGTTGGCCGGCGGGCGCGGCAGCCGCCTCAAGGAACTGACCGACCGGCGCGCCAAGCCCGCGGTCTATTTCGGCGGCAAGACGCGCATCATCGATTTCGCGCTCTCCAATGCGCTCAACTCCGGCATCCGCCGCCTCGGCGTCGCCACCCAATACAAGGCGCATTCGCTGATCCGCCACCTGCAGCGCGGCTGGAACTTCCTGCGGCCCGAACGAAACGAGAGTTTTGACATCCTGCCGGCCAGCCAGCGTGTGTCGGAAACGCAGTGGTATGAAGGCACGGCGGACGCCGTCTACCAGAACATCGATATCATCGAGGCCTATGGCCCGGAATACATGGTAATCCTGGCCGGCGATCACATCTACAAGATGGACTACGAGATGATGCTGCGCCAGCATGTCGATGCCGGCGCCGATGTCACGGTCGGCTGCCTCGAAGTGCCGCGCATGGAGGCGACCGGCTTCGGCGTCATGCATGTCGATGCCAAGGACAACATCATCGCCTTCGTCGAAAAACCCGCTGACCCGCCCGGCATTCCGGGTAACCCGGAATTCGCCTTGGCCTCGATGGGCATCTACGTCTTCAAGACCAAGTTCCTGATGGAGCAACTGCGCCGCGATGCCGCCGAGCCGGGCTCCAGCCGCGACTTCGGCAAGGACATCATCCCCTATATCGTCACGCACGGTAAGGCGATCGCGCACCGCTTCACCAAGTCCTGCGTGCGTTCGACCGCCGAAAACGAGGCCTACTGGCGCGATGTCGGCACGGTTGATGCTTATTGGGAGGCCAACATCGACCTGACCGACGTGACGCCCGAACTCGACCTCTACGACCGCGATTGGCCGATCTGGACCTATGCCGAACTGAAGCCGCCGGCAAAGTTCGTGCATGACGAGGACGGCAGGCGCGGTTCCGCCATTTCGTCACTGGTGTCGGGCGATTGCATCGTCTCGGGCGCTTCGCTGAAGAAAAGCCTGATCTTCACCGGCGCGCGCATCAATTCCTATTCGACGCTGGAAGAGGTTGTCATGCTGCCCGACGTTCATGTCGGCCGGAACGCAAAGTTGAAGCGCGTCGTCATCGACCACGGCGTAAGGATACCCGAAGGGCTGGTGGTCGGCGAGGATCCCGTCCTCGACGCCAAGCGCTTCCGGGTTTCGGAAAAGGGTATCTGCCTGATCACACAGGACATGATCAACAAGTTGTCAACCTGAACAGGTGATCAACAGGCTGTCACTTTAGGGTGTTTTGTGCATGTCGTGGTCCAAACCGCACACGGTTTGGGCGGCATGGATGGGAAGCGGATCGTTAAGCGCATGCAGGTTCTGTCGGTCACTCCCGAAATCTTCCCGCTGATCAAGACAGGCGGGCTTGCCGATGTAACCGGCGCGCTGCCCATTGCGCTCGCGGCGAAGGGCGTGGCCATGCGTACGCTCGTTCCGGGCTTTCCCGTGGTGATGGGCGCCTTCAAGAAAAAGAAGGCCGTCTATCAGTATCCCCTACTGCAAGGCGGCAAGGCGTCGGTCCATGCCGTCCAGGTCGCCGGGCTCGATTTGTTCGTGCTCGACGCGCCGCATCTGTTCGACCGCCCCGGCGGCCCCTATGGTAACGCCTCGGGCGCGGACTGGCCGGACAATTGGCGGCGCTTCGCGGCGCTGAGCCAGGCCGGCGCCGATATCGCCGGGGGCGCCATCTCGGGCTACCTCCCCGACATCGTCCATGCCCATGACTGGCAGTCGGCGATGACGCTGGCCTATATGCGCTATGGCAAGGCGGTCGGCACCCCATCCATGATGACCGTCCACAATCTCGCCTTCCAGGGCCAGTTCGGGGCCGGTATCTTCGGCGAGCTCGGCCTGCCTGCCGCGGCGATGGCGCTTGACGGCGTCGAATATTATGGCGGCGTCGGCTTCCTTAAGGCTGGCCTGCAGGCCGCCTGGGCGATCACCACGGTGAGCCCGACCTATGCGCAGGAGATACGTTCGCCGGAATTCGGCATGGGCCTCGACGGCCTTATCAACATGCGTTCCAGCGATCTCCATGGCATCGTCAACGGCATCGACACCGCCATCTGGGATCCGGCAACCGACAAGCATCTGGTATCTACCTATACGGCCGAAACGTTGAAGGCCCGCGCGCCGAACAGGGCCGCGGTCGAGGACCGTTTCGGCCTCGACCGCGACGGCAGTCCGATTGTCTGCGTCGTCAGCCGCCTGACCTGGCAGAAGGGCATGGACATATTGGCGACGGTGGTCGACGGCATCGTCGCGACAGGCGCAAGGCTGGCCATCCTCGGCTCGGGCGACGCCGGCCTCGAAGGCGCGCTGCTGGCCGCGGCCGCACGCCATCGTGGCCGCATCGGCGTGGTCGTCGGCTATGACGAGGGGCTGTCGCACACCATGCAGGGCGGCTGCGACGCCATCGTCATCCCGTCGCGCTTCGAGCCTTGCGGGCTGACGCAGCTTTACGGCCTGCGCTATGGCTGCGTGCCGGTCGTCGCCCGCACCGGCGGCCTGGCGGACACCATCATCGATGCCAATGAAGCAGCGTTTGCCGCCGGCGTGGCGACCGGCTTCCAGTTTGCCCCCAACAATGGCGGCGCGCTGCTGCACGCGATCCGACGCCTGGCCGACGCCCACGCCAGTCCCGCAATCTTCGAAACCATCCAGCGCCAGGGCATGAAGACCGATGTGTCGTGGGATCGAAGCGCCGAAAAATACGTCGAACTCTATCGCCTGCTGCTTTCGAAAAGGGTTGCCTGAAGCATGATACGCACCGTTTCCACCAAGCCCTATTCCGACCAGAAGCCCGGCACGTCGGGCCTGCGCAAGAAGGTGCCAGTGTTCCAGCAGGAGCACTATGCCGAGAACTTCATCCAGTCGATTTTCGATGCACTCGACGGGTTCAAGGGCAAGACCCTGGTGATCGGCGGCGACGGCCGTTTCTATAACCGGGAGGTCATCCAGAAGGCCATTGCCATGGCGGCCGCCAATGGCTTCGGCAAGGTGATGGTCGGGCAGGGCGGCATCCTGTCGACGCCCGCGGCCTCGCATGTCATCCGCAAATACAAGACCTTCGGCGGCATCATCCTCTCGGCCAGCCACAATCCCGGCGGCCCGCACGAGGACTTCGGCATCAAGTACAATGCCGGCAATGGTGGCCCGGCGCCGGAAAAGCTGACTGACGCCATCTTTGCCAAGACCAAGACGATTTCGAGCTTCAAGATCGCCGACATCGACCCGATTGACATCGATACGGTCGCGACAGTCAAGGCTGCCGGCATGACCGTCGAGATCATCGATCCGGTTACCGACTATGCCGAGTTGATGGAGAGCCTGTTCGATTTCGATGCGCTGCGCAAACTGTTCAAGTCGGGCTTCCGCATGCGCTTCGACGCCATGCATGCGGTGACCGGGCCCTACGCCAAGGAAATCCTCGAACACCGCCTCGGCGCACCGAACGGCACCTGCCGCAATTTCAAGCCGCTGCCCGATTTCGGCGGTCATCACCCGGACCCCAACCTGGTCCATGCCAAGCACCTTTATGATGAGATGATGGGACCGGACGCGCCCGATTTCGGCGCCGCCTCCGATGGCGATGGAGACCGCAACCTGATCATCGGCAAGGGCATTTTCGTCACCCCTTCGGATTCGGTCGCCATGCTCGCCGCCAATGCCCGCCTGGCGCCGGGCTACAAGGATGGGCTGAAAGGCATCGCCCGTTCGATGCCGACCAGTGGCGCGGCCGACCGCGTCGCTCACAAGCTAGGTGTCGGGATTTACGAGACGCCGACCGGCTGGAAGTTCTTCGGCAATCTGCTCGACGCCGGCATGGCGACGATCTGCGGCGAGGAAAGTGCCGGCACCGGCTCCAACCATGTCCGCGAAAAGGACGGTCTGTGGGCGGTCCTCTTGTGGCTCAACGTCCTCGCCGCGCGCGGCGAAAGCTGCAAGCAGATCGTCACCGAGCATTGGGAGACCTATGGCCGGAACTACTACTCGCGCCATGATTACGAGGAGGTTGAGAGCGGCCGCGCCAATGCGCTGGTCGACGAACTCAGGGCCAAGCTCGGCTCGCTACCGGGCACCAGCGTGCGCGGCCTGAAGATCGCCAATGCCGATGATTTCGCCTACCACGACCCGGTCGACGGCTCGACCAGCGAGCACCAGGGCATAAGGGTGCTGTTCGAAGGCGGCTCGCGCGTGGTCTTTCGGCTTTCGGGCACCGGTACGTCTGGCGCGACCTTGCGCGTCTATATCGAGCGCTACGAGCCGGACAAGTCGAGGCACGACCTCGACACGCAGGAGGCGCTCGCCGACCTGATTTCGGCGGCCGACGACATTGCCGGGATCAAGAGCCACACCGGGCGCAACAAGCCGAGCGTCATTACTTGAGGGCGGTGGAGCGCTCTTGACCCAGCTCGGCCCCACCATCACCAGCGAAGGCATCCGCTTCGCCGCATGGTCCTCGTCGGCAAGACGGCTCTGGGTTTCGATCTTTGACGAGCAGGGAAACCGCGAACTCGATCGTCTCGAGCTGGCGTCGGAAGGCAACGGCGTCCATTCACTCTTTGTCTCCGGCCTGGCCGCGGGCGCGCGCTATGGCCTGCGCGCCGATGGCGACTATGCGCCCGAGCGGGGGCTGTGGTTCGACCCCGACAAGTTGCTCACCGATCCCTACGCCGTCGAAATCGACCGGGCCTACGCCTATCACTGGCGGCTCGCCGCGCGGCGCAATGAGGGCGCCGACACCGCGTCGCTGATGCCCAAGGCCGTGACCAAGGCCTCGCCCACGGCTCCACCGATCCTGCCGCCCCTGTTTCGCCCGGGCGGCCTGATCTACGAACTGAACGTCCGCGCTTTCACCAAGCTGCATCCGGATGTACCGCAAGAAAAGCGCGGCACGATCGCCGCTCTTGCCCATCCGGCCATCATCGAGCATCTGCAAAGGCTCGGCGTCTCCGCCGTGGAACTGATGCCGATCACGGCCTCCATCGACGAGCGGCATCTGCCGCCGCTCGGCCTGAGCAACGCCTGGGGCTACAATCCCGTCACCTTCATGGCGCTCGACCCGCGCCTCGCGCCCGGCGGCCTGACGGAATTGCAGGACACGGTCGCCGCGTTGCGCCGGGCCGGCATCGGCACCATTCTCGACCTCGTCTTCAACCACACCGGCGAAAGCGACAGGCTGGGGCCGACGCTCTCGCTGCGCGGCCTCGACAATAAGGCCTACTATCGGCACCGGCCGGATGGCGGGCTGGTTAATGACACGGGCACCGGCAACACGATCGCTTGCGACCATCCGGTGATGCGGGAAATGGTGCTCGACACACTTCGTCACTTCGTTCGCCAGGCCGGTGTCGACGGCTTCCGTTTCGATCTGGCCCCGGTGCTGGGCCGGGTCGATGGTGCCTTCGATCCGGAAGCGCCGCTGCTCCAGGCCATCACCCATGATCCGGTGCTTTACGACCGCGTGCTGATCGCCGAGCCTTGGGACATCGGGGCAAACGGCTATCAACTCGGCAATTTCCGGCCGCCTTTCCTTGAGTGGAACGACCGCTATCGCGACGATGTCAGACGCTTCTGGCGCGGCGATGCCGGCATGGTCGGTGCTCTCGCAACGCGCCTTGCTGGTTCGTCCGACGTGTTTAACAGGGCAGGGGAGCCGGCAAGCCACGGCGTGAATTTTATCGCCGCCCATGACGGCATGACGCTGGCTGACATCGTCGCCTATAAGCGCAAGCACAACGCGGCCAATGGCGAGCAGGACCGCGACGGCCATAACGAGAACCTGTCCTGGAACAATGGCGTCGAAGGCGAGACGGACGACACGGCGATCGTCAAGGCACGTTTCGACGACCAGCGCGCTCTGCTCGCCACGCTGTTCGCCTCGCACGGCACCATCATGCTGACCGCGGGCGATGAATTCGGTCGTACCCAGAAGGGCAACAACAACGCCTACGCCCAAGACAACCCCACCACCTGGCTTGACTGGGCAGGCCGCGATCAGAAGCTGGAGCGTTACGCATTCGTACTCGCGGCACTTCGCCAGGCGGTGCCCGCATTGTCGGACACGCGTTTCCTGACCGGAGAACCGATTGCGGCATCAGGCGTTCCCGACGTCGCTTGGCTGACCGAGACCGGTGAGCTGCTCGACGCGACCGACTGGAACGATACCAGCCGGCATCGCCTCGTCATGCTGCTTGGCGGCGAGGAAGGCAGGCTTGCCGTTCTGATCAATGGCGACCGCCGCCAATGCGTCTTCACCTTGCCGGCGCGGGAAGGTTTTCGATGGCATCCGGCGATCGAAACGCACGTGACTGACCTTGCGCGCCCGCTGCCGGGGCGCAGCGTCAATTTCATGATCGAGAGCCGAACCGGAAACGGCGGCGTCAGGAAGGGTTCGTGATGACCGGTGAGAGTTTGGGGCAGGGAGCCGAATGGTGGCGCGGCTGCGTCATCTACCAGGTCTATCCGCGCTCTTTTCAGGACACGACCGGTGATGGCAGCGGCGATCTCGGCGGCATTACGTCAAGGCTCGCTTATATCGCCTCGCTCGGCGTCGACGCTGTCTGGCTGTCGCCCTTCTTCAAGTCGCCGATGGCCGACATGGGCTATGATGTATCGGATTATCGCGACGTCGACCCGATGTTCGGCACATTGGCCGATTTTGATGCGCTGGTCGCCGAAGCCCACCGGCTCGGCCTGAAGATCATCATCGACCAGGTGCTGTCGCATTCATCCGACAAGCATGAATGGTTCATCGAAAGCCGGGCCAGCCGCGATAATGCCAAGGCCGACTGGTACGTCTGGGCCGATACGAAGCCCGACGGCGGCGCGCCCAACAACTGGCTGTCGGTCTTCGGGGGGCCGTCCTGGGAATGGGACGCGACCCGCCGCCAATATTACATGCATAATTTCCTCGCCTCGCAGCCAGACCTCAATTTCCACAACCCGGAAGTCCAGGATGCGTTGCTTGACACGGTGCGGTTCTGGCTTGATCGCGGTGTCGACGGCTTCCGGCTCGACACGGTCAATTACTATGTCCACGACCGCTGGCTACGCGGCAATCCGCCCTTGGCCTCGAGCGTCGCCGGCACCAACACGGAGACCAACACCTACCTCTATCAGGAGCATCTGTTCGACAAGACGCAGCCCGAAAACCTGGCGTTCCTGCGGCGCTTCCGTGCGTTGCTCGACGAATATGGCGACCGCGCAGCCGTCGGCGAAATCGGCGACGAGGGTCGCTCGCTGCAGACGCTCGCCGCCTACACCTCCGGCGGCGACAAGCTTCAGATGAGCTACACTTTCGACCTGCTCGGTTCGCAGTTTTCGGCGGCGCATGTGCGTGGCTGCGTCGAGGCCTTCGAAAGCGCGGTGGCCGACGGCTGGGTTTGCTGGGCGTTTTCCAACCATGACGTGGTGCGCCATGTCAGCCGCTGGATGCGGCCTGGTGGCGATCCCGATCTTGTGGCCAAATTCTCAATCATGCTGCTCGCCTGCTTGCGCGGCTCGATCTGCCTCTATCAGGGCGAGGAACTCGGCCTTGAAGAGGCGGAGCTTGCCTACGAGGATCTGCGCGATCCGGTCGGCATCCGCTTCTGGCCCGGCGTGAAGGGCAGGGATGGTTGCCGCACGCCGATGGTCTGGGAGGCCGACGCCGACAATGCGGGCTTCTCCACTGCAAAACCCTGGCTGCCTGTGCCGGCAAGCCATCGCGCCCGCGCGGTCGATATGCAGATCGGCGACGAGCAATCGGTGCTGTCGGCCTACCGCTCGGCGCTTGCCTTGCGCAAACAGCATCCGGCGCTGGTCGGCGGCTCGATCCGCTTTCTCGATACCGAGGGCGACGTGCTCGCCTTCATCCGCGAAGGTGGCGGGGAGAGGTTGATCTGTGTCTTCAATTTCGCTGAGGAGCCGGCGACCTTGCCGTTGGTGGGTAATATCGGACCCGTCACGGCTATCTTCGGCGGGACCGCTTCTGTCGAGGAAAACACCCTCTCGCTGCCAACTCTCGGCTGCTTTCTCGGTCGGCTCGACTGATTGGCACTTCGGTTGTGGCTAGGCGGTCCTACTGAACGAGCACCGCCCGGCCGCAGGTCGCGCCGGTGACGCGCACGTCGGCCTGGCCGACACGCACACCAAGGGCTCCGAGCAAATTGTAAACCAACTCGTCGACCGGCGCCGCCACGCCGTTCAAGAGCGCAACCACTGCCGGCCGCACGGTGGAAAGCAAGGTATTCAGATTCAGCAGCGGCAAGCCCAGCAAATTGGTCGTCAGCGACAGATCAGTGATCAGGGAGGTCGTCAAAGACTGTGTCAGGTTTTGCGTGGAGACTGTCTTTATCGTTTTGGCGTCGATGTCGGCCTTGTTGAAGGTCAATGCGGTCGGCGCGTTGTTGGCCATTTCAAATGCCGCTGAGCCCGTCACTGAAAGTAGATTGATCAGAAGACTGACCTTTGCGACTTCAGTGTCGGAGAACGATTCCGGTTTGGTGAAATCGGCAAAGCCGGAGCTACTGCTGTCGGCCAAATGCGCTTCCACAACACCGGGGCGGGCAGAAAGGGTGACCTTGATGCTGTCGGGACCCGTAGGACAGCTTATGTCGGTGAGTTTGGCTTCGGCGTAGGCGACTTCCACATGCAGTGGCAGGTTGACCGACACCAGAGTAATGCCCCCACCGACATTGCCGCCTGCGCCGCCGACTGTCGCGGCTACTTTGATGCGCGTCTGTGCGGTCCGCACGACAGTGCCGATACCATCGATCGCCAGCCAGGGCGAGGACTGCATCGGCTCGCCGATGGCGATGCTGAGTTTGGTGGAGAGCAGCCCCGGAATGGTGGCGCCGAGATCGATCGCGGCCTGGTTGGTACCGTTGGCGAGCACGGCGGCCGCCGTCAGCATGCCCATGGCGCTTGCGTCTACCCCAAGCCCGGACGGCTGTTGCCCGAGGCCCAGGCTGCCGACCGAACCAAGGTCGACAAGGCTGCTGAGCGGGATCTTGACGGTGCTGGTCGATTTGGAGGCGATGGTCTGCAGGGCGACCTTGGCCGTATTGCCGAGGCCGGGAACATTGGCCATGGCGGTAGCGATCTGGCCGACCGTCGCCTTCGATGCCAGAACGTCGGAATAGGTACCGGCCGTGATGTTCAGTTGCGTGGCGAGCGCACTGATGAAGGAAAGCACGCTCACATCCGCCGAGATCAGCCCGTTGTAGTCCATGACGCTGAGCGAGATGTTGCCGCCGAGAAGTCCGCTCAAAAGTGCGTTGAGGATGCCGCCATTGACGCTGAGCAACCGCGATCCGACCGAGAACGTCGCCAGCGGCGTCATGCTGGCCGTGGCCTGGGTGCCGATGACGGGAGTGGGGATCAGCGAACTTGCGAAATAGCGGTTCGGAATCTTTGCCAAAGTGACGCGGACGGCATTGTAAGGCGTCACACCCGCCTGGAAGCGCTGGCTGACATTGGCGGTCGATGAGGCATATCGGCCCTGCGTGACCGTCACCACCGTTTTGCCGGTGGCCGGGGCAATGGTCTGGCCCGAAGCTTGAACGACGACGCCCGGCATGCCGTTGTCGGTCAGTGTGGTGACGACCGCGGTGTTGACGTTGTTGATGTTCGAGGCGGCGGTAATCGCCGCCAGGTCGACCATCGCCTGGGCTTCCCGGCGCTCGGTATAGATGGAGGCTTCGTCAATGGCCACAGCCGCCAATGCCAATGCGACCGGCGCGCTCAATGCGGTCATGACGGCGAAGTTCGCCTTCCTGTCTCCCATCATCGACCGTGCAAGCCGGTCGATACCCTTGCCCGCCCGCCGCAGCATTCAGATACCCCCGACCCTGATCGTTGACTGACGCTTGATGGTCGTCCCTGGCATGGCTATGCCGGGGAACAGGTTCCAGATCGGCAGGTTGCGGGCATCGTAGGAGATGGACACCACGAACTGGCTTCCGTCGGCGATGCTGTCGTTGGCCTGGTAGGTCAGTTTGCTGGCGTCCACGAAGGGGTAGCCGCCGGCATTGTTGGTGAGATAGCTGGCCACGAGCGTCTGCCGCTCGGTCTGGTTCACCCCAGCGATGGCTGTTCGGGCAGCGTCGGCTGCAATTTGCTGGATCGAATTGGCGGCGCCAAAATAGATGCCGTACGCAACCATTCCGAGCAGAAGAAGGATGAAAAGCGGGGACAGCAAAGCGAACTCGACCGCTGAAGTTCCCGAATTGTTTGATCGGAACCGGCGCCTTCGAGCCTCGAAAATGGGGTGGTGAACCATGGCACCAGCATGCCCAAATTCGCATGCAGAAAGCGAAAACTCTGGGTGCAACCAAAGGGTGCGGTCGATTGAAAACGAATCTCTAATTTAGCCGTTGCTTTCTCTACAATGGGGATTGACTTAGGGTCAATCAGTACTCGGTTGAAAAGAGCTTACCTCCTGTCTAGTCTCCTGCCACCAGCCGCCGGAGGGAACCGGGGGCGCGCTCAAAGGAGCCAGTCATCGGCTTCGGGGCGTCAACACGTAAGGCGCGCCGATGGCAGCGCCGACAGGGAGAACTTCATGCTGAAAAACATGCTGAAGGCGACGGTATTCGCCACCACCATGGCCGTAACCGCCGGCGCATTCTACACGCCGGCTTTCGCGGAGAGTGTCTATAACAGGGGCACCGCCGCTGAATCGGAGTCGGTCGATCCGCACAAGACCTCGACGGTCTATGAAGCCAATGTGCTGCGTGACCTGTTCCAGGGATTGGTCATGCAGGACCAGAAGGCGAACCTCATTCCGGGCGCGGCCGAAAGCTGGACGGTATCGGATGACGGCACCGTCTACACCTTCAAGCTGCGCAAGGACGGCATGTGGTCTGACGGCAGCCCGGTGACGGCGGAGGACTTCGTCTATGCCTTCCACAGGCTGGAAGATCCGGCGACCGGCGCCGAATACGCCTCGATGCTGTATCCGGTTAAGGGCGCGGAGGATGTCAACACCAAGAAGGGCAAGCCCGAGGACATGGGTGTCAAGGCGATCGACGCCGGCACCCTTGAGGTGACGCTGAAGGCGCCGACGCCGTACTTCCTGGAGATGCTGACCCATCAGGCGACCTATCCGGTCAGCAAGGCCTCGATTGAAAAGCTTGGCGCCGACTGGATCAAGCCCGGCAATCTGGTTTCGAACGGCGCCTATACGCTGGCCGAATGGGTTCCCAACGATCACATGAAACTGGTCAAGAATCCCAAATTCTGGGACGCCGCGACCGTCAAGTTCGACGTGGTCAACTACATTCCGACCGAGGATCGTTCGTCGGCGATGAAGCGCTTCGAGGCCGGCGAACTCGACAGCTATGACGATCTGCCGACCGAACAGCTCGCCGACCTCAAGACCAAGTTCGGCGACCAGATCCATGTCGGGCCGTATCTCGGCACCTACTATTATGCCATCAAGACCGACAAGGCGCCGTGGAACAACCCCGAACTGCGTAACGCCATCTCGATGGCGATCGACCGTGATTTCATCGCCGAGAAGGTCTGGCAGAATTCGATGCTGCCCGGCTATTCGATGGTGCCCCCTGGCATCGAGGGCTATACGCCCGCAATGGCCAAATACGCCGACATGCCGCAGATCGACCGCGAGGACGCGGCCAAGAAGATCCTCGAGAAGCTTGGCTACACCCCCGAACATCCGCTGAAGATGGAAATCCGCTACAACACCTCGGAAAACCACAAGAACACGGCAGTGGCGATCCAGGAACAATTGAAGCCGCTTGGCGTCGACGTCACGCTGCTCAACACCGACACCAAGACCCACTACTCCTTCCTCGAGCAGAAGGGCGACTATGACGTGGCGCGTGCCGCCTGGATTGCCGACTATAAGGATCCAGAGACCTTCCTCGGTATCACGCGCAAGGCCAGCGGCAACAACTATTCCAACTACAACAGCCCGCAATACGAAGCGGCAATGGACAAGGCGGCGGCCGCGGGCGGCAAGCCCGAAGAGCGCATGAAGGACCTCTCCGCGGCCGAGCGCATCCTCATCGACGACGTCGGCCAGATCCCGCTTCTCTACTACAGCTACCACGACATCGTTTCCTCGAAGCTGCATGGCTTCGTCGACAATGTGATGGACGTGCATCCGTCGCGCTTCGTCAGCAAGGATTGATCCCTGGCCAAGCCGCCGCGCTCTAAAGAGCGCGGCGGTGCTGGTTTGCCATCGCATCGGCCCGGGAAGCGGAAATCGATTTTCGGAAGAATCCGGTGTGAAGATTTGAAGGCTGGAGCGCAATCGTCCGAGTGGAAGGGCGTGCTCTGGATCAAGTGGGGCACCGATGCTGCGATACGTATTCCGGCGGCTTTTGACCGCCATCCCGACGCTGTTCGTCATCGTGACGATGGCGTTCTTCCTGATGCGCGTCGCGCCAGGCGGTCCATTCAACCAGGAGCGGGGGCTGAGCCCAGAGATCAAGGCCAACTTGGAAGCCCAGTTCGGCCTCAACGATCCGCTCTGGCTGCAATATGTCCATTATCTCGGCAATCTGCTGCGCGGCAATTTCGGCCCGAGCTACAACATGCCGGATTTCACCGTCACCGAACTGTTTGCCAAGGGCCTGCCCATTTCCGTGCAGCTCGGAGCCTCGGCGCTGATCCTGGCGCTGCTGCTCGGCAGCGTGCTCGGCACCATCGCCGCGCTCAACCAGAACAAGCTTGGCGACTATACGGTGATTGCCCTGGCGACCGCCGGCAGCACCATCCCGACCTTCGTCATCGCGCCGGTGATCCAGCTTGTCTTCGGGCTGACCTGGAGGCTGCTGCCGATCGGCGGCTGGGGTGACGGCGCCTTCATCAACAAGGTCGGCCCGGTGCTGACACTTGCCTTGCCGCAAATCGCCATCGTTGCCCGCCTGATGCGCGGCTCGATGATCGAATCGCTGCGATCCCATCATATCCGAACGGCGCGCGCGCTCGGCCTTTCCGACTGGTCGGTGGTGGTCAAGCACGCGTTGCGCGGCGCCATCCTGCCGATCGTCTCCTTCACCGGCCCGGCGGCGGCGGCACTGCTGACCGGCTCGGTCATCGTCGAGACGATCTTCTCCATTCCCGGCGTCGGCCGCTATTTCGTCGATGCCGCGCTCAACCGCGATTATACGCTGGTGATGGGAACGGTGGTGGTGATCGCCATTTTTACCATCGTCTTCAACCTGATCGTCGACGTCATGTACGCGGTCGTCGACCCGAGGGTGCGCTATGACTGACATCGCAGCCACGGCCCCCGCAATCGTTGGTCGCTCGCTTTGGGGCGATGCCTGGGCGCGCCTCAAGGCCAATCGCGCCGCCATGTTCAGCCTCTACTACCTCGTTCTGATTGGGATCATCAGCGTCTTTGGCCCGTGGTTCGTGCCGCATCAATACACGACCATCTACGCCGACTATGTGCGCATGCCGCCAAGCCTCTCAGCCTATCCGAAACCCGACATGATCGAGACGGCACTTACCGAAGCGATCAAGCGCATGCGAGTCGACATCAAGGACTGGCACCAGGAGGGGAGCCAGGTCTTCGTCACGGTCAAGTCGACCAAGCCGATCGACGACCGCAACATCCGCTACCTCGACCGTTCCGATGCCTTCGATGACACCAAGATCGAAAACAAGTCGCCCGACGGCCTCGAAGTAACGATGAGCGCATCGGTCAAGCAGCAGTATTTCCTGTTCGGCACCGACAATACCGGCCGCGATCTTCTCTCCCGCACGCTGATGGCCGGGCGCATATCGCTGGCCATCGGTCTGCTGGCCGGTGTCGTGGCGGTGGTGATCGGCGTGATCTACGGCGCCGCCGCCGGCTTTTCCGGCGGCAAGGTCGATGAAGTGATGATGCGCATCGTCGACGTGCTCTATTCCTTGCCGTTCATCTTCTTCGTCATCATGCTGGTGGTGTTCTTCGGCCGCAACTTCGTGCTGATGTTCCTGGCGGTCGGTGCCGTGCTGTGGCTCGACATGGCGCGCATCGTGCGCGGCCAGGCGCTGTCGATTCGCCGGCAGGAATATGTCCAGGCGGCGGAAGCCATGGGCATTGGCCAGCGTGGCATCCTGATCCGCCATGTCATCCCGAACCTGCTTGGCCCGGTGGTGATCTACATGACACTGCTGGTGCCGCAGGTCATCATCCTGGAGAGCTTCCTGTCGTTCCTCGGGCTTGGCATCCAGGAGCCGATGACCAGCTGGGGCGTGCTGATCTCGGTCGGCGCCAAGAACATCGGCACCGCCAACTGGCTGCTCCTGTTTCCCGCCTTCTTTCTGGTCTCGACGCTGTTCGCCTTGAATTTCGTCGGCGACGGCCTGCGCGACGCGCTCGACCCACGGGATCGATAAAGATGGGGACCGCTGAAATGGCTGCTTCCGAAACGATCCTCAGCGTCAAGGACCTTCGCGTCCGCTTCCGCACGCTCGACGGTACGGTCGAAGCGGTCAAGGGAATCAACATCCACGTCAACGCGGGCGAAACGGTTGCCGTGGTCGGCGAGTCCGGTTCCGGCAAGAGCCAGACGATGATGGCGGCGATGAGCCTGCTGGCCTCCAATGGCGAAGCGTCAGGCCATGTCGACTATCGCGGCCGCAACCTGCTGACCCTGAGCAAGTCCGAGCTGAACAAGGTCCGCGGCCGCAAGATCAGCATGATCTTCCAGGAACCGATGACTTCGCTCGATCCGCTCTATTCGATCGGCAACCAGCTGATCGAGCCGATCCGCCGCCATCGGGGCCTGAGCGCCGCCGCAGCGCATGAAGAGGCGCTCAAGCTGCTGCGGCTCGTGCATATTCCCGATCCGGAGCGACGGATGAAATCCTATCCGCACGAAATGTCCGGCGGCCAACGCCAGCGCGTGATGATCGCGATGGCGCTCGCCAATGACCCCGACATCCTGATCGCCGACGAGCCGACGACGGCGCTTGACGTCACCATCCAGGCGCAGATCCTGATGCTTTTGGCCGAACTGCAGCGCAAGCTCGGCATGGCGATCGTCTTCATCACCCATGACCTCGGTATTGTCCGGCGCTTTGCCGACCGTGTCTATGTCATGCGCCAGGGCGAGGTGGTCGAGGAAGGCGAGGCGGAAGCCATTTTTGCCAATCCGCGGCACGCCTACACCAAAACGCTGCTGGCGGCCGAGCCGACGGGAACCAAGGCGCCGCCGCCAGGCGATGCGCCGGTGGTGCTCGAAGGTAGGAATGTCGAAGTCACATTCAGGATCGGCGGTGGGTTTCTGGCCGGCGAACCGCTGATGCTGCGGGCCGTCGATCACATCTCGATCCGGCTGCAGCGCAACCAGACCATCGGCATTGTCGGCGAATCCGGCTCGGGCAAGTCGACGCTCGGCCGCGCCTTGCTGCGGTTGCTGCCGAGCGATGGGCTCATTCGGTTCGGCGATCGCGATATCTCCACTGCCGACCGGCAGCAGATGCGGCCGCTGCGGCGCCAGATGCAACTTGTCTTCCAGGATCCGTTCGGCTCGCTGTCGCCGCGCATGACCGTCGGTCAGGTCGTCACCGAAGGGCTGCTGGTGCATGAGCCCAACCTTTCAGGAAAGCAGCGCGACCAGCGCGCGGTCGAGGCCCTGCGCGAGGTCGGCCTCGACCCCAATGCCCGCAACCGCTACCCGCACGAATTTTCCGGCGGACAACGGCAGCGCATCGCCATTGCCCGCGCCATGATTCTGAAACCGAAGATGGTCGTGCTGGACGAGCCGACATCGGCGCTTGACCGCTCGGTGCAGAAACAGATCGTCGAACTGCTGCGCAAGCTGCAGGCCGACCACGAACTGTCCTACCTCTTCATCAGCCACGATCTGTCGGTCGTGCGCGCAATGGCCGACTACATCATCGTCATGAAGCAAGGCAAGATCGTCGAAGAGGGGCCGACGGAAGAGATCTTCAGCAATCCACGGGCGCCTTATACGCAGACGCTGATGAACGCCGCGATCGACGTCACACGGTTTCGACTGAGCGCGTAAGGCGCCGGCAGGGGCAATTGTCGTGGCGTCGTCTGTCGCTCAGCTCGCGCACTTGCGTGCGCGCACAGCGACAATGGCATCCTGCTGTCGCTTCAGCCGGTCGATCCTGGCCGTTTCGCGGTTGGCGACTGCGGTCTTGACGCGCGATCCGCCCAGCAGCCAGCGCGGCACGCTGGTGTTGACGACCTTGCCGCGGGTGATCGCCGTCTGCGAGATGTCGCGCGCGCTGCTTCCCAGCGCACTGTTGAGGTCGCTACAGCTCATGCTCTCGTATTTGGCCGGATTGGCCGTCCTGCCGATCGATGAGCATCCGGCAGCCATGAAGGCCGCAGCCAGAAGAGCGGGTGCCGACCTTGTCCTTGAAATCAAACTCATGCGCGCGTCCGGCCCGGCCGTTTTTGCCGCCTCCCCGATCTTCATCGATCAACCTAGCGCTGATAGCCAATTCGTCAAAGTTTCACCGGCCGGCCAGTGCTCGCGTTCTGCACTGGCTATCGGCCAATTATCGCTGTCGGAATTTTTACGCTGCTTGGGCGGCCAATTCGGTCATGAAGTCACAACCGCCGAGCATCATCTGGGCAATGTCGGTCGCATTGTCGTCGACATGCGCCGTCACCAGCACAATCCCCCCGCCAATACTTGGCCGCTCGGGTCTTCTGGCGGCCGCTACAATGGCTTCGAGCAATCCGCCAAGGCCGCCGCAGAACACGCTGGCCAAGGCTATTGCCGATAGGCCGGTCGGGAAAAGGTTGATGTCGTAAACAGCAACGGCGCCGAGACACGCCAACAGCCCGGCGGCAGCGCCCAGCATGACACCCGGAGACCTCAGGACATCGATTTCGTCACGATAGGGCCCGATAATGGCGACCTGTACGCGCGGAACCCCGGCCGCCAACAGGTCGCCGGCAATCCGCGCCGCTTCGGCATGGGATTCGAAAAGCTTACTGATTGTTGGCATGGTTACTCGGACATCGCGTCCGTCAGCGTGTCGGTAACGAAGGATGCGGCGATCAGATCGTCGCCGTCGATGCGGCCTCGCCCGCCTTCAATCACGGCCGCTACCTTTTGGAAGGTCTTCATTTCACCCTCGGTGATCTGAGCGTGTTGCATTCTGGTTTTGAGGCTATCTATGCGCATCCCCAACACATGGGATGTTACAGTCTCATGGTTCGACATGGTGGTGCTCATCCGTTCCCGCTTCGCTTGGTTTTCCCGCGCCCGATCTCGAACTTGGGCCGAGCGGAAACGTTCCCAGGGCAGGGCTTCGGTCGGGCGGAGGTCGGACCTAAGTCTGGGCCTGGAACGCATTGGTCTTGCCAAGCGGGCCGGCCGGAACAGTCGCTCTTCGTCACCGTTGTCTGCTGCAAATACGGGAGGAATTTGATGGAGAAGAGTGTTGGTCAGGCGCGCTGGTTGCTCGCACCGATTTTCGCGGTTGCCATCACCTTCATGGTGGCTGGAATAGTCCTCAGCTAGTCTCTTGGCACATTGGCGCAGCCCAGTTCTTTCCCAGGCCGATAGCTTCGTGAGCGAGCATGGATCTGGCGAACCCTGAAGTCTTGGCCAGGCCAGCTCAAATGACCTGGTCACCGAGCAGAATTCCCGCGACTTGCTTCCGAGCGGTATGGGAGATTCGAAGTTGAAACGATCGCTTCGCATGGCTGCATTTCAGCCGCGGGCGAGAACTCGAAGCTATTCGCATGAAACGCGCGCGAGCGTGCTGGGCAAAGTCACCTGGGGGCCGGGCTCGCGAGAGCCCGGCCCCCAGTCGGGCATCAGTAACCGCCGTTTTCCATCACCACCGGATGATGGTGACGGTGATGGGTGGAAATGGAGCTGGTGACGACGACTGTATTCCGGTCGTGATGCCGGCGGCCATGATCATAGAACGCCACCGTCCCGTGGTGTCGGTGATGCAGGCGCTGGCCTTCCTCATTGATGATCCTGACGTTGTGGTGGTGCCGATGGTGGGTCCTGATGACGACGTCGGCCTCGGCTGCCGAAGCCAAAGCGGGCAACCCCATCGAAAGTGCCAAAGCGCACATGATCATTGTTTTCATTGCAAGTTCTCCAACTGCTTTGATTAGCCCTTCGTTGGATACAACTGCTGCTGATCCCTTTGGTTCCGGTTCCCGGGGGGCAGCCGGACGCAAGCGAAGGGCTGGCTATCGCGTCGCCACGATTGGCAAAGAGGGGGCTTGCTTCCGGCCACCTGCGCAGGCGGCGGCAAACATCACCCGCGTTCCGTCACTGCCAGGGAGGAACGCTCTGCCGCAAATGTTAAGACAGTTCGCCCACCTGTCGCCAGATCCCCGTCAGGCGACGGAACATTAGGCCGGCCTAACAGTTCTTCCCGCAGCGGACATCACGGTTTGGTGTTCGCTGAAGATCAGCAGGCAAAGGCTGATCGGCCCGCGTCCTCCGCCAGAGGCGCGGGCTTCACCAGGCAACAGGAGTGAGATTATGAACAACATCATTTGGCTTGTGGGAGCGGTGGTCGTCGTCATAGCGGTATTGAGCTTTTTCGGCCTGCGTTAAACGCCTGCATATGGGGGCAGGGACTTCGTGGCCCATGCCCCCAAAGAGGAACGAATCTCGTGTCCGTTCCCTAGGAACAGGCATCATCTTGGACAAGGCTCTACTCGGGTGGAGCGCCAAAGTCGGGATGCGCTAACACATTGTTTTTTCTGGTCGGAGTGGCAGGATTTGAACCTGCGACCCCCTCGTCCCGAACGAGGTGCGCTACCAGGCTGCGCTACACTCCGTGACCAGATCGCGGGCTTATAGCCGCCACACATCGTTCCTGCAAGCGGCAATGGCAGCCCTTCTGTCGCATTTCGTCCGCTTTCTGCGGGCGTTGCCGGAAGGCCCGAATTTCCATCCGGGATAAACGTGGCTTAAAGCCTTGTGTGCTAAGCCGCTGCCTTGATGGATCGTATTTCTGCCGCTAGGAGCCCTGCCGTCTTGCCCCTAAAAATCGTCGGCGAAGCGTGGCCAAACAGCTTCGAATTCGAAACCGCGGCGCTGATCAAGGCATCCGGTTTTCGTGAATATGATGCGCGCTGGTGGTTCGGCCATCCCGGTTCGGCAGTGCCGCCTGAACTCAATCTGATCGGCGTCCAGGCGCTTGGCATGGGGCTCGGCACGCTGATCCGGCGGCTCGGCGCTGGGCCTGACATCGTCACCGGGCATGATTTCAGATCCTATTCGCTCGGCATCAAGCTGGCGTTGGTTTCCGGGCTGATGGCGGCCGGCGCACGGGTGAAAGATATCGGTCTGGCGCTGTCACCGATGGCCTATTTCGCGCAATTCGCGCTGGAGACGCAGTCGGTGGCCATGGTCACCGCATCGCACAACGAGAATGGCTGGACCGGCGTCAAGATGGGAGCGGCGCGGGCGCTGACCTTCGGCCCCGAGGAGATGAGCGCGCTGAAGACGATCGTGCTGGCCGCCGATTTCGACCTTACCGGCGGCGGCTCCTATGATTTCGTCGACAATTTTCGCGCCACCTATCTCGACGATGTGACAAGGGACAAGCGCATCACACGAAAGCTGAAAGTGGTCGCCGCCTGCGGCAACGGCACTGCTGGCGCCTTTGCCCCGGAAGCCCTGCAGCGCATTGGCTGCGAGGTAATCCCGCTCGATGTCGAACTCGATCACACCTTCCCGCGCTACAATCCAAACCCGGAGGACATGCAGATGCTGCATGCAATCAGGGACAAGGTGCTGGAGACAGGGGCCGATGTCGGTCTGGGCTTCGATGGCGACGGCGACCGCTGCGGTGTCGTCGACAATGAAGGCAACGAGATCTTTGCCGATAAGGTCGGCGTCATGCTTGCGCGGGATATTTCGCGGCTCCATCCGGGTTCGACCTTCGTTGTCGACGTCAAGTCGACCGGACTGTTCAACACCGACACGGTGCTGCGCGCCAATGGCGCCGTTACCGACTATTGGAAGACCGGCCATTCCTACATCAAGCGCCGGGTTGCCGAACTCGGCGCGGTCGCCGGCTTCGAAAAATCAGGCCACTTCTTCTTCAACCCCCCAATCGGGCGCGGCTATGACGACGGACTGGTCACGGCAATCGCCGTCTGTCAGATGCTGGACCGTAACCCGGCCAGTTCGATGGCTGATCTCTACGGGGCACTGCCGCTGACCTTCGGCACGCCCACAATGTCCCCGCACTGCGCGGACGATGTGAAGTACGGCGTGGTCGAGCGGGTGGTCTCCGATTTTCAGGCGATGAAGCGGGACGGCTCCAGTTTCGCCGGCCAGAAGATCGTCGACCTTGTCACCGTCAATGGCGTGCGGGTCGTTGCCGAGGACGGCACCTGGGGTCTGGTGCGCGCCTCGTCGAACAAGCCGGAACTGGTCGTGGTCGTCGAAAGTCCGGTCTCGTCCGAGCGTCGCCGGCAGATGTTCGATGCCGTCGATGCCGTGCTGCGCCGCAGTCCGGAAGTCGGCGCTTACAACCAGACTTTTTGACAGGGCATCCATGGGCCAGCGCATCGTCAGTTTTGTCATGAGCGGCGGCGTCGGCTCTCGGCTGTGGCCGCTGTCACGCGAGGACAATCCCAAGCAGTTCCACGATCTGTCGGGCGACGGTTCCATGCTCGCCAAGACCTTGCGCCGCCTGACGGCGAGACCGGCTGGCGAGACGCCGATCTTCCTGATCGCTTCGGAGCGCCATGCCGATCGTGTCCATGCCGACTTGGCCGGTCTCGATCTCGCCGGCGGCGGCCCGCTATTCGAGCCGGCGGGACGCAACACGGCCGCCGCCGTCGCACTGGCGACCTTGCGCACGCTGTCGGAATTCGGCGACAGCCTGGTTCTGGTGGTGCCCTCGGACCATGAAATAGCGACGGCAGGGCAATTCTGGCAAAGTATCGAGGCGGGATCGCAGGCGGCGCGCGCCGGCCGTCTGGTGGTGTTCGGCATCAAACCGACCCAGCCGGAAACCGGTTACGGCTATATCGAGGTATCGGCCGAGAAGACCGGGGTGTTCGACGTTTCGCGCTTTGTCGAGAAGCCCGACCTTGCGACGGCCAACGACTATCTCAAGGCGGGAAATTTCTACTGGAATACCGGCATCTTCCTGTTTCGGGCCGGTGCCATGCGCGACGCCTTCAAGACATTCCAGCCCGACATCTGGCACGCCACCGAAGCCGCCTACGAGGCGGCCACGACGGACCTGTCCGGCCTCTATATGCCGCTGGAACTTTACGCGGCGATCCCGTCGAACTCGATCGACTATGCCATCATGGAACGGGCAGAAGACATAGCCATGGTGCCGGCCGGCTTCCGCTGGAACGATCTCGGCTCCTGGCAATCGCTCCTCGATGTCGGTCCCGCCGACGACCGGGGCAACGTCGTTGTCGGCGATGTCGTCGCTATCGATTGCGAGAATTCCTATATCCGCAGCGATGGCCGCCTGCTGTCGGCGATCGGCATGAAGGATGTTGCCATCGTCTCGACGGCGGATGCCACTTTCGTTGCCCCGGTGAGCCACAGCCAGCACGTCAAGAAGATCGTCGAACAACTCGAAAAATCGGGACGGCTGGAAACCAGGTTCACGCCGGCGCATGACCGCGTCATCGAAAGTGGCGCCTGGCGGCGGCGCGTTCATCACTGGCTGTTCCAGGAGACCTTGCCGTTGTGGTCGACATCAGGCGTCGACGAGCGCCACGGTGGCTTCCACGAGGCGCTGGGTTTCGACGCCAAGCCGCTCGTCAAGCCCAAGCGCATGCGCACCCAGGCCAGGCAGGTCTATGCCTTCGCGGTTGCCAAGGAGCGCGGTTGGACCGGGCCGGCCGACCGGCTGATCGCGCATGGCATCGACTTCATGGCGGGGCAGGGCCGCACCGAACGGGGCGGTTGGGTGCGCACGCTGAATGTCGATGGCTCCGTCGCCGATCCCGTCGAGGACGCCTACGATCATTCCTGCATCCTGCTGGCGCTGGCGCACGCGCATATGTCGGGCAATGCCGATGCCTTGCGGCTCGGCCAAGAGACCTTCACCTTCCTCGATGCGCATCTGGAGGACAGCCGCATGACCGGCTTCCTCGACACCTCGGACGGGGCGGGCGAGCGACGCTCCAACCCCCACATGCATCTGCTCGAAGCTTTCCTGGCCTGGCACCAGGCAACCGGTGAGCGTGCGCATCTGCGTCGCGCGGCGCGCATCATCGACCTCTTCCGCAGCCATTTCTTCGACGCCGAGAGCTGGACGCTCGGCGAGTATTTCGATGCAGAATGGAAACCGGTACCGGGAGAGAAGGGGGCCTGGACCGAACCTGGCCATCACTTCGAATGGGCCTCGCTGCTGGTCGATTTCGCCGGCCGCAGCGGCCAGGCCGAACTGAGCGTCTTCGCCCGAAAACTCTACGCCTCGGCAATCGCCAATGGCCTCAACCGGGCCACTGGCCTTGCCTATGGTGCAGTCTCGCGGCAAGGACTGCCGCTCGACCTGATATCGCGCAGCTGGCCGCAGGCCGAGGCGCTCAAGGCGGCGATCGCCCTGGATGGCTCGGGCGGCCCCGATCTGAAGCCGGAGATCGAGGCGAGGGTCGGCCGGCTGTTCCGCTGGCACGTCGACCCGGCGCCGCTCGGCCTGTGGATCGATCGCATCGACGAGCGCGGCCGCTCGCTGGCATCTGACGTGCCGGCGAGCATCTTCTACCATCTGGTCTGTGCGCTGACGCAGTATCTGGATGGAACGGCGGAGAAGTAGGCGGGATCAGTACGGACTGGCGACGTCCCCGGTCTCGACATAGATCGACTTCAGCTGCGAATAGAGCGCCAGCGCCGCCAGCGAGTTCTCCCGCCCGATGCCCGATTGCTTGACGCCGCCGAAGGGAATTTCCACCGGTGTCAGATTGTAGGCATTGATCCAGCAGGTTCCGGCCTGCAACTCGGCGATGACGCGGTGGGCGCGCGGCAGGTCGCGCGTGAAGACGCCGGCGGCAAGACCGAACTCGGTGTCGTTGGCGCGGTCGATCACCTCGTCCTCGCTGTCGAATTTCAGCACGCTCATGACCGGGCCGAAAATCTCCTCGCGGGCGATCCGCATCGTGTCGGTAACGGCGGTGAACACGGTCGGCTCGACGAAGAAGCCGCCCTGGAAGCCCTGCAGCGACGGCACATTGCCGCCACAGGCCAGCGTCGCCCCATCGTGCTTGCCGGCCTCGATATAGCCGACGACTTTGTCTTGCTGTGCCTTGGAGACCAGCGGCCCCATCTGCGTTTCCGGGTCGAGCGGATCGCCGATGCGGATTTTCTTGGTCCGTTCGATCAGCCGCTCGACAAAGCGGTCGTGAATGCCACTCTGGACGAAAACGCGCGTGCCGTTGGAACAGATCTGGCCGGTCGAATAGAAGTTGCCGAGCATGGCGCCGCCAATGGCATTTTCGAGATCGGCATCGTCGAAGACGATCAGCGGCGACTTGCCGCCGAGTTCCATCGTCGCGTGCTTCATCCTGGAGCCCGCTAGCGACAGCACCTTGCGCCCGGTCAGCACCGAGCCGGTCACCGAGACCTTGGCCACGACATCATGGCCGACAAGGCCGGCGCCGACGTCGCCATAGCCTTGCACGACGTTGAACAGCCCGTCGGGCAGGCCGGCTTCCGAGTAGATCTCGGCCAGCGCCAGCGCCGAAAGCGGCGTGTTTTCCGATGGCTTGAACACCATGGCATTGCCCATGGCGAGTGCGGGTGCGGATTTCCAGCCGGCGATCTGGATCGGATAGTTCCATGCGCCGATGCCGACACAGACGCCGAGCGCCTCGCGGCGCGTATAGGCGAACGGCCCGCCGAGGTCGACCGCTTCGCCGTTGAAGACAGCGACCGCGCCGGCGAAATATTCAAGGCAGTCCGCGGCGGAAGGTGCATCCGCCACCAGTGTCTCCTGGATCGCCTTCCCAGTGTCGAGCGTCTCGATGCGGGCAAGATCGGCGTTGCGGGCGCGCAAAATGTCGGCGGCTCGGCGCAGGATGCGGCCGCGCTCGACCGGCTTAAGCCGCGCCCAGGCCGGCTGTGCGGCGCGGGCGGCCTCGACCGCCAGTTCCAGCACGTTCGGCGTCGCCGATCGCAGCATGGCGATGGTCTCGCCCGTGGCCGGATAGATCACCGGCAGCGGCGCGCCGCCTTCGTCCTCGATATAGCGTCCGTTGACATAGTGCGAAGCCGTGGGCTGGGCGCGCATGGGAGGTCTCCAATCGTTGTGCCCAAGACGGCTATTGGGCGGGCGCCTGTCGGGCAGCTCACTCTATCGGCGGATCATGGCCTATCTGTCGGAAGCCTGCCAGCGCGGATTGATCCATGGTTCCTGGTTGGACGGCGCGAGCGGCGTGCGGCCAAGGATGTGATCGGACGCTTTTTCGCCGGTCATGATCGATGGCGCGTTGAGGTTGCCGTTGGTCACGCGCGGGAAGATCGAGGAGTCGGCGACCCGCAATCCGTCGACGCCGATGACCCGGCATTCCGGATCGACCACGCTCGATTGATCATCGACGCGGCCCATTCGGCAGGTGCCGCAGGGGTGGTAGGCGCTTTCGGCATGGTCGCGGATGAACACGTCGAGATCGTCGTCCGACTGGACATGGCTGCCCGGCGAGAGTTCCTGTCCGCGATAGGCATCGAAGGCCGACTGGCCGAAGATCTCGCGGGTCAGGCGGATGCAGTGGCGGAACTCCGCCCAGTCGTCCGGATGCGACATGTAGTTGAAGCGGATGACCGGCTTCGCTTTCGGATCCGGCGAGCGCAGCGTCACCGAGCCGCGCGACTTCGAGCGCATCGGTCCGACATGCGCCTGGAAGCCGTGCGACTTCGCCGCCGCCTTGCCGTCGTAACGCACCGCCGCCGGGATGAAGTGGTACTGGATGTCGGGATAGTCGACGCCTGCCTGCGAGCGCACGAAGGCGGCCGCCTCGAAATGATTGGTGGCGCCAAGGCCCGATTTGAAGAACAGCCACTGCGCCCCGATCATCGCCTTGGAGAACGGGTTCAGCACTGAATTCAGCGTGATCGGTTTGGTCGATTCCTGCTGGATGTAGAGCTCCAGATGGTCCTGCAGGTTGCCGCCGACGCCAGGCCGGTCGGCCACGACGGCAATGCCGTTTTCGTGCAAATGCCCGGCCGGGCCGATACCGGACAGCATCAGGATCTTCGGCGAGTTGATCGACGACGCCGCGACGATTACTTCACGTCGCGCCTTAACGACCTGAATCTGTTTGTGAGCTTCGATCTCGACGCCGATGGCGCGTTGATTCTCGATGATCACCCGGCGCGCAAAGCCTTTGACCAGTCTGACGTTTTTGCGCCGGAGCGCCGGCTTCAGATAGGCTGATGCCGCCGACCAGCGGCGGCCGCCCAGAATGGTCTGCTCCATCGGGCCGAAGCCTTCCTGCTTGGCGCCATTGTAGTCGTCGGTCAGTTCAAACCCTGCCTGGCGGCCCGCTTCGACGAAGGCGCCATAGAGCGGATTGCGCCGGGAGCCGCGCTGCACATGCAGCGGGCCGCCGTGCCCGCGCCAGCCATCCTCGCCGCCATCTGAATCCTCCATGCGTTTGAAGTAGGGCAGCACGTCGGCGAAGCCCCAGCCGGCCGCGCCCTGTTCGGCCCAATGGTCGAAGTCGCGGGCGTGGCCGCGCACATAGACCATGCCGTTGATCGAGGACGAGCCGCCGATCACCTTGCCGCGCGGCGTCGCCAGCACGCGGCCACCCAGATGCGGTTCCGGTTCACTGGCGAATCCCCAGTCGTAGAGGCTCATGTTGAGCGGTATCGACAGCGCCGAAGGCATCTGGATCAGCGGCCCGATATCAGTGCCGCCGAATTCGATGACGATGACCGAATGCTTGCCGTCTTCCGACAAGCGATAGGCCATGGCCGAGCCGGCGGAGCCGGAGCCGATGATAACGAAATCCGCTTCAAGCATGGTTCATATGCGCCATAAAATCGGCGAGCGAAACGTTGCCGCCGGTAGCCACCACCAGGACGGTTTTTCCCGCCACATCCACCTTGCCACCGAGCAATGCCGCCAGCGACGCCGCACCTGACGGTTCGAGCACCAGCTTCATCCGCTCGAAAGCGATCCGCATCGCGCGCCGCACCGACTGATCGTCGACCGTGATGCCGCGCACGCCAGCGGTCTTGACCGCGGCGAACGGCGCGTCGCCGGGCCGGCGCGACATCAGTCCGTCGCAGATCGATTTCGGACCGATCGGCATGGTCTCGATGCTGCCATGCGCCAGTGAAGAGCCCATGCCGTCGAACCCTTCGGGCTCTACGCCGATGATCTCGGTCGCCGGCGACAGATAGTGGAAGGCGAGCGAAACGCCGCCGATCAGCCCACCGCCGCCGACCGAGCAGAACAAGAGATCGGCGCTGGCATCCTTACCCGACAGCTGGTCGAGCGCTTCGAGGCCGGCACCCGCCTGACCGGCGACGATCTCGGGATCGTCGAATGGATGCAGGAGCGCTAGCCCTTCTGTTTCAGCGATTTCGCGCGCCTTGGCCGCCGCGACCTCTTCACGCGCGCGATCGTCATGGTCGGTCAGCACGACGCGCGCGCCATAACCCGCGGTAGCATCGCGCTTGGCGGCCGGCGCGTCGATCGGCATGACGATGGTCACGGGAATGCCGAGCGCCTGGCCGGCCGCGGCCAGCCCTTGCGCGAAATTGCCCGAGGAATAGGCGACGACGCCCTTCTTCGCCTCGTCGGGCGAAAGCCGCTTCAGCCGCCAATAAGCGCCGCGAACCTTGAAGGATCCGGCCCATTGCAGCGATTCCGGCTTGATGAAGACCCGGGCCGCGCCGGTTTCTCTGGCGAGCGCCGCCGATTCCAGCAGCGGCGTGACCTGTGTCGCCCGTGACGTTACCGCGTAGGCCTGCCTGAGATGGTCGAGAGTGGGAACGAGAAGGTCTGCCATCATTCGCCTCGCGGATACCTTTTGCTCTCTTCGAGATTGTCGAGGTTCATGTGATTGCGCATGTACCGCTCTGACGCTTTCTGCAACGGCTGGAAATCCCAAGGGTAGTAGGCGCCGTTGCGCAGCGCCGGATAGACGACCCAGCGGCGTGCCTGGTTTTCGCGCACGGCGGCATCGAAGCCGGCCATGTCCCAACGCGCCCGGACCTTTTCCAGGAATGCCGCCACAAGACCCGCATTGGCGGGGTCGTCGGCCAGATTGTCCCGCTCGAGCGGATCGGCTTCGAGATCGAACAATTGCGGCGGATCGAGTTCGCAATGGACGAATTTGTACCTGCCTTCGCGGATTGCCACCAAGGGCGCATAGGAGCCCTCCGCCGCGTACTCGATCAGCACCGGTGTCGTGCGCTGCCCGCCCTTGGTGAGCGGCAGCAGCGACTGGCCGTCGGTCCACGGCGCGATCGCCCCGATGTCGATGCCGGCAAGGTCGCAAAGCGTTGGTGCTACGTCGAGATTGGAGACCGGCGCCTCGATCAGCCCGGCACGAATGCCCTTGCCGGCAATCATCAACGGCACTCGCGCCGAGCCTTCGAAGAAGCTCATCTTGAACCACAGGCCTCGCTCGCCGAGCATGTCGCCGTGATCCGAGCAGAACAGGATGATCGTGTCGTCGAGCATGCGCGTCCGCGTGAGAACGTCGAGGAGCTCGCCGACCTTGTCGTCGACATAGGAGATGTTGGCGAAATAGCCGCGCCGCGAACGACGCACCTCTTCAGGCGTGATCTCGAAAGAGGGATAGTCGCTGGCATGGTACAGCCGCCGAGAATGCGGATCCTGCTCGTCTTCAGCGATGTACCCGGTTTCCGGATCCAGCACCTGGCAATGCTCATAGAGATCCCAATACTGCTTGCGCGCGACATAGGGATCGTGCGGATGCGACAGCGAGACGGTGAGGCACCAGGGCCGATGGCTCGCATCGTCCTGTTCGCGCGAAAGCTGATAGAGCTTCTGAGACGCGAGGAACACGACCTCGTCGTCATACTCCATCTGGTTGGTTGTTTCCGCAACGCCGGCGCCGGTCACCGAACCCAGATTATGATACCACCACTCGATGCGCTCACCGGGTTTGCGGTAGTCCGGCGTCCAGCCGAAATCCGCCGGATAGATGTCGGTGGTCAGCCGTTCCTCGAAACCGTGCAGCTGATCCGGTCCGACGAAATGCATCTTGCCCGACAGGCAGGTGTAGTAGCCGGCCGCACGCAAATGATGGGCGAAGGTCGGGATCGACGAGGCGAACTCGGCGGCATTGTCATAGACCCCGGTGCGCGACGGCAACTGGCCGCTCATAAACGACGCACGGCCCGGCGCGCAGAGTGGCGAGGCGGTGTAGTTGTTGGCAAAGCGCGCCGAACGCGCCGCCAGTGCCTTCAAATGCGGTGTGTGCAGAAATTCCGCCGGCCCATCCGGGAACAAGGTCCCGTTGAGCTGGTCGACCATGACGATCAGGAAATTGGGTCGCTTCGCTGTCACTGCTTGTGCCGTCCGCCAAGTTTGGTTTCGAGATAATCTTCGACCAGCGCGATCGCGGTCGCGGCGTCAGGCACGCCATCCTTCAGCGCGCGCCTGATGTAGAGCCCGTCGATCATCGCCGCCGTCGCTTCCGCGGCGCGGTCGGCCTCGGTCCTCGGCAGGATACCGGTCAATCCACTCATCAGGTTGGAATGCAGCCGCCGGGCATAGATTCTGAGCAGCCGGCGCAGCGAAGACGATTGCTGCGCCTCGACATAGAAAGCGAGCCAGGCGGCAATGGTTTCGGCCTGGAACTGGACATCGGAGAAGTTGACGGCGACCACGGCCGAGACGCGCTCGCGCGCGGTGCCGGCGCACTGCAAGGCGCGGCGCATATCGATGGTCAGTTCGGCCAGGATGTGCCGCATCGTCGCGAACAGCAGCTCGTCCTTGGCGCCGAAATAGTGGTGGGCGAGCGCCGAAGACACACCGGCGCGTCCGGCGATCTCGGACATGGTCACGTCAAGCGAGCCACGCTCGCCGATCGCCGAGATCGTCGCGTCGATGAGCGCCCTGCGGCGCAATGGCTCCATTCCGACTTTTGGCATGCCGTTTCCGATTTTTGCGGGAGATTATTTTTTATTGACGCGTCAATCAATAAAAAATCGACCTCGACGCGACCTGTACCAAGCGATTGTTGCGTTGCGGCCCTTCACGGCCCGGGCGAGAATGTTTATATTTGAACAATAAAGGCGAAGTGCGTCACGAGCCGTGGGCGCTGGCGCCAAGGATGGAGACCGCCATGACCGCATGCATCGTTGGCTGGGCGCATTCGCGCTTCGGCAAGCTTGAGGGCGAGACGCTCGAAAACCTGATCGTCAAGGTCGCGACGGACGCGCTCGACCATGCCGGCATTGGCCCGGACGAGGTCGACGAGATCGTGCTCGGCCATTTCAATGCCGGTTTTTCGGCGCAGGATTTCACGGCAAGCCTGGTTCTCCAGGCGGACGACCGGCTGCGCTTCAAGCCGGCGACACGCGTCGAGAACGCTTGCGCCACCGGTTCGGCGGCGGTCAGGCAAGGTATCCGCGCCATTGATGCAAACGCCGCCCGCATCGTGCTGGTGGTTGGCGCCGAGCAGATGACGACGACGCCCGGGCCCGAAATCGGCAAGAATTTGCTGAAAGCTTCCTATCTGCCCGAGGACGGCGACACGCCAGCCGGCTTCGCCGGCGTCTTCGGCAAGATCGCGCAGGCCTATTTCCAGCGCTATGGCGACCAGTCGGATGCGCTCGCCATGATCGCTGCCAAGAACCACAAGAATGGCGTCGACAATCCCTATGCGCAGATGCGCAAGGATTTCGGCTATGACTTCTGCCGGCAGGAGAGCGAGAAAAACCCGTTCGTCGCAGGACCCTTGAAGCGCACCGACTGCTCGCTGGTCTCCGACGGCGCCGCTGCCCTTGTCCTTGCCGACACGGCAACGGCGCTGAAGATGCGCCGCGCGGTCGCCTTCCGCGCCAACGAGCATGTGCAGGATTTCCTGCCGATGTCGAAGCGCGACATCCTGACCTTCGAAGGCTGCGAACAGGCCTGGACCCGCGCGCTGAAGAACGCCGGCGTAACGCTCGACGATCTCTCCTTCGTCGAAACGCATGACTGCTTCACTATCGCCGAATTGATCGAGTATGAAGCGATGGGACTGGCCAAGCCGGGTGAGGGCGCCAAACTGGCGCTGGATGGCACAACGGCAAAAGACGGCGGCCTGCCGGTCAATCCCTCCGGCGGACTGAAGGCCAAGGGCCATCCGATCGGCGCCACCGGCGTATCCATGCATGTCTTGACCGCCATGCAGCTTGTCGGCGAAGCCGGCGGCATCCAGGTGCCGGGCGCGAAACTCGGCGGCATCTTCAACATGGGCGGTGCGGCGGTCGCCAACTACGTTTCCATTCTCGACCGGATCAGGTAAACCGCCCCGGCATTCGCGGGAGGTAGCATGGCAAATCCGGTTCTGATCGAAGTTTTGCGCGGCGCCATTGTCGAGAGCGCCCATCGCGGCGCCGTCGCCGTCTTCGATGCCGACGGCAAGCCGGTGCTGGAGATCGGCGATACGTCGAAGCCGGTCTTTCCGCGTTCCGCCGTAAAGGCGATCCAGGCCCTGCCGCTTGTCGAAACGGGTGCCGCGGATGCCTATGGCTTCGGCAATCGCGAACTGGCGCTGGCCTGTGCCTCCCACTCCGGCGAGCCGGCGCATGTCGAAGTGGCGCGGTCCATGCTGGCCAGGGCCGGGCTGGACGGGTCGGCGCTCGAATGCGGGGTCCACTGGCCCTCGAACCATGACGCGGAGATTGCGCTCGCGCGTGCCGGCGGCTCACCGAATGCGTTGCATAACAATTGTTCCGGCAAGCACTCCGGTTTCCTCTGTACCTGCGTTCATTTGGGCATCGCGCATCGCGGCTATGTCAGACCGGATCACGCCCTGCAGGAAATGGTGCGCGACGCCATGCAGGCAGTCACCGGCGCTGTCCACGGCCCCGACGAACGCGCGGTCGACGGCTGCTCGATTCCGACCTATGCGGTGCCGCTCAGGAGTTTCGCGCTCGGCTTTGCTCGCATGGCCACGGCCCAAGGCTTTGGCCCGGAGCGGGCGAAGGCCGCGAAGCGGCTGCTTTCGGCCTGCATGGCGGAGCCGTTCTTCGTGGCCGGCACCGGCCGCGCGGACCTGTTGCTGATGGAAGCCGCTCCGAGGCGAATTTTTGCGAAAGGCGGGGCCGAGGGCGTCCATTGTGCCGCAATTCCGGAACTCGGCCTCGGCATCGCGGTCAAATGCGATGACGGTGCCGGGCGCGCCGGCGATGCAATCGCCGCCGCGGTCCTCGCCAGGCTGCTGCGGGCGGACGAGGCCTTGGCGGCGAAGCTGCTCGAACTGGCGAATGCGCCTATCGAAAGCCGGATTGGCGCCAAGGTCGGGGCGCTGAGGCCGACGCCGGCCCTGAATTGAAGGCGGTAATCAGCTGACGCGGTTGCGCTCGACGGTTAAGTGCGCATAGCCGCTGCTGCTGGTCTGGGTGAGGTCTGATGTCACCGGCTCGGCCCAGCGCTGGCCGACAACCGCTCCGTTCGACGCGCCATCGATGACGTTGTCGGAGATGACGGCCGTGCCGGCACCTTCGACCACACTGACGACGATGCCGGTGCCTGCCTTGCGAATGATGTTGCCGGTGGCCACGACGTTGCGCAGATACGGCCCCCAGCCGATCGACATGCCGTAGAGCGGCGCGTTCTCGATGACGTTGTTGGAAGCGACGGTGTCGGCCTCGACGGCGATCCCAACGCCGAAGCCGGGTGGATCCGCGGTATAGGGGCCTGATGTCGACAGATTGCGCACGATGTTGCCGGAGCAGATACCCATGCGGCCGCCTTCGTTGAAGTTGACGATCGAGATGCCGTTGGCCGCGCCGTCGACGATGTTGTTGGAAATGACGGCGCCTTCGAACGAGAACTCGGAATAGACCGCGGTCTCGCCCGAGCGCGAGCAGGTGTTGCCCGATATCTGCAAATTGCTGGAACTGTTGGCCCGGATCGCCGAGAAGGCGCAGTCGGAGACCACATTGCCCGAGATGACGACATTGCCGGCGCGGAAGGCATTGATGCCGTTGCCGTTCTGGCCTGTACCGCCGCTGCGCGCGCCAATGCGTTCGACGCGGTTGCCGGTGACCATGGTGCTGTCTTCCGCAGCTTGCCAGCGATGCACCAGGATGCCGCCATTGGCGCAATCGGAGACGGTGTTGCCTGATATCGCCAGCCCTGCCGCCTCCACCGAATAGATGCCGGCGTCCGCCGCCCCGGATATGTCCGAACGTTCGATCCGGCCCGTCGCATGTTCCAGCGCCAGCCCATTCTTGCCGCTGCCTGTGATCTGGCAGTTGTCCACCACCAGATGCGCCACCCGGCGCAGATCGAGCAGTCCTTGCGCGTAGTCGCCCATCGAGCGGTTCGCGCCGTCGAAAACCAGTCCGCTGAGTTCGATATGGTCGGCGTGTTCGGCCATGAACAAATGGCCGTCGCCGCCATAGACGATCCGCGTCGCGCCCGGCACGCCGGAAAGACGCACGCGACCAGGCAGCGAGAGATTGGACACCACATAGGTGCCGGGCGGCAGGAAGACCGGCATGTCACGGCCATTCGCGTCGCGCAGCAGCTTGGCGAAGGCCTTGCTCTGGTCGTCAAACGTACCGGGCTGGACGCCAAGTTCGGTGGCGTTGATCGAGCCGCGCATCGAGGCTTTCTCGATGCCGGTCAGGCTGGCGGCCGCCGCCTTGCCGAGCGCGAGGCCCATGACGGCAAAGCAGGTGGTCTGCGTCAGCAGGGTTCGTCTGTTCAACATCGGCACAGAATCCCAGTGTTCCGCCCCGACACCGCAGGAATCATGCCAGACGTTCAACGCGCCTCTTCTCGGCGGCAATGACTTGTCGGGCGGCCACTCGGCGCCTAAGTTCAGGGGATGAGCAGAGCTTTTACCCGCGAAGAAGACAGCGAAAACGCGATCGCCGGTGTTGGCGAGCGGCCGATCAGCACGCACCGGAACCTGGTGACGGAGCGCGGCCTGGCGCAGATCGACGACAATCTGGCCGATCTGCGCGATATCATGGCGAAAGCGGAGCGGAAAGCCGACCGCGAGCGCATCGCGGTCGTGTCGCGCGATCTGCGCTACTGGACCGCGCGACGCGAGAGTGCCGAGCTTTCCGTGCCGGAGCCCGGCAGCGATGTCGTCCGCTTCGGCATGGGTGTCACGCTGCAAAGTGACGACGGCAGGAAGGTGCACTGGAAGATTGTCGGCGAGGATGAAGCCGATCCGGCCAAGGGCAGCATCTCGCACGTCTCGCCTATGGCGGTCGCGCTGTTCGGCAAGAAGGTTGGCGACGTGGCCAGCGTCAACGGCAAGGAGTGGGAGATCGTCAAGCTCTCGGAGAGTTAGTCTTCAAGCTTGACCACATGGTCGCGGAAGAATGCGGCCGCACCCGCTTCGTCTATCTCGCTGGCAGCGACCATCATCACCAGTTGGATGACCTCCTCCTGTTCGGCTTCGATGCTTAATCCGTTGAAATAGAGAAACAAGTCGGCCGCAGCGAAAGCCGTGCGCTTGTTCCCATCGACGAACGGATGGTTCTTTGCGATGCCGAAGAGATAGGCGGCAGCGAGTTCGCTCAGATCCGGCTCGCCGTATGCTTCTTTCTGTTGCGGACGTGCGAGCGCCGATTCCAACAGGCCTTCATCGCGGATGCCCGACGCGCCGCCGTGAAGACGCAACTGCTCGGCATGCATCGCCTCCACGAACTCTCGCGAATGATGTGCCGTCATTTTGCGAGCGCGCGGTAGGCAACCTCGTATTTCCTCATCCGCTCGCGCGCTACCTTCATCTTGCGCTCGAATTCTTCGGCAGAATCTTCCAATCGGCGCAAGCGAAGCTCTTGACCTTCCTGGACGACGACCACGTTGTCGCCTGTCTTGAGATTCAATCGATCGAGAAGCTCTTTCGGCAGAATCACGCCGTCCGAATTACCGATCTTGCGAATTGTGGTGTTCATGATGAAACATCCTGTTGCAACGCTAATTATAACGCGGTGCGCCGGGTGTTGCAACAGATATTATAACAGATTCGTCACGAGGATAGCAGCCGATCCAGCAGCCGCTCCGCCGCTTCCGGAATGACCGTGCCCGGCGGGAAGATTTCCGCCGCGCCGGCTTGCAGCACCGCATCATAGTCCTGCGGCGGGATGACGCCGCCGGCCACGATCAGCATGTCGCCGCGGCCGAGCTTCTTCAGCGTGTCGCGCAATTCTGGGATCAGCGTCAGGTGACCCGCTGCCAGCGATGAGGCGCCGATGATGTGGACGTCATTCTGGACAGCCAGTTTCGCGATCTCTTCCGGCGTTTGGAACATGGCGCCGACGGTAACGTCGAAGCCGAGATCGGCGAAGGCCGTGGCGATCACTTTCTGCCCGCGGTCGTGGCCGTCCTGTCCCATCTTGGCCACGAGGATGCGCGGCTTGCCGCCGTTTTTCTTTTCGAAGGCACCGAGCTTGTCCTGCAGGCGGTCGATCACCGGACTGTCGCCAAGCGCCTTGCGGTAGACACCGGAAATGGTCTGCACCGTGGCCACATGGCGGCCATAAGCTCTTTCCAGGGCGAACGAGATTTCGCCGACAGTGGCATTGGCGCGCGCGGCGCGGATGGCGAACTCCAGGAGGTTGTCCTCGCTCTGTGCGGCACGGGTCAGCGCATCGAGCGCGCTTTCGACGGCGGCGACGTCACGCGTGCCCTTCAGCCGTTGCAGCTTCGAGAGTTGCCGGGCCCTGACCTCGGCATTGTCTATCTTCAGCACGTCGACCTCGATATCGGCTCCGGGGCGATGCGCATTGACGCCGACCAGCATCTGCTCGCCGGAATCGATGCGCGCCTGCGTGCGGGCCGCGGCTTCCTCGATGCGCAGCTTGGGTATGCCCTTTTCGATCGCAGCCGCCATGCCGCCGAGAGCCTCGACCTCCTCGATATGGGCGAGCGCACGCGCCGCCAGATCGTGTGTCAGCCGTTCGAGATAGGCCGAACCACCCCACGGATCGATAATGCGCGTGGTGCCGGATTCCTTCTGCAGGACGAGTTGCGTGTTGCGGGCGATGCGCGCCGAATGGTCGGTCGGCAGCGCCATTGCTTCGTCGAAGGAGTTGGTGTGCAGCGACTGGGTATGCCCCTGGGTCGCGGCCATCGCCTCGATCATGGTGCGGATGATGTTGTTGTAGGGATCCTGTGCCGTCAGCGACCAGCCGGAGGTCTGGCAATGGGTGCGCAGGGACAGCGACCGCTCGTCCTTTGGCGCGAAGTTCTTTTTCATCAGCGTCGCCCACAACAGGCGTGCGGCCCTGAGCTTGGCAACTTCCATGAAGAAATTCATGCCGATCGCCCAGAAGAACGACAGGCGCGGCGCGAAACGGTCGATGTCGAGCCCCGCCGCGACGCCGGCGCGGGCATATTCAATCCCGTCGGCGATCGTATAGGCGAGCTCCAGGTCGGCGGTCGCGCCGGCCTCCTGCATGTGATAGCCGGAGATCGATATCGAGTTGAACTTCGGCATGTTCTTCGAGGTGTAGGAGAAGATGTCCGAAACGATCCGCATCGAGGGCTTCGGCGGATAGATATAGGTGTTGCGGACCATGAACTCCTTCAGAATGTCGTTCTGAATGGTTCCGGCCAAATCCTTCTGCGCGACGCCTTGCTCTTCCGCCGCCACGATGTAGAGCGCCATGATCGGCAGCACCGCGCCGTTCATCGTCATCGACACGGTCATCTCGCCGA
The DNA here is from genome assembly GCF_000230995.2 of Mesorhizobium australicum WSM2073. Lineage (NCBI taxonomy): Bacteria > Pseudomonadati > Pseudomonadota > Alphaproteobacteria > Hyphomicrobiales > Phyllobacteriaceae > Mesorhizobium > Mesorhizobium australicum. Next base: position 5,010,253 of record NC_019973.1, on the reverse strand, counting down.
GCGGAATGCCGTCGAACAATTGCCGCATGTCGAGGATGGAATCGATAGCCACACCCGCCATGCCGACATCGCCGGCGACGCGCGGATGGTCCGAATCATAGCCGCGGTGCGTGGCGAGATCGAAGGCAACCGAAAGGCCTTTCTGGCCGGCGGCAAGGTTGCGCCGGTAGAAGGCGTTGGATTCTTCGGCGGTCGAAAAACCGGCATATTGCCGGATGGTCCAGGGTTGCTGGACATACATGGTCGGGTAGGGGCCGCGCACGAAGGGCGGCAGGCCCGGATAGGTGTCGAGATGCGACAATCCCTTGAGGTCGCCCTGACTGTACAGCTGCTTGACGACAAGGCCTTCCGGCGTTGTTCGCTGTCCCTTGACCTCGACAGGCGCGCGGCGCGGCGGCACCCAGCCGATCTGACTGAAATCCGGAATCAAGAAGCGGCCCCGATGGATTGATCGATGCGGACCGGAGACAACGCTTCGCACAGGACGACGCCCTCGGTGAAGGCAGGTCGCTTCTCTGCGTCCAGCGTCTCGACCGGGCGCTCGCTTTTCAACGGATAAAGCGTGGCGCCGACAATGGCCCGCTCGTCTGACTTGAAGGCTATGGCGCGATGGGCGGCGGCGTTGCGGACGCGCTGCTGGATATGTCCGTCCCGAAGGCTGGACAGCACGCCACCCTCAGCCTCGATGGCCTGTAATTCCGCCCACGCGGCTTCGCAAAGGTCTGAGGTGAGCGCTTCGACGGCGCCGGAGCCATGGGCGGGATCGGCGACATGATCGACATGGCTTTCATTGGCCATGATCAGCTGCGCGTTGCGCGCGACGCGGCGGGCAAAGGCCGCCGGCAGGCCGTGCGCGATCGTATGCGGCAGGATTGAGATCGAATCGGCGCCTCCCGCCGCCGCGGCGAAGCAGCCGATCGTCGTGCGCAGGATGTTGGTTTCGGAATCCAATGCCGTCATCATGCGAAATGATGTCTCGGCATGGATGTTGGCCGTGGAATTGGGGATCGAGCAGGCCTCCTGCACCCGTGCCCACAGCCTGCGCAGGGCTCGCACCTTGGCCATCGACAGGAACTGGTCCTGGTCGACGCTGAGCGCGAAGCCGATATGAGGCGCGGCATAGACGAGCGGCTGCCGCGCCTTCTCGAACATTCGCAGATACGAGACCGCCGAGGCCAGCATGATGCCGAGTTCCTGCGCTTCCGTGGCGCCGGCATTGTGGAAGACGCGACCGTCCGCCTCCAGAAGCACACCCGGAACGCCCATCGAGAAGAAATGCGCCAGCGATTGCGGCATGGATTCCTGCAGCGCCTCGATCGACATGCGCAGCCGGCCGGTGCCGGCGAGGATAGCAGCCGGATCGATGCCGAAAGACAGGTTGAGCTTTGCCGGATCGGAGCGGCGCTTGCTCAGGAACGCCACCAGCCAGTCGGCCATGGGGCGGCTCCAGGGGTGGGTGTCGATACGGATCTGGACCCGGTTGAGGGGCACGCCCTCCAGCACCGTCTCGAGCGCCTGCGCCGTCCTCGGCAGGCCGTAGCCAAACGCGTTCGGGGCGCCCTCGAAGACGAGCGACAATCCCGTCGCGCCCTGGGCGACATCTTCCAGGACCTGCCTCTTGGCGCGTTCGACATCGGGGTCGTCGACGCGCTGGCTGACGATCCACGGCGATTGAGGATTGGCGCGCACGATCGGTTCCGTTCCGGTCGCGCGTTCATAGAGCGGCTCGACGCGGATGTTGTCGTCGGTATGCGAGACCAGCTTTTTCTCGAAGGAGGCGCCAGCCAACGCTTTTTCCGCCAGGGTCAGCCATCGCTGACGCTCCGCATTCGTTGGCTCAACATCCCTGGTCAAGGCTCCGGCGCCCATTCATCGTCCTCGTTCTATGTGGCCGCACCAGCCCGGGCAGCCTAATCTACGGTCCCCGGTCAGTTATCGCAATGCACGCCCAGGGCTTGAATTCGACCACCTGATATTCGATCCACCTGATATAGGTCGCTTGCGTGGACGGACCATGGACGATTGCCAAACACCGTCGAAATCCGCAAGTTCCAAAATCCGATTTTGGCGATTGGTCCGATTTGGACGATAGCCCTGATTGAACGATTGGTCCTGCCTTGGACAATTGTCATTGTCGCTGTGCGGCAGCCTCACTATACCATCGGGCAAAGGCTGGCTTTAGACACATCAGTTTTGCGGAGACCCGAGCTATGGCTGACGACACCAGTATTTTTATCGGCGCCAGCCGCAAGCCCGACGACAGCTATCAGCGCGCCGAAAACCTGCTGCTGCAATACGGAAATCGCCATGGCCTGGTGACCGGCGCCACCGGTACGGGCAAGACCGTCACCTTGCAGATCCTGGCCGAGGGATTTTCCAACGCCGGCGTTCCGGTCTTCTGCGCCGACATCAAGGGCGACCTTTCCGGTATCGCCATGATGGGCACCGCCCAGGATTTCCTGGTCAAGCGGGCAGAACAGGTCAAGCTCGACCCTTACGACTTCCAGGAATTTCCCGTCATCTTCTGGGATCTGTTCGGCGAGCAGGGTCACCCCATCCGCGCCACCATTTCGGAGATGGGACCGCTGCTTCTGTCGCGGCTGATGAACCTGACCGACGCGCAGGAAGGCATCATGAACATTGCCTTCCGCATTGCCGATGAAGAGGGCCTTCTTCTCCTCGACCTCAAGGACCTGCAGGCGCTGCTCGCCAACATCGCGGAGCGCGCCGAAGAAATCAGCGCCCGTTATGGCAACGTCACCAAGCCGTCGGTGGGGGCGATTCAGCGCACGCTGCTGGTACTTGAGCAGCAGGGCGCGGCGAACTTCTTCGGCGAGCCGGCTTTGCGCATTGCCGACATCATGCGCACCACCCGCGATGGTCGCGGCGCCATCAGCGTGCTGGCCGCCGACAAGCTGATGATGAATCCGCGCCTCTACGCGACGTTCCTGCTCTGGCTGATGTCGGAGCTGTTCGAGGAACTGCCGGAGGTTGGCGACCCCGACAAGCCGAAGCTGGTGTTCTTCTTCGACGAGGCGCACCTCTTGTTCGACGAGGCGCCGAAGGTGCTGATCGACCGGGTCGAGCAGGTGGTCCGCCTGATCCGCTCGAAAGGCGTCGGCGTCTATTTCGTCACGCAAAACCCCTTGGATATCCCCGAAAAGGTCCTGGCCCAGCTCGGCAACCGCGTGCAGCACGCGCTGCGCGCCTACACGCCGCGCGAGCAGCAGGCGGTGAGGACGGCGGCCGAAACCTTCCGGCCCAATCCGGATTTCGACTGCGCCACCGCCATCACCCAGCTCGCCACCGGCGAGGCCCTGGTCTCTACCCTGGAGGCCAAGGGCATTCCGTCCATGGTCCAGCGCACGTTGATCCGTCCGCCGTCATCGCGGCTTGGACCCATCACCCCTGCCGAGCGGCAGAAGCTGATCGGGGAAAGCCCGGTCACCGGCCAGTATGACCAGGTTGTCGATCGCGAATCGGCCTTCGAAATGCTGCAGAAGAAGGCAAAGCAGGCGCAGGACGCCGAGGCGCAGGCGCAGCAGGCCGGCACCGGCGGCTCGCGCTGGACCATTCCAGGCTTCGGCAATGACGATCCCGCGCCGCAGTCCGGTGGCCGGCGCGCGCCTGCGCCGCGCCCCTCCAATCGCCAGACGGTGGCCGAGGCCGCGATCAAGTCGGTGGTGCGCTCGGTCGGCTCGTCGGTTGGACGTGCCATTGTGCGCGGGATTCTGGGTAGTTTGTCGCGGGGACGGTAGGATCGGGGCAGCCGCAACGCCACTGCCCCCTGAAACTCAGAAGCCCCTGAAACTCAGAAGATCGCGTTCGTGACCGCTTTGACTGGGCCGAGCAGCACGGATCCATCCGGCACGCCGGCATCGATCGGGATCGCCTTGTGGTTGGCCGTCGCCACCATCGGCTGGCGAGCGTCGCTGGTCACTATGACCGGCGTCTTCGAGGGCACGCGGTCATAAAGGTCGATAATGTCCTGGTTCATCAGGCGCACGCAGCCCGACGACACCGATTTGCCGATCGAGCGCCATTCCGGCGAGCCGTGCAGGCGATAGAGCGTGTCCACATTGCCCTGGAAGAGATAGAGCGCACGTGCGCCGAGCGGGTTCTTTAGGCCGCCGGGCATGCCGCCATTGTCGGCGCTGTACTGCTTCAATTCCGGCTGGCGGGCGATCATCTCATCCGGCGGCGTCCACTTCGGCCATTTCTGCTTCCACTGGACGACAGCGTCGCCCGACCATTCGAAGCCGGCGCGGCCAAGGCCGACACCATAGCGAATGGCCTGGCCGCCAGGGCGAACCAGATAGAGGAAATGGCCTGTCGTATCGACGACGATGGTCCCCGGCTTCTGCCCGGTCGGGTCGGGTACGATCTGGCGCAGGAACTGCGGATCGATCCTGTCGACGGGGATGGCCGGCAGATCGAAACCGCCATCGTTGACCGCAGCGTACATCGACGCATAGTCGGCGAGCGGAGGCTCGACATACGTTGGTGGCGGCGGCGGCTCGACTGGTCCCGGTCCGGTGGTGGCGCATGCGGAAACCGCGATCGAGGCGGCGCCCAGGGCTGCGGCGTTGAGGAAGCCGCGACGGCTCAGGCGATAGGATTCGATTTCGGTTATGGACATGGCTGCCTTCTTTAAGACTCAAATCGCAACAAAGCGTCAACACGCGACGTTCGCTGCGGGTGCCTGACAACACCTGAGGCGATAGGCGGTTCCGATTCTGGCTCGAACGTGGACAAACAAAGGCGAAGCTGTGACTGCGCCGCCACTGTGGCGCTGGAGCCACAGGTCAGTTAGGCGCCGGATACGAGTGCCTCCAACGATGGCAGGATCAGGGCCGGTGGCAAGTCCTGGTATTCCTCCGGCTGGTTGGAGCGGTTGATCCAGACCGTGCGGAAGCCGAATTTGGTGGCGCCCGCAATGTCCCAGCGGTTGGAGGACTGGAAGGAGACCGCGCCGGGGTAGAGGCGCCATCCCGTGGCGACCATGTCGTAGACAATAGGATCGGTCTTGAAGCGACGCACCGCATCGACCGAATAGATGTCGTCCAGGACCTGGTCGAGTGCCGCCGACTTGACTGCTGCCTGCAGCATTTCGGGCGAACCGTTGGAGAGGATCGCCAGCCTGGCGCCCGAAGCCTTGAGCGCTTTCAGCACGGCCGGCACTTCGGGATAACAGTCCAGCCGCCAGTAGGCTTCCAGAAGTTTCGCCTTGAGGCTCGGATCGGCCGAAGGGACCTTGCGCAAGGCGAAGTCCAGCGCCTGTTCGGTCAGCTGCCAGAAATCGGCATAGGCGCCCATCAGCGTGCGAACCCAGGAATACTCGAGCTGTTTGGCGCGCCAGATTTCGGACAGGAGTTGGCCGTCCGGGCCGATCGCGTCCGCATGGCGGCGCACGGCGGCGTGCACGTCGAACAGCGTGCCATAGGCGTCGAACACGTAGGCGGCGTATTGCATGGCAACAGTTTTGAGGCGAGGCGGGACAAGGTGCAAGCCTTGATTGCAGCGCACCCGTCGCTGGCCTCAACAAAACTCCCCGATGCTGGTTGACGGCGGCGGTCAAAGCATCATCCAATGTTGTCACACAAGATTGACCGGAACGGGAAAACGCGATGACACTGGCGGCGGCGGCGCAATCCGCGACATGGACTTTCGTCGATGGCGATTGGTACGAAGGCAATGTCGCCATTCTGGGGCCGCGCAGCCATGCCATGTGGCTCGGCACCAGCGTGTTCGACGGCGCGCGGTGGTTCGAAGGCGTGGCGCCCGATCTCGAACTTCATGCCGCACGCGTCAATGCCTCGGCGATCGCGCTTGGGCTGGCGCCGAACATGACGCCCGAGCAGATCGTCGGGCTGACCTGGGACGGATTGAAGAAATTCGACGGCAAGACGGCGGTCTACATCAGGCCGATGTACTGGGCCGAGCATGGCGGCTACATGGGCGTGCCGGCCGATCCCGCCTCGACCCGTTTCTGCCTCTGCCTCTATGAATCGCCGATGATCTCACCGACCGGCTTTTCGGTGACCGTGTCGCCATTCCGGCGCCCGACTATCGAAACCATGCCGACCAACGCCAAGGCCGGCTGCCTCTATCCCAACAACGGCCGCGCCATCCTCGAGGCCAAGGCGCGCGGCTTCGACAACGCGCTTGTGCTCGACATGCTGGGCAATGTCGCGGAGACCGGAAGCTCAAACATCTTCCTGGTCAAGGACGGCCATGTGCTGACGCCGGCGCCGAACGGAACCTTCCTGTCCGGCATTACCCGCGCGCGCACGATGACGCTGCTTGGCGACTATGGGTTCACGACGACTGAAAAGACGCTGTCGGTGCGGGATTTCCTCGAAGCGGACGAAATCTTCTCGACCGGCAACCACTCCAAGGTGGTGCCGGTCACCCGCATGGAGGGCCGTGATCTGCAACCCGGCCCGGTGGCCAAGAAGGCACGTGAACTCTATTGGGAGTGGGCGCATTCGACCTCGGCTGGCTGAGATAGCCGGCCTTTTTGTCGCCGCGCGGCTGGTCACAGGAAAAGCATGTGACAGTTCCCGGGAACCCGCTTAGAAAGGGAACCGGCGCTTCACTTCCGGAGTTGCTCCAGCTCAATCCCGACCTATCTTACTCCGGTATCCACACCGGATTTTCCACGAGGGAGTACTACCCATGGCTTTCGAATTGCCCGCTCTGCCCTACGACTATGAGGCCCTGCAGCCCTATATGTCCAAAGAGACGCTGGAGTATCACCACGACAAGCATCACAAGGCCTATGTCGACAACGGCAACAAGCTCGCCGCCGAAGCCGGCCTTGGCGATCTTTCGGTCGAAGAGGTGGTCAAGCAATCGTTCGGCAAGAATGCCGGTCTCTTCAACAATGCTGCCCAGCACTACAATCACATCCATTTCTGGAAATGGATGAAGAAGGGCGGCGGCGGCAACAAGCTCCCTGGCGCGCTGCAGAAGGCTTTCGACAGCGATCTCGGCGGTTACGACAAGTTCAAGGCTGATTTCATTGCCGCCGGCACAACGCAGTTCGGTTCGGGCTGGGCCTGGGTTTCGGTCAAGGACGGCAAGCTGGCGATATCGAAGACGCCGAACGGCGAGAACCCGCTGGTTCATGGCGCATCGCCGATCCTCGGCGTCGACGTCTGGGAGCACTCCTACTACATCGATTATCGCAACGCCCGGCCGAAATACCTCGAGGCCTTCGTAGATAGCCTGATCAACTGGGATCACGTGCTTGAACTCTACGAAAAGGCGAATGCCTGATCAATCTTCCGAAAGGCCCGGCACCCCCGGGCCTTTTCTTTTCGTCTCGAACCCCACGGCTAGGGTCATGCAATTTCATGCGGGAGAATGGGAATATTCCACCTCCCGCATCCGTTAACGTCCTGTCCTGAAATGCCTTCACCACGGAGCCAAATGAATGAGAAAGCTTGTCATCGCCATCTCCATGCTCGCACTCGCCGCATCGGCGGCCTTTGCCGATCCGATCCTCGATCGGCAGGCTCTGATGAAGGAACGCGGAAAGATCGTCGGCGGCCTGTCGAAAGTGGTCAAGGGCGAGGAGCCATTTGATGCCGCCGCGGTGCTGACGCAGTTGCAGGCACTGCAGGCAAATGCCGAGAAGTTCGACGTAGAGGCCTTGTTCCCGAAGGGCACCGACACCGGCGACACCACGGCGGCGCCAAAAATCTGGGAAGACATGGCCGGCTTCAAGGCGACCGAGGACAAGTATCTCGCCGATGTCAAGGCTGCGGTCGCGGCGGCTCCGGCCGACGTCGATGCGCTGAAGACGCAGATCGGCACCATCGGCTCGGACTGTGGTACCTGCCACCAGGGCTACAGGGTCAAAAAGGGCTGATCGCCAGCCATGGCATGGCTGAAGAAGCTCGTCGGCGCGGCCCTCGTCCTGGGCGTCGCCGGCGCGTCGGCGGGGTGGCTGCTGTCGGCACCGGTCACGCTTGATGCGGCGACCCTGGCGCAACTCGGCCCAGGCGATGTTGCCCGGGGCAAGCGCATCTTCTATGCCGGCGGCTGCACCTCCTGCCATGCCAAGCCCGGGTCGCAGGGCGATGCACGGCTTCAGCTCATAGGCGGGCTCGAACTCAAGACGCCATTCGGCATCTTTGTTCCGCCCAATATTTCGCAAGATCCCAAGGACGGCATCGGCGCATGGTCGGCCGGGAATCTCGCTAACGCCATGCTGAAAGGTGTGTCGCCTTCGGGCGAGCATTTCTATCCGGCATTCCCCTATGCCTCCTATGCTCGCATGAAACCGTCAGATGTCGCCGACCTTTACGCTTTCTTGAAGACGCTTCCCGCCGTCGCCGGCAAGGCGCCCGGCAATTCGCTGGCGTTCCCGTTCAGCATCCGGCGCGGCATTGGCCTGTGGAAGCGGCTCTATCTCAGTGACAAGCCTGTCGTGCCCCTGCCTGATGGCGCGCCAGACCCTGTGATGGCAGGCCGCTACCTGGTCGAAGGACCGGGCCATTGCGGCGAATGCCACACGCCGCGCGACCTCGCTGGAGGCACCAGGAAAAGCGAATGGCTGGCCGGTGCGGTGGCCGCCGAGGGCTCGGGCGTCGTGCCGAACATCACTTCGGGCGAGGGAGGTATCGGCAGCTGGTCCGCGTCCGACATCGCAAACTACCTCGAAACCGGATTCACGCCGGACTTCGATTCCGTCGGCGGCGCCATGGTCGACGTGCAGCGCAACATGGCCGAGCTGACGGCGGACGACCGTGCGGCGATTGCTGCCTATCTGAAGGCGGTGCCGCCGCATCCCAACGGCTATCCGGCGCGCAAGAAAAGTACGAACTAATCCTCGGACTGCAGGTGGCGATCGCCGAGGAAATCGAAGCCCGTTTCGAAGAAAAGGTTGTAGTTGCAGGTCATCTCCTCGCCAGGCGCGATGTCGCGCAAGGCGTAGGTCTCCTCGGGCGACGAGACATCGCAATTCGGCTCGTCGTCATGGTTCATGTAGCGGGCGTCGTCGGCTTCGAAGACGATATAGGCGGGATCGCGACGGTCGGGGTAGGAATAGCGGTCGAGGTAGTTCTTCACCGGCCCGGTTTCGCTCTCATAGGTCTCGACGTCGATGATCCGATCGAACCGGGGGTCGAGCTTCCAGACCAGCGTGCCCTTGGCAATATGGTTCTTGGCAAACACACCGATGCCCTGGATCGGCGATTTGTCGAGATAGACGTCGACGAGCAGCATAATGGACCCTTGTGCAAGTGCGGACTTCGTGCCCGGGAAAATCGTGCTTTGGGTAGCGCGCGACCGTCGCAATTGCGAGCGGAAATGAGCCGCGCGGAATTCAAAAAGTGATGATCATCAGGCCTGCCAGCGGACGTGGGTCGCCTGGCCTCAGCGCTCTTGCAAGGCGAGGCGGACACCCAGGGCGCAGTAGATGCCGCCGACAACCTTGCCTTGCCATTTCAGCACTGTCGGATTTCGGCGCAGGAAACTGCCGAGCCGCCCTGCGCTCACGGCAAACACGACCATGCTGAAAAGCCCCAGCATGACGAAGATGATCCCCAATACGGCCAATTGAACCATCACTGATCCGTTTTCGGGCCGCACGAACTGAGGCAGGAACGCCAGGAAGAAAAGCGCGGTCTTGGGGTTGAGCACCTCGTCAGGACAGCCTGTCGAAACGCCTTGCCGGCGGAGCTTGCAAGCGCGCCGGCGGTCGGATCGGTTGGCGCTTTCTCGATGATGGCCCGAATGCCGAGGTAAACGAGGTAGGCCGCGCCGATATACTTTACGATGCTGAACAGCGTCGCCGATGTGGCGATGATCGCCGAGATCCCAACCATCGCCATGGCGGTATGAAACACATCGCCGGCCGCGATCCCGCCGCCTGTGGCGATTCCGACTCTCGTCCCCGAACTCGTTGCGCGGGCGATCGTCAACAGCGTGGCCGGGCCAGGAATGAAGACAAAGCCGAGCACAACCGCGATGTAAGCTATCGTTGTGGCCAGATCGATCATCGCAGCGTTCCTCCGTGAGCTATGCCTTGTCCGTCACCTTCAGCGTGAAGGCATAAGTATAGGCGATCTCCTCCAGGCGTGAAAACCGGCCGGAGGCACCGGCATGGCCGGAATCCATGTTGATCCTGAACAGTACCGGATTGTCGCCGCTCTTGCGGTCGCGCAGCCGCGCAACCCATTTGGCCGGCTCCCAATAGGTGACGCGCGGATCGGTGAGACCGGCGAGCGCCAGGATCGGCGGATAGTTGAGCGCGGCGACATTGTCGTATGGCGAATAGGCGGCGATCGTCAGGTAATCGTCGGCCGACGCGATCGGATTGCCCCATTCCGGCCATTCCGGCGGGGTCAGCGGCAGCGTTGCATCGAGCATGGTGGTGAGTACATCGACGAAGGGAACCTCGGCCACGATGCCGCCGAAGCAATCCGGCGCCATGTTGGCGATGGCGCCCATCAGCATACCGCCGGCCGAGCCGCCTTGCGCGACGATTCGGTCATGCGCGGTATAGCGCTCGGCAACGAGGTGGCGGGCGCAGGCGATGAAATCGGTGAAGGTGTTCATCTTGTGCGCCCGCTTGCCGTCGTCGTACCAGCCATATCCCTTGTCCTTGCCGCCGCGCACGTGGGCAATGGCAAACACGAACCCACGGTCCACCAGCGAGAACCAGTTGGTGTTGAAGGCGGCCGGCACGGTGATACCGTAGGAGCCGTAACCGTAGAGCAGGCATGGCGCGGAGCCATCCAGCGGCGTGTCGCGGTGATGCAGAAGCGAGATCGGCACCAGTTCGCCATCGGCCGCCGGCGCCATCAGCCGCCTCGTGACGTAGAGGTGCGGATCGTGGCCGGACGGCACTTCCTGGGTCTTGAGCAGCACACGCTCACGAGTGCGCATGTTGTAGTCGAACATCTGTGACGGTGTCGTCATCGACGAGTAGGAAAAACGCATCATCTCGGTGTCATATTCCAGGGACCCTGAAAGGCCGAGCGAGAAGGCTTCCTCGTCGAAGGAAATCAGATGCTCTTCGCCGCTGGCCCGATCCCGCACGACGATGCGCGGCAGGCCTTCCTTGCGCTCGAGCCGCACCATGTGGTCCTTGAAGCCGATCACCGACAGGATCAGCCGGCCGGGTTCATGCGGCACCAGTTCCTGCCAGTTGGCGCGGACCGGGTCGCTCGCCGGCGCCGTCATGATCTTGAAGTCCTTGGCACCGTCCGCGTTGGTCAGGACGAAGAAGATATCGCCGCCTTCCTCAAGTTCATATTGAAGGCCGGTCTCGCGCGCCGAAACCAGCTTCGGCTTGGCAAATGGATCGCTGGCGCTCAACAGGCGGTATTCCGAAGTCTCGTGATCGTTGATGCCGATCATGATCCATTGGTTGTTGCGGGTCCCGTCGACGTTCATGAAGAAGCCGGGGTCGGTTTCCTCGTAGATCAGCCGGTCGTTTTCAGGGGCCTGCCCCAGTGCGTGGAACAGCACCTTCGACGGCCGGTGGTTTGGGTCGAGACGCGTATAGAAGAACCCGTCATTGCCCGCGTCCCAGACCCCCGAACCGCCGGTGGCCTGTATCTGGTCCGCCAGTTCCTTGCCGTCGGCAAGGTCGCGCACACGCAGCGTGTAGAATTCCGAACCCTTGTCGTCGAAGGCCCATAGGAGCTTGCTATGATCGGCCGAATGATCGACGCCGCCAAGCCGGAAATAGGCCTTGCCCTCGGCCTCGGCGTCGCCGTCGAGCAGGATCTGCTCGGGTCCGCCGCCGCGCGGCGTTCGGAAATAGCGCGGCTGCTCGCCGCCGAGCTTGAAGGAAGAGCCGTAGGCATAAGGCCCGTCCTTCATGGGAACGGAAGAATCATCTTCCTTGATGCGGCCCTTCATTTCCTTGAAAAGCTGCTTTTGCAGATCTGACGTGTCGGCCATCAGCGTCGACTGATAGGCATTCTCGGCTTCGAGTTCGGCGCGGATCCCAGGACCGAGCAAGGAAGGATCCCTGAACATTTCTTGCCAGTTATCCGCTCGCAGCCAGGCATATTCATCGGTTCGCGTGATGCCGTGATGCGTGTCCGAGACGGGCCTTTTCTCGGGGGCAGGGGCGCTGGCGATTGGAAATCGGGAAGTCCTGGTCATTGCGTCTCGCTCTGGAAATATCTTGAATGACGAATGAACACGCCGATCAGGGCAGGTTCAAGAGCCGTGGCGTAGAGGTGGTGTCGGCCCATGCGACGGCCGGGAGGAGAGAAGATGACTATTCGGTCTCGTATTGCTGCGGCTTCCGCCGTCGCTTCGCTAAGTCTGGTCTTTGCCGGCCAGTCTCATGCGACCGTATTTTCGGCTTGGCAAGTGGCCAATGTGCCGTTCGGCGACACGCTCAATGTGCGCAAATATCCGTCGGGAACATCCCAGAAGCAGGCAGCCTATCCGAACGGGACCGTCCTGCAGATGACCGGACGATGCACCGGCGGCATAAACCTGCTCGATATCGCCAATCAACCGGCATGGAAACAGCAGCAGACGGTTCGCTATCGCTGGTGCGAAATCTGGCATGACCCGGCCAAGAACGGCACCTTCGTGACCGGCTGGGCCTATGGCAGATACATCATCCCGAATTGAACGACCATCGATTTTGGCCCCGACGGGTTCGGCCGGCGGGCATGTCGCCTGGTTGCCTGCCCGACAGAGAGGTGCGGCAACCTGTGGTTTTGAGGACAGATGCGAACAACCAAGTTTGCCGAAGCGACGGCAAAGCAACCAAGAGCATTGAAACCTGATTTGTGAGTTATCGCGAATGTAACGGTGAACTGACGTTACGTCAGGCTTTATCGGTTTGGCGGGCGAAATATCGAAAAATTACATGATGCACGAAAGATTGAAGCTGATCGCGGAATAGTTGATCAAGATTCATAAATATAATGCGCGCAACGAATTGACTTACTTGACCTGCGGCCGCATTGATGTCCCCGTGACACGAATCGCGGCAGCTCTATCTGCGCAAATTCGTGCAATGCCCTGCCTGTAAAAAGGGGCACAGACCGACGTAACTCTTGTTGGGGCCTGAAGACCATGGATATTGTCGAAACACCTTCCAGAAACAATGATGCGCTGATTGAGCTCACCGCCGACGTGGTGGCTGCCTATGTCAGCAACAATCCGGTGCCGGTCGGCGAACTGCCGAACCTGATATCCGATGTCCATGCCGCCCTCGGGCGTGTGGGCGGAACCGTCGAACAGGCGCCTGCCGACAAGCAGAAGCCGGCTGTCAACCCGAAGCGCTCCGTTCATGACGACTACATTGTCTGTCTCGAAGACGGCAAGAAGTTCAAGTCGCTCAAGCGTCATCTGATGACCCACTACGATCTGACGCCCGATCAGTATCGTGAAAAGTGGAACCTGGACCCAAGCTATCCGATGGTTGCCCCGAATTACGCGGCGGCCCGCTCGCAGCTTGCCAAGAAGATGGGCCTCGGCCGCAAGCGCAAGGCGGCGCGGTAGTCGCTGCTTGCCAGATTGGATTGAAATCAAACGGCGCCTTCGGGCGCCGTTTTGATTTCAGGGGTGGGCGGAAGATCGACAGGTCGATCAGGCAGTCTGGGCGAGCGCCATCTCGGCATCGCGTTTGATGCGCTTGACCATCGAGCGAAGGCCGTTGGCACGCTGGGGCGACAGGTGCTCGTCGAGGCCGAGTGCCTTCAGCGTCGCTTCCGCATCGATTTTCTGGATTTCGCTGGCCGTCTTTCCGGAAAACAGCGCCAGCATGATCGCAACCAGTCCGCGCACGATATGGGCGTCCGAATCGCCGGTGAAGGTGATGACGGGGTCGGCGCCCGGACCCCGTTCGGTGGTCAGCCAGACCTGGCTGACGCAACCTGGCACCTTGTTGGTGGCGTTGCGCTCCGCATCGGGAAAGGGCGGCAGCGCTTCGCCGAGTTCGATGACGTAACGATAACGATCCTCCCATTCGTCAAGGAACGAGAAGTCGTCGCGGATCGTCTGGATCGTCGTCGTCATGACCCGGATATAGTCACGCGGCGGCGCCGCGTCACGGAAAAAACAAGGACACCGCGGGCGTCGAGAGGGCAGACTGCCCGCGGTGCGCCGTCGAGACGGCTTAATTGTTTATCGGCAGGTTGACCGTTTCAGGCAGGACGACTTCCGGCACGCTGCCCGTCATTGTCGAGGTGTCGGGGCCGGCGGACTTGTCGTCCAGCATGGCCGCCGCGATCTTGGCAGTTTCCTTGGCGCGTGCGGTGATGGTGTGCATCGCCGACTTGCCCGTCTCGCAGACATCGGGCTTGCGTTCGCAGATACCGGCGATGTCGCCGACGGCGTCTCGCGCCGCGAACAGGGCCTGGATCGGCCCGACGCTTTCCTGGCCCGTTTCATCGGACCCGACACCCAGCGGCAGCGCCAGCAGCACCAGTGAAAACCAGAAAGCCATTCTTATCAGGAAGAACATGCCTTGCCTCTCGTCGTGACCGGATCATGCATCATATGGCATGACCTCTTTTATGGGCAGGATGTTGACACACAGGCACGAAGGACGGCTTGCACGATCGCCGAGAATTTTCCTCAAATTTTAGGCAAATTCGAAACGAAGCGTTTTGCTGTCGATTTGTTTCATATCGGAACGATCCTTCTCACCATTCGATAACCATCTATCCCGTTGAATGAATTGTGTCTTCGAGGAAATAAAGCGGCTTCGACGACTTGGCCCGCGGTCCGACGACAGGGCCGCCAGGATAACCCTCCGTTTACTATGGCTGCATTTGACCGGGTTTTCGGCCGCCGTCATCCCGATATTTGCCGCAGGGCGGGCCTTGGTCGGCCCTGCCTTATCCATTCCTTAAACGCTGGATGCGAGTTTCAAAGCCAACCAAGACAATCTGCAAAAGCAGAGCTGTTCACGACGAGTGCGAGTGCGTTGAATTGATGCCGATCGAGGCCAGATACGCTGAATTGCCTGGTGCAATAGCGGCCGGTTGTGAGCGCATGGTTCATCCCAGCGTTCTCGAACGGAGCGACCGCGAGCGCCAGCGCCGTTTCATCGGCGTGATGCTGGCCGCGCCGTTTTTTGCAGCGGGTGCCGCGGTCACGCTGGTTACATCGGGGATGGGCGCCGCGGTGACCATGGCCGCCATTTTCGCGGCCTTCGGCCTGTGCTGGTTCGTCGCCCTGCTGGTAGCCGCTACCGGCAAGATGGCTGCCGCGGGGCCGATCGCCCTGGCGATGGCGGCGCTTGCCCTTGCCGGTCTCATCGGTGCCGCCGGCGGATTGAGTTCACCTGTCGCCATGCTTGCCCTGGCGTTGCCATTCGAAGCCTGGTGGATCGGCGCGTCACGGCGTGCGGCATTGTGGGGGGGCGCGACAGCAGTCATCGCCATCGCCCTTCAGTCCTTGTCGGCCGCCTTCCTTCCATTCACGGATGCGCACATCGCCGCCTGGCATTGGCTGGTGCCATTGGCCTGGGCGCTGGCCCTCATCCCGCGCATATCGGCTTTTCGCGGCACCGCCGGCGCGGCCGATACGCTCGATGCGGGTGATCGACTGGAAGACATCATCGACGCGGTGGTCTTGCGGGTCGCCCGCCACGGCGAGGTCGTGGATGCATCCGCCAAGTCGCGTACGCTTCTGAAATTGCCGCCTGAACTGTTGTCCGGAACGGGCCTCTTCGATCGGGTGCACCTGTCGGACCGCGTCTCCTATCTCAGCGCCCTGGCCGACATGCGTGACGGCGCACGGTCGCGCCGCCTCGACTTGCGCATCAGGCTGCCCCAGAGTGGCAACGGCGCCCACAATGGAAATGGCTTTGTGGCCGACAATTACCAGCCATTCGCGCTCGAACTGGTGCGTGGCGAGAAACAAGGCGACGTCTTCACGCTTGTCCTGCGCCAAAATGACGAGACCGCGCGGCTGCGCGAAGAACTGGCGCAAGCCAATGAGACGGCCGCCGCCGCCGAAGTGGCTAAGGGCCGGTTCCTGGCAGTCGTGAGCCATGAACTGCGCACGCCGTTGAACGCCATCATCGGTTTCTCCGACATGCTGCTGCACGAGATGTTCGGCGCCTTCAAGGATCCGCGCCAGAAGGAATATGTCGGTCTGGTGCGGGATTCGGGCCAGCATCTGCTGGCAGTCGTGACATCCATACTCGACGTGTCGAGGATCGAATCGGGCGTCTACGCCACCGAGCCGGAGCCGTTCCGGTTCGTAGAAGCCGCAGACATGTGCCAGTCGATGATGCGGCTGCAGGCGCAGGCCAAGAATATCGACCTGCAGACGCAGATCGCCCCTGACGCCGGCGATATCAATGCCGATCGCCGCGCCGTACAGCAGATGCTCATCAACCTCGTTTCCAACGCGATCAAGTTCACCCCCGACGGCGGCGATGTCGTCGTCGGCGCCAAGCGGATCGGCTCACGTCTGCATTTCTGGGTGAGGGACACCGGCATCGGCATTGCCGAGGAGGATTTCGCCAATCTCGGCAAACCCTTCACGCAGATCCAGAACGACTATACCCGCCGTTTTGAGGGCACGGGTCTTGGCCTTTCCCTGGTGAAGGGGCTGGTGGCCTTGCATGAAGGGACCATGGCGATCGAAAGCATGCCGGGCGAGGGCACCACGGTCACCATCAGCCTGCCGGTCGGCGGGCCGAAGGGGCGCCCCGCCAACCCGACCGGAGTGCTGACAATGCCGGTGACGAGGGCGAAAGGGGACGGAAATGGCTCGCTCCGCAAAACAGGCTAAGGCGGTCAAACGCCGCGGCAATGCCTTTCAAGACGGCGCCATCGCCGTCGGCGGCATGATTTCGCGCAATCCCGTCCTGGTGGGAGGATCGACCGCATTCCTGGTGACGCTGTTCTACGTCTCGGCGAATGCGCTATGGTATCAGCCTTTCCCGCACGCCGGAGCGTTTTTCGCCACACGCAATTTCCAGGGCTTTCCGCACGCCACCGCCGACGAGCCCGAGACGACAATCAACATCGTGCGGTCCAATGCCGCGCCCGCTCCGATCAAGGGCGACCCGGTGGTCGAGCAGGTGCAAGGCATATTGAAGGACCTCGATTTCTACTCCGGCACCCTCGACGGCATCTCCGGCCCCAACACGCGCAAGGCCATACAGGCTTATCAACAGAAGGTCGGGCTGAACGCCTCGGGCGAGATCGACGCGCTGCTCCTGGATCAACTGGGTGCAACGCCGAAGACGGCTGCCGTGCCGAAACCGCAACCTCGTCCTGACATGCCGCCGGCCGCCGTTCCCGTGTCCTTGCAGACCAACGAGGCTCCGGCGAACGCCGCTTTGCAGGGGCCTGACCCCCGCATCGTCAAGATCCAGGCCGGGCTGAAGGCCTTCGGCAATGACGACATGCAACTGGATGGCGTCGTCGGTGCACGCACCAAGGCGGCGATCAAGGAATTCCAGTCGCTGTTCGGCTTGCCGCAGACCGGCGAGCCCGACGAGATCGTCTACGTCAAGATGCGCGAGATCGGCCTCACCAACTGACGGCCGAAAACGACGGCTCGCCCTCCACGGGAAATTTCGGTAGAGAGCCCGCATGTCGTCGGGAGTCCTCCATGCGCGTAACCGCTGATCTGTGGGTCTCGGCCCTGTTGCGCCGGGTTTTCGGCGTCGGCGGATTTGCCGCCGTGGTCAATCGCGGCGCGACGGAGGCCGGGGCCGTGTTCATCCTGGCGCGGGGCAGGCTGGGTGAAACGGCTCTCTACGGGCCGGCACCGCAGACAAGCTACGATTCGGCCAAGCCCGAAGACCGTTTTTTCAGCCTTCTCGCCGCCGGCAACGATGCCGCCGTGCTGGATGCGAGACTGGAGCGCGAGAAAAAATTCGATCCCGACCTCTGGGTGGTCGAGATCGAGGCCGGTAGCGTTCCCATCGAGGAACTTATTTCCGTGAAGACGCCCTGAGGCCGGGGGCGTCGGCTTCGTCGCTGTTGGAGGCCCTGCGGCTGTCGCCGTTTGCCGGTGGCTTGCCGCGAACCGTCTTGGACAGGGTTTCGGCCTTCCACTCCCGCACCATATCCAGGGCCGCGTCGCGATGCAGCAGGCGGTAGCGGTCGAGATAGGCGCGGATGGCCTGGGGATGCGGGAACAGGCCGGGATAGACGGCGACAGTGATCAGGAATGCCCGGTCCTCGCTGAAGTCGAGCGAACGCAGCGCCGCAAGCAGCGGCGCATAGTTCTGGTGGGCGGTCAGCGATTGCGCAATCGAAAAATCAATGTCGAGAGCGTCCGCCAGCGCGGTGTGGAAGAACGCGGCGTTTCCCGTCAGTGCCGTCTCGCGCAGTTTGACAAAGGTGTCCGCGCCGGGGAACGCGTCGATCTTCGCCGCCAAGGCTTGGTCGCCGGTGCGCATCATGGAGCGCAGCTTGCGCCGCGCGCTCTCGGCGGCAACGCCGGGTGTCTGCTGAGTTTCCGCGCTGTCCGCCGTCGCTTGCGCCTTCACGACAAGGCTCTGCGCCGGGGCTGCTTCCGGATCCCGCGTCCGCACCAGGGTCGGCCTATCGAGCGCCCTGATCAGATCGGCGATGGTCGGGTTCAGATCCTTGCGCCGCGCTATGGCGCGCGCATGCGGCAGCCCATGCCGGCCAATCAGCGCGATCAGGTCGATGTCGCTGACGGCGCGCGAGCGGATGAGCAGTGGAGCGGCAATGTCGACCGGTTCCTCGCAGAGGCGCCGCACCAGGGCCGCGGGTGCGTATTCGCATTCGGAAAGGGCGGCTGCCACGTAGCGCCGCGATTCGACGGATACATCATCGAACAGAGGCAGCGTCAGGTCTTCGAGTTGGCCGATCTCCCGGCGCGACGGTCGCGTCAGCGAGCAGAACGCGGAAACGGCGGCGCGGAACAGCCTTTCGGCTTTTCCCGATTGCGTCCTTATCGCGATTTGCCTGAAATCCGAAGATGACACGAAGGATACGCCTGACACCAGATACACACTCGACCTCGCGGCACCGGGACTATGTCGGTTTCGCGATTGCCTCGGTCAGAACTCACTGACCCGGGAACAAAGATCAATTTAGCCGCGATCCGTTAGCGCTCCGTTAACCCTCTGCCGGCCTTAATGATATTTGGAGGCGTTGCGTTGTGCTCCGGGGAAACCGAGAGGAATGCGCGAATCATGGGCATGGTACTGTCTTTCGTGCCGCGTGCGGCACCGGCCAATCGAGCCAAGCAAACCACCGAAATACCGGCGGCGGTGATCATATTTCCCGGCATCCGTTATGAACGGTCCAGCACCGGCGAAGCCCGGCCTGCAGGGCCAGACAAGCCGGGATCGCCACGGACGCCAGTCCCCCATCACTGAGCAGTCCCCCATCACTGAGCTTTGCTGAAGCCATGGTGTGGTCCGTCAGTCCCTCTGCTCCGGATCCGCGATCGAGGATCGCGGCTTAGAAATCCTGCAACTCGCAGGAACTCTGATCGAGAAAGCGCGACACGATCGGCTTCCAGCTCTCGTCGGGTACGAAGCTGCGGATGACGAAGATGCCTTCATCGATGGGCGCCTCGACGAAGATCGCTCCCTGAAGATCTTCGGGCAGGTCCTTGCGCACGTCGATCATCTGCGCCGGCGTCAGCACGACGGCATCCAGCTTGCCGCCCGCCGCCGTGTGGTCGTTGAAGGAGTAGATGTTGTGACCGCTGCGGTCATAGACCGACACCGACCAGAACGGGACGTCCCCCGGCGCCTTGATCCGGACCATTCCTTCCTCGAGGTCGAAGCGGCAGGCCGTTGCGTAGAACAGCGGGTCAACCGATTTCACCACCGGTGCGCCGCCCGCTTCGGCATCGAGCCGGTTCATCCTGTAGAGATCCGAAGCCATGGAGAGACGCGACCAGGCGTCGCGTTCCGAAAATTCCGGCACCAGAAGCAGGACGACAATGTGGACGATGCCGGCGCCGACGAGGCCGAGCAGGATGGCATGGAGAAGCCTGCGCAATGCGGCACGCAAACTACGCATCGCAGCCCGCCTTGACGATCCTGGGCAGCGAAACGTCTGACAGGCCGGTGCTGCTGGCGATCGGCGTGTCGTAGAGGGTCAGGACGAAATACATCCGTCCAGAACCGTCGGTCAGCAGCCAGTTGCCCGGCATCGGGTGATGGCCCACGGATATAATCACGGAATTGTCCGGTTGGCGTAGCACCTCGTAGGACTGAAGAGCCGCAAGCCGCGATTTGCCGGTCTCGACGACGCCGAGCGATTGATCAGCGGCATAAAGCGTCCAGAACCGCGCTGTCGGAAATCCGCCCTCGATCCTGTAGGTGCATTCCCGCTTGAGCTGGTCGCCGGCGGCATCCTTTTCCGCCACGAAGGACAGGCCCTCGGCGCGACCAAGCGCCAGCACGCCCTCGCGCGCCACGCGGGCCTTGGAATAGGGGTCCGCGGCCGGTGTGCCGATGTCGGGGAAGGCAGTCCACTGGCCGATCCTGATTGCGCCGACACCGTCCTGGATCTTCAGCGCATACCAGACGCTGGCACCGCCTCCGCCAATGGCTATGGCAAGCGAAATCAGCATCAGGAAGGCATTCTTGAGCATGAAGGGCCAGGTGCGCGCAGAATTGCCGTTCGGGGATATCGCGGCGCGGGGCCTTGTGGCAAGCAGGCGTGATGGATTTGCCAGTCGGTCTTGTCTCAGCGGGCGGATATCACAGTGCCGACAACGTTTCGGGTGAAGCGGGGGCGTCAAGTTTGGGGGCCGCCTGGAACATCTGGCTCATGTCCCGCAACGTCTGTGTGGTTCGACTGGACAGCACCGGCGGCCGCTCGGCGGCGGCATCGGCCGCTGCCTGCTCCTCGCTCTTCTTCTGTGCCTCGGCGGCCTTGGCCGCGACCTCCTCGTCGACGAAGGGCTTGTCGATCCCCGGGATCGGCTTCAGGTCGATGTTCTGGTGCGCGTAGACCATCAACCGCTGCCACACCATCGCCGGCAGCGAGCCGCCGGTCATGTTCTTGGTCGGGGTGAAATCGTCATTGCCCAGCCACACGGCTGCCGTGTAGTTGCCGGTAAAGCCGACGAACCAGGCATCGCGGTAGGATTGCGTGGTGCCGGTCTTGCCGGCGACGACAATGTTGGGAATTTGCGCCCGCCGCGCCGTGCCCATCACCGGCACGGCCGCCAGCATGGTGTTCATGGATTTCAGCGCCTGCTCGGACAGGACGCGATGCGGCGGCGGCGCGTCCTTGGTCCAGTCATACACCACGTCGCCGGTGCGGGTTACGAGCTGGGTGATGCCGTGCCGGGAACCGACGAAGCCATTCTGGGCGAACACGCTGTAGCCCGTCGCCTGGTCCATCACGGTCATGCCCGAGGTGCCGAGCACCATCGTCTTGTGCCCTTCGAGCGGCGATTCCACCCCAAACGATTCCGCCAATGCCTTGATCGGCGCGATGCCGAGATGGTCCTTGGCCAGCCGCACCGGCACGGTGTTGATCGACTTGGCCATCGCCATGATCAGCGTGATGTTGCCCGCCGACTCGCCGCTGTAATTGTGCGGCGACCAGTTGCCCCAGCTGATCGGCCCGCCAGAAATGATCGAGTTCGGCGTGAAGCCGTGTTCCATCGCCGTGGCGTAGACATAGGGCTTGAACGATGAGCCGGTCTGGCGCAGTGCCTTGGTGGCGCGGTTGAACTGGCTGGCGCCGTAGTCGCGGCCGCCGACGATCGCCCGCACCGCGCCATTGGTCTCGATCACCACCACGGCCCCTTCGGTTACGTTGTACTCCTTGCCGAACTGGCGCAGGTGGAACTCGACGGACTCCTCCGCCGCCTTCTGGATGTTGGCGTCGAAGGTGGTGTGGGCAACCAGCGAGTGCTGGCCGGGCTTGGCGATCTTCTTGACCTCGTCGAAGGCCCAGTCGAGGTAGTAGTCGGGGCTCTTCTGTTCGCCGCGGTCGACGACGTCGGCCGGATGCAGTCTGGCCTGCAGCACCTGGCCTTCGGTCATGAAACCGGAATCGACGAGGTTGGACAGCACCACGTTGGCCCGCGCGCGCGCCGCCGGCAGGTTGATATGCGGCGCGTATTTGGTCGGCGCCTTGAACAGGCCGGCCAGCATCGCCGCCTCGGCAAGGTTCAGGTCCTTGACGCTCTTGCCGAAATAGAAGTCCGCCGCCGCCTCGATGCCGAACGTGCCACCGCCCATATAGGCGCGGTCCAGATAGAGCTGCAGGATTTCCTTCTTCGACAGATTGGCCTCCAGCCACAGCGACAGGAACGCCTCCTTGATCTTGCGCTCGAACGTGCGCTCATTGGTCAGGAACAGGTTCTTGGCCAGCTGCTGGGTGATGCTCGAGCCACCTTGGACGACCGAATTCGCCCGCACGTTCTCGAAGATCGCGCGCGACAGGCCGAGCACATCGATACCGTAATGGTCGAAAAACCGGCGGTCCTCGGTGGCGAGCACCGCCTTGATGACATGGTCCGGCATCTCGTCGACCGGCACGGAATCGCGCTGGATGATGCCGCGCTGGCCGATCTCGTTGCCATAGCGGTCCAGGAAGGTGACGGCGAAGTCGCCCTGGGCACGCCAGTCGCCGGTGGTGTCCTGGAAAGCGGGTATCGCCAGCGCCAGCATCACCACCATGCCGCCGGCGCCGAGTGTAAAACCTTCGCTCAAAAGTTCGATGAAGCCGCGGCGCCAACCCTTGAGACGGAAGCGCCGCGAGAAGATCGTCGCGGCCTCCCAGAACTGGCGTGCCTTGAACCCGATCTCATAGAGCGAGGAA
Organism: Mesorhizobium australicum WSM2073; assembly: GCF_000230995.2. Lineage (NCBI taxonomy): Bacteria > Pseudomonadati > Pseudomonadota > Alphaproteobacteria > Hyphomicrobiales > Phyllobacteriaceae > Mesorhizobium > Mesorhizobium australicum. Next base: position 4,987,517 of record NC_019973.1, on the reverse strand, counting down.
TCGAGCCACGCGTCCAGCGCCAGCAACCAGGCGGCGATCGGACCTCTTCTCTTGCGTGGTTCAGGGCTGACCATTCAAAAAACCCGGCTCGGTTCTGGCGCGACCTGAAAACCGCAAGCGGGCAATTTCAGGGCGGCGCCCTGTCCGACTATTCATCCATTTACGGACACTCACAAGGGCGGCGAGGACACAGGGGCACGGTTTGTTGATGGAAGAGCCAGGTACCCGGCGGCCGGTCCCTCGCCCGCCAGGTGCTCGATCCGGCGAGCGGGAGCTGTTTTGCCGTTTTCCCGACTATCAGGCCGCCTCGCGTTTCAGCGCCTGTGCCATGCAATGGATACCGCCGCCGGTCTTGGAGATTTCGCTCATGTCGACGGCCGCGACCTCGAAGCCGCGCGCCTTGAGTTTTTCGATCAGCGTCTTGCTGGACGTCGGCGCGATCACCCGGTCCTTGCCCAGCGACATGAAGTTGCAGCCGAGCGCCATCGTGTCCTGGAAGGGAACGTCGATGATCTCGTGCCCCTTGCCCTTCAGCCAGTCGACGATGCCAGGCTCGGTGCAGGCGAGGCAGACGGCAGTGAGCTTTTCGGCGATCGGCACCACCATCAGGTCGATATGGACGTAATATTCGTCGATGAAGGCAATGCGTGTCTCCCAGCCTTCCTTCTCGAACCAGGCCTGCACCTGCCGGGCGCCTTCCTCCTGCGTGCGGGCGCCGCCGCAGCCGATCAGCACCACGCCGTCCTCGATGACATTGAAGTCGCCGCCCTCGAAAGTGCCGGCTGTCACCATGTCGTAGATCGGGATGCCGAGCTTTTCATAGGTGCGGATGGCGGCGTAGTTCTCGCCGCGCCGCCACCAGTTGGCCATGGCGGTGATAATGGCGCCATAAGGCGTCATGACGCTGGAATCGCGGGAATAGACCTGCATCGGCAGTTCCGGCGTCGGCTCGTGCCAGTGAATGTTGACGCCGAAATGCTCGTAGGCCGCGACAAGATCCTTGTGCTGTGCCTGCGCGATCTGAACGTTGCAAGGGGCTTCACGCAGGTGCTTGCGCGACAGCGAACTGGTCGACAGGTGGCGCAGGAAATTCGGGGATCCGAGCAGCACGTCGGTCAACACGTCGGTTTCGTTGGCGAAGCCCCAGACGGTCAGTGGCTTGGTACCGCCGGCGGGGTTGCGGCGTTGAAGCGAAAACGGCTCGGCGATGATGCGGTCATGGACGGTCATGCGGGTTCTCCTCGTGGGCTCGTTCTAAAGGGTTGGTCAGGTCATGCATTGCTTGGGATCCACCAGTCGCGGCCGCGCGCGGTGGTGACATATTCCGGCCAGCGAAAGTTGATCGGCGGGTCGTAGTCGCAGAGCGGCGCGATCCAGTTGGAGCCGCCGACGCCACCGCCGGTACGGGTGATGAACTCGTCCATTGCCGCATCGCGGGCGGTCTGGTCCTCGAGCAGGCGCAGCGCCGCCAGCGCGACCGTCTTGGCGGCGCAGATGACCATCGGGTCGATCGTCGCGGGAATGCCACCCAGCGCATTCATCACCCAGGAGGGATAGGCACCGCCATTCGCCGAGCGGAGCGCTGGGCGGGCGACATAGAAGCGGGCGGTCGGCGCGTGCCAGCTCATGTCGGTGTAGTCGTCGGAGGTCGAGTTCACCTGGGACGGTGGCAGGTCGCGGCGCAGGATCGCCTCAGCCTCTTGTGGCGAAATCAGCCGCTCAAGCTCATCGATAAAGGGGTTTTCGGTAGCAGTGCCGCCGGCATTGACCTGGATTTCCCGCGCGATTGTTCTGGCCAGTTGGTCCCAGCGTGGCGGCCCGACTGTCGACAAGGCTTCATAGGCAATCCCGGCCATGGCGTGGTTCGCGAGCCCCGGCCGTGACTTCGATACCCAGTGCCGCTCGTAGCGGCAGCCGCTGATCGCGGCCGCGGCCGCGGCGTTGCGGTCGAGCACCGCCGTTACTTGCTCGGCCATGCCGATGGTGGGCACGCGGATCATGTACTGGATCTCGGCCAGTCCCGCCGGCAGATTGTCGGCCGTGGCCTGGCCGGCCGTCAGGATAGCCTCGCTGATCGACCAGCCGCCCTGGTGTGGCAGCATGGAATCGCGCAACGCCTTGGAAGCCATGTACATGGTCATCAGTGCATCGTTGGCGCCCGGTGCCCTGACCGCCGAATGCGCCTGCGGGATCGGTGCGCCGTCGCTTGCGCGAACCCAATTTTCGGGTTCGTCGCAGACGAACCGATAGATCATCGCGTAGGCCGCGCCGCAATGCGTGTCCCAGCGCGCGGTATTGCAGAGCGGCAGCATGTAGAAGGGATGGAAGGAGATCATGCCGGCAAGGCCGTCATAGTAGCCTTTTGCCGCATGGATCGGCTTCGAACCGCGCACTTTCTCAGCCGGCTCGCCGGTAAAGCGCAGCGTGCCTTGAATGTCGTGGCGCTGCATGGCGGCTTTGGTGGCGAGCAGGCCGCCGAGACTTGCTATGCCGAGCCCCGAATGCGGGTCGGTATGGCCGCCGGCCTCGGCGCCAAGGCCAGGTCGCGGCTGCCTCACCGTCACGGCGTCCTGGCAATTGCCGGGCACGGCATCATATTCGGCATACATGCCCACTGTCGGTCCGGCACCGTTCGTCCAATGGGCGCAAAAGGCGGTCGGCATGCCGCCCGAGCCTTCCTCGACCGAAAATCCCTCGCGCTTGAGTCGATCGACATACCAGGCGGCCGACTGGTACTCGCGCCAGGCGGTCTCGCCGAAATCGAAAATGGTGCGTGTCCATGCCGACAGCAGGGGCTGGATGCCGTCCAGGCAGGCAAGCGCGGTCTCTTGCGCCGATGTCGTCACCGGTTTCTCCATGCTCTAGAAGAAAGCAGTGAAGCGGCTCGCCAAAAAGTGATATGTTTTCCTGGTTCATGCAAATTCGGTTCACCTCTTGAGAATTCCATCGACACAGGCGCTACGCGCGCTCGACAGTTTCGCCAGGCATGGCAGCGTCTGGCGCGCCGCCGACGAACTGCACCTGACCCGCAGCGCGGTGAGCCACCAATTGCGGCTGCTCGAGCGAGATCTCGGCTTCGATCTGCTGGAGCGGATCGGCAAGGGGGTGGCGCTCACCCCGCGTGGGCAGCGCTATGCCAGCGACGTGCGCAAGGCGCTGACCGTGCTGGGTGACGCGGTGACGCGCGATGCCGGCACTGGCGTCGGCGGCTCGTTCGCCATCTCCTGTACACCGGGCTTCGCCTCGCTGTTCCTGTGCACCCACATCGGCGAGTTCCGGCAGATGTACCCCGATGTCGCGCTGCGCATCCTGACGCCCCGACGGCTCGACGATGTCAGCAATGCCGACGCAGACGCCTTCATCGCGTTCGGCGTGGGCAACTGGCCGAACCGCATGGCCGAGCTGTTGTGCGAAATCTCGTTCACGCCGCTCTGCAGCCCGACGCTGCTCAACAAGGTCGGCGGCTTTTCCCGGCCGGCGGACGTGCTGCGCGCCAATCTGCTCCATCTCGACGACACCGAGGATTGGGCACGCTGGCTGGCGCTGTCCAAGGTCGAAAACCCGGACACCGAAGGCGGCATCTTCTTTTCCGACATGAACCTCGTCTTCTCGGCGGCGATTGCCGGGCAGGGGATCGCCATGGGTGACGAACTGACCAGCCGCCGTGCGCTGAGCGAAGGCCGTCTGGTCAGGCCTTTCGACATCGCGATCAAATCGCCGCGCTCCTATTTTCTGGTCTCCGAACACGCAAAGGCCTCGCACCCGGTCCTGGAAGCGTTCGCGGGATGGCTGAGGTCGACTCTCTCCGAGAACCGCATTCAGCCTTATTGAGGGGCAGCGTGGCGTCAGCCCGCCATAGATGAATGAAATTTGCCGATCAGGCGAAAACTATTCGGTTGCGGTGAGCTTCCGCCCTGCCTACGATTTGGCTCAACGGTAAGGATAGAGGCAGGATGCAGCAACCCGGCCGGGCCGCAGAGATCAAGGCAATCGGGATCGGCAAGAGCTTCGGCTCGTTCCGTGCGCTGGACAATCTGACGCTCGACATAGGCCGCGGCGAATTCCTGACGCTGCTTGGGCCCTCCGGCTCCGGCAAGACCACCTTCCTGATGATCCTGGCCGGCTTCGTGCAGCCGAGCGAGGGCAGGCTTTTCAGCGACGGCGCCGATATCACCGACCGCCCGGCCGAGCAGCGTGCCGCCGGCATGGTGTTCCAGGGCTATGCGCTCTTTCCGCATATGAGCGTCGAGGCCAACATCGCCTTCCCGCTCAAGGTCCGCAAGAAATCGGCCGCCGAGATCAGGAAGCGTGTCGGCGAGATGATCGAGCGCGTCGGTCTGGTCGGCCACGAGAAGAAATTGCCCTCGCAGCTTTCCGGTGGCCAGCAGCAGCGCGTCGCGCTGGCCCGGGCGCTGGTGTTCGAGCCGGGCGTGCTCCTGCTCGACGAACCGTTTTCGGCGCTGGACAAGAGCCTGCGCGGCCAGATGCAGGCAGAGATGAAGCGCCTGCACCAGGAGACCGGCACCACCTTCGTCTTCGTTACCCACGACCAGAGCGAGGCGCTGGCGCTGTCTTCGCGCGTCGCCATCTTCAATCATGGCAAACTGCTGCAGGTCGGCGCGCCGGACGAGGTCTACGACCGGCCGGACAATCGCTTCGTCGCCGAGTTCCTCGGTGAGATCAACATGCTGCCGCTGAAGGGGGTTAGGCCTGTCGACAACGGCTCGACCGGCCTCTGTGAGGACCGCGCGGTAAGTATCCACTGCAAGGCTGAGAAGGTGCGTGGCGACGCCATCCTGGCGATCCGGCCCGAACACATGTCGGTAGCGCGCGAGGCTGCCGCCGGAGAGAACGGCATTGCCGCGACGGCAATCGCCTCGACCTATCTGGGGGCGGCGACCAAGCTCGACCTCACCACGCGCCAAGGTGCCAAAGTCACCGTCTCGGTGCCCAACGAGGTCGCGGCGGCGGCGCTCAGCAAGGGCAATTCCGTGTGGCTGACATGGCCGGCGGAAAAGGGTTTCCTCCTTCCGGACGGAGGACAATGAGCGCCGGCGCGGCCTGATCAGCCGCACCGGCTTCCGGAATCAAAATCAACGAAAACAAAGGGGAACTGACATGAACGACACCAAGAAACAGGCCATCGAAACGCTGTCCGAAAGGACGAGACGCGGCGAGATCTCGCGTCGGCAGTTCGCGCAACTCGCTGCCCTCGTGCTCGCCGGCACGCCGATGCTGCTGCGCTCGACCGGTGCCTTTGCCGCAGCGAAGGAACTTGTGCTGGTCAACTGGGGCGGCGATGCCATCACGGCCTACGACGCGGCCTATGGCCAGGCCTTCACCAAGGACACCGGCATCACCGTCAAGATGGACGGCTCGGGCCCGACCGAAGGCGCGATCGCCGCGCAATCCAAGAGCGGCGCCCCGACCTGGGACCTGGTCGATGTCGACCCGTTCTCGGCCATTACGCTCGGCGCGCAAGGCATGCTCGAGCCGATCGACTACAACATCGTCGACAAAAAGAAGATGCGGCCGGGCTTCGGCTGGGACTATGCCGCCTCGACCTATTTCTTCTCCTATGTCATCGCCTACGATTCCGAGAAATACGGCAAGGATGCACCGACTGGCATGGCCGATTTCTTCGATGTGAAGAAATTCCCGGGCAAGCGTTCGCTCTACAAATGGGGCGTGTCGAGCTGGGAAGCGGCCCTTTTGGCCGACGGCATCGCGCCGGCTTCGCTCTACCCGCTCGACCTAAAACGTGCGCATGACAAGATATCGGCCTTCAAGGAAAACGTCGTCGCCTATTGGGGCGGCGGCGCTGAGAGCCAGAGCGTGCTGCTCAATGGCGAAGCCTCGATGGCGATCGTCTGGTCGACGCGCGCCTCGCTGATCGAGCAGGATTCCGGCGGCAAGATCAAGTTCATCTGGGACCAGGGCCTGATCTCGCCCGGCGCGCTGGCCGTGCTCAAGAACAACCCCGGCGGCAAGGATGCGGCGATGAAGTTCATCGCCAGCGCCCAGGATCCGGAAAAGCAGCTCGTCATGTTCGACAAGCTTGGCCAGGGTCCGGCCAATCCGGCGGCCGACGCGCTGATCCCCGCCGACAAGAAGCGCATCAACCCCGTCGATCCCGAGAACATGAAGAAGCAGATCCCGCTCGACATGGACTGGTACGCCAAGAACTATGGGCCGGCGCTCGACGAATACACCAAGATCATCTCCGCCTGACCGGCGGCGATGCTGATCTGACATGAGAGGCGTTCTCTCTGACAGGATGGGCGCGGCGCTGTTGATGGCGCCGCTGCTCCTTTTTCTCGGCCTCGCCTATGCCTGGCCATTTCTCGGCGTGGTGAAGTGGAGCTTCACCTTGCCGACGCCTGGGCTTGGTCAGTACGAGGCATTGCTCACCGACGATCTGGTCCAGTCGGTGTTCATCCGCACGCTGCGCATCGCCGCGATCGTCACTATTGTGTCGGTCGCCGCCGCCTATGCTATTACGGTCGTCTGGGTTCGCGGCAGCCCGGCGCAGCGCCTCATCGCCGAATTCTGCATCCTGGTGCCGTTCTGGATCTCGGTGCTGACACGCGCCTTCGGCTGGGTGGCGCTGCTGTCCAATCGCGGCCTGATCAACACCTGGCTGCAGTCGATCGGTTTTATCTCCGAACCGCTGACTTTGGTACGCAACGAATTCGGCGTCATTGTCGGCATGACGCATTTCCTCATTCCTTTCGCCGTCTTTCCGCTGGCTTCGGCCATGCGCAGCCTTGACGAGCGTGTTCTGCTCGCCGCGCGCGGCCTCGGCTCCAGCCGCATGCGCACCTTCTGGACGGTGTTCGTGCCGATGACGCGCTCCGGCATTATCGGCTCCGCTATGATCGTGTTCGTCTTCTCGCTCGGTTTCTTCGTCACGCCGGCGATTCTCGGTGGCGGGCGCAGCGTCATGATCGCCGAACTGATCTATCTCAGGATATTCCAGAGCCCGGACTGGGGGCTGGGGGCTGCGATCAGCGTCGTGCTGGTACTGTTCGTCGGCGCGCTGATGGCGCTCTTGTTTCGTTATGTCAGACCGAAGCAGCTGATCTGATGCCGACTTATCGCCCCGGTCCTGTCTCGCTGGTTATCGCCGCCCTGGTGGCGCTGTTCCTGCTGTTGCCGCTGCTGGCCGTCATTCCCGTGTCGCTGACGCCGAGCCGCATGCTGGCGATGCCGACGGGCGAATTGTCGTTGCGCCACTACCGATCGTTGATCGAGGATCCGCGCTGGCTCCAGTCGATCCTGCTTTCGATCCGCATCGGCATCGTCAGCAGCGCCATTTCAACTGTGCTGGCGCTCTGCTTCAGCCTCGGCGTCTGGATGTTCCAGCCGCGCTTCACCGCGACCCTCGTCGGCTTCGTGCTGTTGCCGATGGTGGTGCCACCGGTGGTTTCGGCGGTCACGCTCTACTTCCTGCTCACCTCGATCTCGGGCGTCAGTTCCTTCTTCGGCTACGATACCTGGCTCGGCGTTGCCATGGCGCATTCGGTGATGACGGTGCCGTTCGCGACGGTGCTGATCCTGGTCTCGCTCAGCCAGCTAGACCGACGCATCGACCTTGCCGCGCGGGGGCTTGGCGCAAGTGTCTGGGCGCGCGCCACGCGCGTCATCATGCCCAACATCAAATTCGGCATCGTCACCGCGGCGCTGCTGTCCTTCGTGCTGTCCTGGGAAGAGATCGGCGTCACTTTGTTCATCACCTCGGTCAACGCCATCACGCTGCCGCGCCTGATGTGGATGGGACTACGCGACAACATCGACCCGGCGATCGCCGCACTGTCGGTGATTTTGATCATCATCACCGTGCTGGTTCTGGCGGTGAGGAGCGTCGTGGTCGGGCTGAACCGGGGGAGCAAGCCGGTCTAGACGAACCGCACCGAGACGTTGCCGAACCTGCCCAAATCGCCAATGACTTCGTCACCGGCGGCGACGCTGATCGGTGTCACGCAAGTTCCCGTGATCACCACCTGCCCCGGCTGGAGCGCTATGCGAAGTCCCGATAGCTCATTGACCAGCCATGTCAGGGCGATGCGCGGGTCGCCCAATACAGCTGCGCCCGTTCCGTCGTGCCGCGACTTACCCGAAACGAGACCGGTCACCGGGTAGTCCGCCAGGTTCACGTCGCGCCAATCGTCTTCGGCAGGCTGGCCGATGACAAACAGATTGGCGCAGGCATTGTCCGCGATCAGCTGCGGCGCGCCGACAGCGCAGAAATCATCATATCGTGAGTCCGGTATTTCGATCGCCGGATGCAGGGTCGCCACGGCGTCCATCACGTCAGCGATTTCATAAGGTGCGGCGCGAGGTGGGATCTGGCGGCCGAAACGGAACGCGAATTCGACCTCGGCGACCCGCATCTTGCTCGTCGCCAGCGAGACGATCCCGCCGACCTCGACCGCTTTTTCGGCGAGCAGACGCCCGGCCATCGGGCCGTCGACGTTGATATGCCTTTGACCGGCCAGGCTGGTTGCCGCGATCTTCCAGCCGAAAAGCGGGGCCGCCGAACGCTCCATGACATGCGACTGGATGGCGTAACCTTCGGTGCGCGTTTTCGGCCGCAGTTCCTCGGGTATGGCGTCGAGATGGGTGCCATTGTCCCAATGGCCTACCAGCAGACGTGACGCGGCCCTGGCCTTTTCTGGATCGAGCATGATCAGCTCCGGAAATCGGGAACATGCCCCTCTGTCCGGCCAAGCCGGCAAGGAACATTCCGTCGTATGGACCAGCCTATATGGGGCAAGATCGCGTGACCAGACAATCGGAGGCAAGCTCATGGTCAATTTGGCTCTACCGCGCCGGCCGACGAGATTGTCGGCAAGTCGCATTTTCGAGATCATCGGCGTTCATGATTCCGATGACGAATCGCCATCGTCTTCGCGTGGCGAACCGCTATATCTGAGAAGGGATGCGGACATGGGCAGGCTTTGGAAAAGCATTGTCGGTGGCGCAACGGCTTGAGGAAATGGACGATGACCGCGCCCGGCGATTTGCAGCAGGCCCTGTTTCTAAGATTGAAAAGCGATGCGTCGCTGTCGGCGCTGCTGGGCGGCGCCGGACTGCTCGAGCGGGCAACCGACAACGTCGCCTTTCCCTATGTGACTTCAGGCCAGACTTCTGCCTTTGACTGGGACACCGGCGCCGAGAACAACGACGACCAGCTGATCACGCTGCATGTCTGGTCGAAGGCGCATGGCGAGGCCGAGACCCGGGCGATCATGGATGCCATCAAGGCGCGGCTTGCCGGAGCGGTGTTGGTTATAGGCCCGCGTGGCCAGACGCGGCTGTCGCTGGAATTCAGCGAGGCGCGTTACGATGAGGAACTCCTTGTCCACCATGGCCTGCTGCGATTCCGTGCGCTGACGCAGGAAAACGCCTGACGCACTTTCAATATCACCGAAACGGAGTCTAGACTGAGCTTTCGCGGGTTTCACTGGGGGGCGGTGAAATCCAAGATGTCTGTCTCGCGTTGCAGGGGTGTGGCGAGCATGGTTTCAGGGCCGTTCACTGTTCATTTCACGTTCAGCACCGATGCGTTACAACGCGGGTCATGAAAACGCTTCGCTCCCATTTCCGAACCGCGACCCTGGCGCTTAGTGCCGCCGGGCTGTTTGCGTCGCAGGCAATGGCGATACCGGTCATCGAGCCCGACCAGGCCAGCCCGATCGTCCTGGCTGCATCCGACTGCTATGCGATCGGTCAGCAGGTGGCTCAGCAGAATGGCGGAACGCTCGCCAAGGCTTCGGCATCGACGCGTGGCGGCCAGCCGGTCTGCGTCATCGTCGTGCTCGTGCCCGGCAAGGACGGACAACGTCCGCGCCGCTCCGAAATCGTCGTTCCGCAGAACTGACCGCTCTTCCCTCCGTTTCCCAGGCCGGCGGAATCGGCCTATATCTGAAATCTTCAATCAACAGGCATTGGTCCCCGTATGCGCGTACTCGTCGTCGAGGATGACAAGGATCTCAACCGGCAGATCTCGGATGCGCTGGTCGATGCCGGCTATGTCGTCGATCGTGCCTTCGACGGCGAGGAGGGCCATTTCCTCGGCGACACAGAGCCTTACGATGCCGTTGTGCTCGACATCGGCCTGCCGCAGATGGACGGCATCAGCGTGGTCGAGCGCTGGCGTCGCGGCGGCCGCAAGATGCCGGTGCTGATCCTGACCGCGCGTGACCGCTGGAGCGACAAGGTCTCCGGCATCGACGCCGGCGCCGACGACTACGTCACCAAGCCGTTCCACATAGAGGAGGTGCTGGCGCGCGTCAGGGCCCTGATCCGCCGTGCGGCCGGCCACGCCTCGTCGGAACTGACCTGCGGGCCGCTGCGTCTCGACACCAAGGCTTCGAAGGCCGATGTCAACGGCGTGCCGCTGAAATTGACCTCGCACGAATTCCGGCTGCTTGCCTATCTGATGCACCACATGGGCGAGGTCGTTTCGCGCACCGAACTGGTTGAGCATCTCTACGACCAGGACTTCGACCGCGATTCCAACACCATCGAGGTCTTTGTCGGACGATTGCGCAAGAAGATGGGCATCGACATGATCGAAACCGTACGCGGCATGGGCTACCGCATGCGCGAGCCGGAGGCGTAAGGCGGAACCGCTCCCCACCAACCCGGCCGTGGGCAGACGGCTCTCGCTGCGCGCGTGGCCGCGCTCGCTGACGTTCCGCGTCATCGCCTTCTCCACCGTGTGGGCGATCCTGACCCTGGTCGTCATCTTCACCCTGATCACAACGCTCTACCGACAGGCCAGCGAGCGGGGCTTCGACAGCCTGTTGTCGGCGCATCTGTTCAACCTGATCGGCTCCATCGGCATCTCCGACAGCGGCGCGTTGACCGGCTCCCCCGATCTTGGCGATCTCCGTTTCTCGGAACCGAATTCGGGCTGGTACTGGTCCGTCGAGCCCGCCTCGGAAGGCGTGCATGGCGATCTTCACTCGTCGTCCATGACCCGGACCATCCCGTCGCCGGACGTGGCGGATGTTCCCTTCAACGCCAATTTCCAGCGCAGCTATGCCGCGCAAGGCATCAATGGCGAGGAGCTGGTCGTGTTCGAGAGCGAATTCGTTCTCGACGCGAAGAACCGCGCCGCGCGCTTCCGCGTCATGGGCAACAAGACCGAGTTGGAGCAGGAAATAGGAACGTTCCAGCGCCGCCTGCTGACCTATCTCAGCCTGTTCGGCATCGGCATGATCGCCATCAACGCCATCGCCATCCTGCTCGGGCTGCAGCCATTGCGCAGGGTCCGGAACGCACTCGCCATGGTGCGCGAGGGCACCGCACAGAGGCTCGACGGCCGTTTCCCGGCCGAGATCGAACCGTTAGCCAACGAAACCAACGCCTTGATAGAAAATAACAAACGCATCGTCGAGCGCTCGCGCACCCAGGTCGGCAACCTCGCCCATTCCCTGAAGACACCGCTTGCCGTTCTGCTCAACGAGGGCCGGGCGCTTGGCGGCGCCAAGGGACAGTTGATCGCCGAGCAGGCCGCCTCCATGCAAAAGCAGATCGACCATTACCTGCAGCGTGCCCGCGTCGCGGCGCAGCGCGACAGCGTCGTCTATCGCACGCCGGTGGCACCGCTGGTGCAGCGCATGGTGCGCGTTTTGCAGAAGCTGAACCCGCGGACCAGCCTGTCGCTGTCGCTGCCGGCCACCGAGATCGTCTTTGCCGGCGAACGCGAGGACCTCGAGGAACTGCTTGGCAATCTTCTCGAAAATGCGGTGAAATGGGCAAGGAGTGCTGTCGCGATCTCGGTCGTGCCCTTGGCCGGCAAGGATGAGAGCCTGTTTGAGATCAGCATCGAGGACGACGGACCGGGGATTCCCGAGGATAGGGCCCGTGAAGCGCTGAAGCGAGGGCGGCGCCTCGATGAGACCAAGCCTGGGACGGGCCTGGGCCTTGCCATTGTCGCCGATCTCGTCAACGAGTATGGAGGCGTCCTGGCACTCGAGCGGTCCGGCATGGGCGGACTGAAGGCGACGGTGCGATTGCGGAGCCTGCAGTAATGCTACCCAGGCCAATCGGCAGCAATGGAAGGCGCATCTTGTGGCGGCATATCGATTGACCCCAGAGCAGCCGCCAGTGGCCAAATTTCCGACAAATATCAACACTATGGCGACGCCTACTTCTCCGATGACGCGGCCCCCGGCGCATCCATGGCAGGCTCCAACTCAAGAAAACCGGTTGTTGGCATGAAGATTCGCGTCGCGCTTGTTTCCGCATTGCTGGCCGTGTCGGGCTGCACCACCTTGAGCGGCAAGGGTCCGACCGTGGCGGCGACACCGGCCTCGACGCCTCCGGCCGGCGGCAAGGTCGTTACCAAGTCGATCATCTCCGCCATGGGCGGCGGCCTCATTGGCGGGTCGATCGGCAACGGTCTGAGCGACACGGAGAAGCGCAGCGCGCTCGAGGCCGAATACAAGGCGCTCGAATACAACACCAGCGGCCAGAAGGTGACCTGGAAGGGCGATCAGGCCTCACGCTATGGCGAGGTCGTCCCTGCCCAGCCTTACCGCGTCGGTTCGCAGGATTGCCGCCAATACACGCAGACGGTGTTCACGGGCGGCGCCAGCGTCACGGCGCACGGAACAGCCTGCCGCAATGCCGACGGCAGTTGGACGCCATTGACCTAGCCAGCCGGGTCTCGTTGCGATCCGGCCGGTGGATTTCGATCGCGACATTCGGCGCGTGCCGTCAAAGCGTCGCAGGATGCCTGTGTTGGCAGGGCAGGGCTCTGCCGTTATTGGAAGAACCATGCTGTTCTGGGTCATAGCCGCAATTCTCACGCTGGGCGCCAGCCTGGCGGTGCTTTTGCCGTTGGCTGGTGCCTCCAAGGGCGCATCATCGAGTGGCGATCACGATCTGGAAGTCTATCGCGATCAACTGTCCGAACTCGACCGCGATGCCGGGCGCGGTTTGATCGGGCCCGCTGAAGCGGCCGAGGCGCGCGCCGAGATCGCCCGCCGCATCCTTCGCCTGGGCAACGCGGATATGGCGGCCAAGGCGTCCGGCAGGTCATCGGGCACCGTACGGCTTGTCGCGACCGTTGCGGTGCTGGCGGTTCCGTTGGTCAGTTGGGGGCTCTACAGTCAGATCGGCTCGCCTGACCTGCCGTCGCAGCCGCTCAGTGAGCGGTTGGCCAAGAACCCCGCCGACAGTTCGGTCGATGAGCTGGTGGCGCGCGCCGAGGCCCATCTTGCCGCCAATCCTTCCGACGGCAGGGGCTGGGACGTGCTGGCGCCGGTCTATCTGCGTATGCAGCGCTTTGCCGACGCCGCGGCGGCCTACCGCAACGCCATTCGCCTGGACGGCGACAGCGCTGTCCGTCAGGCCGGTCTCGGCGAGGCGATCGCCGGTGCGGCGGGCGGCATTGTTTCGGCCGATGCCCAGGATGCCTTCGAGGCGGCCTTGAAGCTTGACCCGGCCAATGCGAAAGCCGGTTTCTATCTGGCCATGGCACTGGCGCAGGAGGGCCGTGGCAAGGAAGCGGCCGCGGCCTGGCAGGCTATGCTTGGTACACTGCCGCCGGATTCGCCGTGGCGCGGCGCTGTCGAACAGGCGCTGGCCAAATCCGGCGGCCCGGAAGTCGCCTCCGGCACGACCGTGAAAGGCCCCGATGCCGCCGATGTCGACGCGGCGTCCTCCATGTCGCAGCAGGACAGGGAAGCCATGATCAACACCATGGTCGCCGGCCTGGACGACAAACTTCGTCAAAATCCGCGCGACCCGGAAGGATGGATGCGGCTGGTTCGTTCCTATGTCGTGCTGGGCAAGGCCGATCAGGCGCGCGATGCGCTGGGCCGCGCCATCGCGGTCTTTGGCGCCGATAGTGACGAAGCCAAGAAATTCACCGCCTTTGCCGCCTCGCTCGGCTTGACGGCGACGGAGTAGAATTGGGTATGACGCGCAAGCAGAAACGATTGTCGGTCATCGCGGGCGGATTGGTTTTTCTGGGTGCCGCCACCGGGCTGACCTTCTATGCGCTTGGCCAGAAGGCGTCCTATTTCTACATGCCGGCCGATCTGACCACCGCCAGCGTTCAGCCGGGCCAGCGCATCAGGCTCGGCGGTTTGGTCGAAAAAGGCACCATCCAGCGCGGTCAGGGCGCAACGGTTGCCTTTTCGGTCACCGACACCCACAAATCGGTCAAGGTGACTTATACCGGCATCTTGCCCGACCTTTTCCGCGAAGAGCAGGGTGTCATCACCGAGGGTACCTTCGGCCCCGACGGCGTCTTTGTCGCCGACAGCGTTCTGGCCAAGCACGACGAGCGCTATATGCCCAAGGAAGTAGCCGACGGCCTGAAGGCCAAGGGCGTCTGGCAGGAGAGCAAGAGTGAGTAACTCTGGCGGAAGAGCAAGTGTGAGCCGCGCGAATGGTTGAAACCGGACATTTCGCCTTGGTTCTGGCGTTCGCGCTTTCACTGGTGCAGACGATCGTGCCGCTGTTTGGCGCGAGGCTGAACAACCAGCGCCTGATGGCGGTCGGCGGTCCGGTCGCGGTGACCGGTTTCGCGTTGACGGCGCTGTCCTTCGCTGCCCTTGCGAGCGCCTATGCAAGCTCTGATTTTTCCCTGGCGAACGTCTGGGAGAACTCGCATTCGCTGCAGCCGCTGATCTACAAGATCACTGGAACCTGGGGCAATCACGAAGGTTCGATGCTGCTCTGGGTGCTGATCCTGACCTTCTTCGGCGCGCTTGTCGCCGCTTTCGGCTCCAACTTGCCGGCGACGCTGCGCGCCAATGTGCTCGCCGTGCAGGGCACTATTGGCGCTGCCTTCTTCCTGTTCATCCTGGTGACCTCCAATCCCTTCATCCGGCTCAATCCGGCGCCCATCGAAGGCCGCGATCTCAACCCGATCCTGCAGGATCTTGGCCTCGCCATTCACCCGCCGATGCTCTATCTCGGTTATGTCGGCTTCTCGATCTGCTTTTCCTTCTCGGTCGCCGCCCTCATCGAGGGTCGCATCGATGCCTCCTGGGCGCGCTGGGTGCGGCCATGGACGCTGGTCGCCTGGATGTTCCTGACCGGCGGCATCGCCATGGGATCGTACTGGGCCTATTACGAACTCGGCTGGGGCGGTTTCTGGTTCTGGGATCCGGTCGAGAACGCTTCCTTCATGCCGTGGCTGGCGGGCACCGCGCTGCTGCATTCGGCCATCGTCATGGAAAAGCGCTCGGCGTTGAAGATCTGGACGCTGTTGCTCGCCATCCTCACCTTCTCGCTGTCGCTGCTCGGCACCTTCCTGGTGCGTTCGGGCGTCCTGACTTCCGTCCATGCCTTTGCCACCGATCCGACGCGCGGCGTCTTTATCCTGTGCATCCTGACGCTGTTCATCGGTGGCTCGCTGGCGCTGTTTGCGCTGCGCGCCTCGAAGCTGACGGCAGGCGGTCTGTTTCACCCGGTTTCGCGCGAAGGCGCGCTCGTCCTCAACAATCTGTTCCTGACCACGGCGACCGCCACGGTGCTCGTCGGCACGCTCTATCCGCTGGCGGTCGAGGCTTTTTCGGCCGACAAGATTTCGGTCGGAGCGCCGTTCTTCAACCTTACCTTCGCGCCGCTGATGGTGCCGCTGCTCGTGATGGTTCCCTTTGGGCCGCTGCTGGCCTGGAAGCGCGGCGATGTCTTCGGCGTTGCGCAGCGGCTGATGGCCGCGTTCGCGGCCGCACTTCTTGCGACACTGGTTACGGTCCTGTTCATCGACGGCGCTTCGGTGCTTGCCGCGCTTGGCGTCGGCCTCGGCGTCTGGCTGATCCTTGGCGCGCTGACCGACCTCGCCACCAAGGCGGGGGTCGGCAATGTCGCCGCGCCGACAATGGTCAGGCGTCTGGTTGGTTTGCCACGCTCGGTCTTCGGGACTGCTTTCGCGCATCTTGGCCTCGGCCTGACCGTGCTCGGCATTGTTGGCACGCTCTGCTTCGGGACGGAGAAGATCCTGTCCATGCATGCTGGTGAAACCGTCGAAATCTCCGGCCGCACGGTGCGGTTCGTCGGGCTCTATCCTGCGCAGGGACCGAACTACAGCGAGGATCGCGGGCGTTTCGAGCTGATCGGCGTCAGCGGCAGCCCTGTCGGCGAAGTCAGCTCCGCCAAGCGCTTCTATCGGGTGCGGCAGATGACGACGACGGAGTCCGGCATCAAGACTCTTGGCCTTTCCCAGCTCTACATTTCGCTCGGCGACGAGGGCAAGGACGGCTCGGTCGTGGTGCGTCTGTGGTGGAAGCCGCTGGTAACGCTGATCTGGGGCGGCGGCTTGGTGATGATGGCGGGTGCGGCGATGTCGCTGATGGACAGGCGCCTGCGGGTCGGCGCGCCTTCGCGCCGTCGCAAGCAGGCGGTGGCGCCGGCGGGCCTGCCATGAGGGCAAGGCTTTCGGTGACGTCGATAGTCCTGTTGCTGGCATTGTTCTTCGCCGGAACGGCAATGGCGGTGAAGCCCGACGAGATGCTGGCCGACCCGGCACTCGAGGCGCGGGCGCGGGCGCTGTCGGAAGGCCTGCGCTGCATGGTCTGCCAGAACCAGTCGATCGACGAATCCGACGCGGACCTTGCCAGGGACCTGCGTATCCTGGTGCGACAACGCCTTGTCGCGGGCGATACCGACCGGCAGGTGATGGATTATGTGGTTTCGCGTTACGGCGAGTTCGTGCTGCTGAAGCCACGCTTCGATCTGCGCAACGCGCTGCTGTGGGGCACGCCGGTTCTCCTGCTTCTGGCCGGGGGCGTGTTTATAGTGCTCAGTGCGCGGTCGCGCCGGCTTCCGGCAACGGCAGCGCTTTCGGTCGAAGAGCAGGCCGCACTGGACGCGATCCTCCGCCGCGACTGACGGCTGCCGTCGCCCACCAACATTACCAAAGTTTCATGTGCCGGAAATGGCGTCGTAATGTGCGCTTCCCTAATTCTCGTTCCTTGAGGATGCCGATCAAGGCGCGTCCGCTTGAAAGAGGATAAGAGATCCATGAACATTGCCCCCGATTCATATTTTCGCACACGCAAGCGTCTTCTGGCTGCTGCCGCGTCTATCGCGGTCGCCGGTGCGATCGGCGTTGGCGCGCTGACCAGCGGAACCAGCCCCGTTCTCGCTGACGCCGTGCGCGTCGAGGCCCCGCAGGTTCCGAGCTTCGCCGATGTCGTGGAGCGTGTGTCGCCAGCCGTGGTCAGCGTCAAGGTCAAGGCCAAGATCCAGCCGACCGCCGATGATGGCTCCGACGATCAGGACGGCCTCGACAATCTTCCCAACAATCCGCAGCTGCGTCGTTTCTTTAAGGAATTCCGCGGCTTTGGTGACCAGGGCGGCCAGAACGACGAAGATCATCGTCGCTTCGGACATCGCGACCGCAACAACGGCGAGCCGCGCCCGGTAGCGCAGGGCTCCGGCTTCTTCATCTCCGAAGACGGTTACCTCGTCACCAACAACCACGTCGTCGAAGAGGGCACCGCCTTCACCGTTGTGACCAATGACGGCAAGGAACTCGACGCCAAGCTGGTCGGCACCGATCCGCGCACCGATCTCGCCGTGCTCAAGGTCGATGGTGGCGGCAAGTTCACCTATGTCGACTTCGCCGACGATTCCAAGGTTCGTGTCGGTGACTGGGTCGTGGCTGTCGGCAATCCGTTCGGTCTCGGCGGCACCGTCACCGCCGGCATCGTCTCGGCGCGCGGCCGCGATATCGGCGCCGGCCCCTATGACGATTTCCTCCAGATCGACGCCTCGGTCAACCGCGGCAATTCAGGTGGCCCGACCTTCAACCTCAACGGCCAGGTGGTCGGCATCAACACCGCCATCTTCTCGCCCTCCGGCGGCAGCGTCGGCATCGCCTTCGACATTCCGGCCTCGACCGCCAAGCAGGTCGTCGGGGACCTGATGAAGAGCGGTGCGGTGCAGCGCGGCTGGCTGGGCGTCGAAATCCAGCCGGTCACCTCCGACATCGCCGAATCGCTCGGCCTGAAGTCCAACAACGGCGCGCTGGTTTCGAGCGCCCAGGACGACGGCCCCGGCAAGAAGGCCGGCATATCAGCCGGCGACGTGATCACCCAGGTCGACGGCAAGGACGTTGCGTCGCCGAAGGAGCTCGCCCGCCTGATCGGCGCCTATTCGCCCGGCAAGTCTGTTGATGTCACGGTCTGGCGCGACGGCAAGAGCCAGACGGTCAAGGTCGATCTCGGCAAACTGCCGGCGAGCGACAAGCAGGCCTCGAACGACCAGCAACAGCAGCCTGCCGCTCCGGCAAAGCCTGACACGCTGGCCGATCTCGGTCTCACCGTCACCAAGTCTGAAAACGGCAAGGGTCTGGTGGTGACAGACGTCGACCCCGACAGCGCCGCCGCCGATCGCGGCATCCAGCCGGGCGACGTCATCACCGCGGTCAACTCGGCGGAGGTCAATGGCACCGAAGACGTCACCAAGGCCATGGCCGATGCGGTCAAATCCGGACGCAAGGCGGTGCTGATGCAGATCACCCGTGACGACAACAACCGCTTCGTCGCGGTGCCGGTGGCCAAGGGCTGAGACGACTTTTCCAATGCGGCGGTTTCAACACCCCCGAGTCGCCGCATGGGAAAGTAAGAAGGAGAGCCCGTTAGTCAGTCATCGCGCTCTCCTTCAGCGGCAGCGGGCTTCCCATCGCCCGCTGCCGCGCCCGCATCTGGCTTCCCACTCAGGCCCTCGTGCCCGATGCCGGTTGGTCCCGGGTTGCAGGTAACGACATGACCTGGAACTGGCATGTCCGGCCTAACGACGCCACGGAACAAAGATTTTATCGCGTACGCTCTCGATCGTCTTGATCGCGATGCGCTTTGGCAAAGGCTAAAATGCAGATGCCGGCTACTCAACCTTCAAGCGAAATCGCGTATAACGGCCCTATGAAGATTCTCGTCATAGAAGACGATCGCGAGGCTGCGGATTATCTGCAGAAAGCCTTCACCGAAGCCGGTCATACCGCGCATGTTGCGGGTGACGGCGAGACCGGCTTCGCGCTTGCCGATGCGGGTGACTACGATGTGATGGTCATCGATCGGATGATGCCGCGCCGCGACGGCCTGTCGGTTATTGCCGCCCTCCGCTCCAGGGGCAACACGACGCCGGTGCTCATCCTTTCGGCGCTGGGCGAAGTCGATGACCGGGTCACCGGCCTGCGCGCCGGCGGTGACGATTACCTGACCAAACCCTATGCCTTTTCCGAACTTCTGGCTCGTGTCGAGGTGCTCAACCGACGCGCCAGCGCCAAGGAGGCCGAGACCGTCTACCGGGTTGGCGATCTTGAACTCGACAGGCTATCGCATTCTGTCCGCCGGGCGGGCCGTGAGATCACGCTCCAGCCACGCGAATTCCGCCTCCTCGAATATCTCATGCGCCATGCCGGCCAGGTTGTGACGCGCACGATGCTGCTCGAAAATGTCTGGGACTATCATTTCGATCCGCAGACCAATGTCATCGACGTCCACGTCTCCCGGCTGCGCGGCAAGATCGAAAAGGGCTTCGACAAGCCGATCCTGCATACCGTTCGCGGCGCCGGCTACATGCTGAAGGGCGGCTAGGCGGCGGCATGGCGCTTTCCGTGCCCGCCATCATGAAGACGACGGCCGCGCGGCTTTCGGCGCTCTATCTCTTGCTCTTCGCGCTCTGCGCGGTGCTGCTCGTCCTCTATATGACTTCGCTCTCGGCGCGCATGCTGACCGGGCAGACGCAGGAGACCATCAACGACGAGGTGCTCGGCCTTGCCCGCGCCTATCAGCGCGGCGGCCTTCCGGTATTGGTCCGCGTGGTCGAGGCCCGCTCGCGGCAGCCCGGCGCCAATCTCTATCTGATCGCCGATGCCAACGGCCAGATCCTGACCGGTAACGTGCAGAGCCTCGAGCCGGGCGTTCTCGAAAACGAAGGCTGGACCACCAGCCCTTTTTCCTATCAGCGCTTTGGCGAGGGAGAACTCGATCGTCTACGCAACTTGCCTACCGAAAAGGGGACCGCACAACCCGACCAGAGCGACACGCAAGCGCAGGGCGAGAAGGGCCACAACGCCATTGCCCTGGTGCTGCGGCTGCCGAACCAGATGATCATGCTGGTCGGCCGCGATCTCGGGGAACCAGAGCGGTTCCGTGCCGTCATCCGCCGTTCGCTGATGCTGGCGCTCGGCATGATGGCCCTGGGTGGCATCCTGATCTGGTTCTTTGTCGGCCGCGCGGCGCTGAAGCGTATCGATGGCGTATCGGAGGCAAGCCGGCGCATCATGGGCGGGGATCTCTCCGGCCGGCTGCCGGTAACCGGCGCCGGCGACGAGTTCGATCGGCTTTCGGAAAACCTCAACGCCATGCTGGCCAGGATCGCCACGCTCAACGAAGGCCTCAAGCAGGTTTCCGACAACATCGCGCATGACCTCAAGACGCCGCTGACCCGGCTGCGCAACCGGGCCGAAGCGACGCTTTCCGGCAAGCAGAAGACATCGGACTATCGACAGGCGCTGGAAGGCACCATCGCCGAGTCCGACCAGTTGATAAAGACCTTCAACGCCATCCTGATGATCTCCCGCCTGGAGGCGGGCTATTCTTCCGAGCACACCAGCCGCGTCGATCTGGCGGTGGCCGTCCGTGATGTCGTCGAACTCTATGAGCCGGTGGCCGAGGAGGCTGGCGTTTCGCTGGACGCCGAGGTGAATGGTGCTTTTGTCGTCGACGGCAACCGCGAGCTGATCGGCCAGGCGCTCTCCAACATCGTCGACAATGCGATCAAGTACTCGACCGATTCGACGTCCAAGCCGGCGGTCCGTGTAAAGCTCGAACGCACGCATGGCGAGATCAGGCTTTCTGTCACGGACAATGGCCAGGGCATTCCCGACGACGCCGATCGCGCCCGGGCGACGGAGCGCTTCGTGCGGCTGGAGAAGAGCCGTTCGCAGCCTGGTTCCGGCCTTGGCCTCAGTCTCGCCAAGGCGGTCATGACATTCCATTACGGCCGGCTTGACCTGCTGCCTGGCAATCCAGGACTATCCGTGGTCATGAGTTTCCCGACACGCGAGGATCACTGATGGCGGCCGTTGCCAAGCGGAGCAAGACAGACTGGCTGCTCAGCCTGGAAACCCCGCTTGTCCCGCTCGACGAAGCCCGGGCACGTCAGGAGCTGGCCGAAATCGCGGACGCAGCGCGCGAAGAGGGGCTGACACGGGTGGCCAAATTCCTGGCCGGCAAAGGGAAGGCGCAGGATCTCCTCGCCGCTGTCTTCGACCTTTCGCCATTCCTGCGCGATACGGCGCGGCGCCGGCCGCAAATCCTGGACGGGCTGTTCGACCTGCCGATAGAGGCCCGTCTGAAGGCGATCACCGCCGCGATCGACCAGGCGCCGCTGGCCGAAACGGTCTCGGAATCCGGCCTGATGATGGAGCTGCGCCGGCACAAGGCCGAGGCGCATTTCCTGATCGCGCTCGCCGATCTTTCGGGCGAGGCCGAAACCTCGCTGACCGTAAGGCGGTTGAGCGATCTCGCCGACGCCTGCACCCGCGCGGCAGTCGATTTCCTGCTGCGTGACGCGCATGGCCAGGGCAAGCTCAAGCTGCCCGACCTCGACAACCCGTCGCATCGATCGGGCTGGATCCTGCTCGGCATGGGCAAGCTCGGCGCGCATGAGCTGAACTTCTCCTCCGACATCGACCTCGTCGTGTTCTTCGATCCGGAGGCACCCGCCGTGGTCGATCCTCTCGACGCCACCGACCTGTTCTCACGCCTGACGCGCCGACTGGTTCGCATCCTGCAGGACCGCACCGAGCACGGCTATGTCTTCCGCACCGATCTGAGATTGCGTCCCGATCCCGGTTCCACCCCGCTGGCTATCCCGGTTGAAGCCGCGCTTCGCTACTACGAAGCGCGTGGCCAGAACTGGGAACGCGCCGCGATGATCAAGGCGCGCCCGGTGGCCGGCGATCTCGCCGCGGGCGATGCCTTCCTCAAGGAGCTCCAGCCCTATATCTGGCGCAAATACATGGATTACGCGGCGATTGCCGACGTCCATTCGATCAAGCGCCAGATTCATGCCCATAAGGGCCATGGCGAGATCGCGGTGAAGGGGCACAACGTCAAGCTCGGGCGCGGCGGCATCCGCGAGATCGAGTTCTTCGTCCAGACCCAGCAGCTCATCGCCGGCGGCCGCTTTCCGGAGCTGCGCGGCCGCGAAACCGTGCCGATGCTCGGTCAGCTCGCGGCCCGAGGCTGGATCACTTCAGACGCAAGAGACGCACTCGCCCTCCAGTACTGGTTCCTGCGCCGGGTCGAACACGCCATCCAGATGGTGGCCGACGAGCAGACGCACACGCTGCCGGAAGACGATGAAGGGCTGGAGCGCATCGCCCGCATGCTGGGCTTCGCCGACGCCGCCGCGTTCGCCGGGGCCTTCCGTGCCTCGCTGCAGCAGGTCGAGCGCCACTATGCGGCGCTGTTCGAAACCGCGCCCGAGCTTTCGGCCGGCATCGGCAACCTGGTCTTCACCGGTGACGTCGACGACCCGGACACGCTGCAGACCCTGCACGGCCTCGGCTTTCAGCGGCCGAGCGATATCTGCCGTGTCATCCGCGGCTGGCATTTCGGCCGCTATCGCGTCACCCAGTCGGCGGAGGCGCGCGAGCGGCTGACGGAACTGACGCCGGCACTGCTCAAGGCCTTTGGCCAGACGCGCCGGGCCGACGAGGCGCTGGTCCGTTTCGACGAGTTCCTCGCCGGCCTGCCGGCCGGCATCCAGCTGTTTTCGCTGCTGCAGTCGAATCCCGCACTGCTCAAGCTGATGGCGACGATCATGGGCGCGGCACCAAGGCTGGCGGCCATCATCACTCGCCGGCCGCATGTCTTCGACGGCTTGCTCGACCCGGCATTGCTGACCGAGCTGCCAGACCGCGCCTATCTCTCGGGGCGGCTTTCCGCCTTCCTCGAGGGCGACAGGGCCTATGAGGACGTGCTCGACCGCTTACGCATATTTGCTTCCGAACAGAAATTCCTCATCGGTGTGCGGCTGCTCGCGGGCTCGATCGACCCGGCCCGCGCCGGCCGCGCTTTCTCCGATCTTGCGGACCTGACCATTGCGGCGGCGTTGCAAGCGGTGATCGCCGAATTCGCGGTGCGCCACGGCACGATCGCCGGTGGCGTGGTTTCGCTGCTCGGCATGGGCAAGCTCGGCAGCCGCGAATTGACGGCCGGATCGGATGTCGATCTCATCCTGCTTTACGATCACGACGCGGACGCCGAGGACTCCGATGGTGAAAAGCCGCTGGCGCCGTCGCATTACTACACCCGCATGACGCAGCGGCTGATATCCGCGGTATCGGCGCCGACGGCGGAAGGGGTGCTTTATGAGCTCGACCTGCGTTTGCGGCCGTCCGGCAACAAGGGACCGGTCGCCACCCATATCGATGCCTTCAAGAAATACCAGCGCCAGGAAGCCTGGACCTGGGAACACATGGCGCTGTCGCGGGCGCGGCCGATTGCCGGCGACGCCGGCCTCTGCGCCGAGGTTGAAGCGGAGGTCGCCGCGCTGCTCGGTCAGCCACGCGACGCGGCGAAGGTGAAAACCGAAGCTTCCGACATGCGCGCCATGATTCAGCAGGAAAAACCGCCCCGCGACCTGTGGGACATTAAGCTCATACCGGGCGGTCTGATCGATCTCGAATTCATCGCCCAGGTGGCTGTCATCACTGGGCAGGTCGAGGCCGGGCCACGCGCCACCGGTACGGCCGAGATCCTGTCTCGTCTGACGCCCCGTTTCGCCAATGCCGTGATCCGGCAGGACCTTGGCGAGGCTTACGCCCTTTATCTGGCACTGACCCAGATGACGCGGCTGTGCCTTACCGGACCGTTCGAACGTGACGACGTTCCGCCGGGGCTTTCGGATCTGCTTTTGGCGGTCACCGACCTGCCGGATTTCGGTGTGCTGGAAGCACATCTCAAGGAGACGTCGCAAAAGGTCAGGAAGGATTTCGACCTTCTGCTTCGTGCCGGAGGGTCGTGACCAACGACCGTTCGGCCGCATCGGGGGTGACGATGCAACAGGAGAAACCATGAGAAAGACAACCAAGCTCGCACTTGCCTACATCGCCCTGGCCGGAGCCGTCGGCGGCGCGGCCTACGCCGAGAACCTCGACAGCGCCAACGTGCGTGAGCGCACCATGATGCGGCTCGACAAGGCGATGAAGGACAATGACGGCAAAATCACCTTCGACCAGTTCTCTGATGTCATGGACGCGCGGCTCAAGAAGCTTGTCGCTGACAATGGCGGCAAGCTGACTGTCGCTCAACTCGCCGACGCGCTGGAGAAGGCGCGCTTCGAACGCATGGCCAGGCGCATCATCGCCCGTTACGACAGCAAGGGCGACGGCACGCTGACATCGGATGACATCATCGGCCGCGAAAAGAAGCTTTTCGCGATGCTCGACAAGAACAATGACGGCAAGATCGAGAAGGGCGAACTGCCGAATGACGGGCGCGATGACCGTCAATGGGATGGCGAAGGCAACGAAGGCGGCGTGCAGTAAGATTTGGTTGATACGGGCTCCGCTCCGAGGTCGTCGACCGGAGCCTGTCGCTCAGGCCGCGGCCTTGACCGCCGTTGGCGCCTTCTTCACGGGAATGCGCACCGATACGATCGTGCCGACGCTTTCGGTCGAGCGGATCTTCAGTGCACCGCCTTGCAACTCGGCAAGCGAGCGCGAAATGGCAAGGCCAAGGCCGGAGCCGGCATGGTTCTTGGAAAACTGGTTCTGCACCTGCTCGAAGGGGCGCCCCAGCTTGCCGAGGGCTTCCTTCGGGATACCGCAGCCATTGTCCTCGATCGTCAGCACCAGCGCGCCTGACGTGTTGCGGGCCCTGACCGATATGTGGCCGCCCTGGCCGGTGAATTTCACCGCGTTGGACAGGAGATTGATGACGATCTGCTTGATCGCCCGGCGATCGGCAAACAAAGTCAAGGCGTCGGCAATGCGCGTTTCCACGGTGATCGCCTTCTGCGCCGCCTGCAGCGAAACGACACGCACCGTCTCGCTGATCAGCGGACCGAGGTCGATTTGTTCCTGGTCCAGCGAGAACTGGCCGGCTTCGATCTTGGACATGTCGAGAATGTCGTTGATGACGCCGAGCAGATATTTGCCGCTGCTGTTGATGTCGGTGGCGTACTCCTCGTAGCGCTCCGAGCCCAACGGACCGAACAGCCTCTGTTCCATCAGTTCGGAGAAGCCGATGATGGCGTTGAGCGGTGTGCGCAGTTCATGCGACATGTTGGCCAGGAATTCGGA
The DNA here is from genome assembly GCF_000230995.2 of Mesorhizobium australicum WSM2073. Lineage (NCBI taxonomy): Bacteria > Pseudomonadati > Pseudomonadota > Alphaproteobacteria > Hyphomicrobiales > Phyllobacteriaceae > Mesorhizobium > Mesorhizobium australicum. The sequence goes on along the minus strand of NC_019973.1, from coordinate 4,962,220 downwards.
TTTGGCCCGGTTCGCCGCTTCGGCGCGCTCGGTTTCCTTCATGTATTTGCGGTTGAGGTCGACCAGTTCGCGCGCCCGTTCCTCTTCGGCACGGCGGGCGAGGCTGAGATCATGGATCGTCGCCATCAGCCGGCGTTCGCTGTCGACGAGTTTCTCCTGGTGCAGCTTGATCTGGGTGATATCGGACCCGACCGAGACGATGCCACCGTCCCTGGTCCTGAGCTCGTTGACCTGCAGCCAGCGGCCGTCGGACAGCTGCCGCTCGAACGTGGCGCCGCCCTGCGGACCGTTGGTGTTGGCGAGCCGGCGCTCCGAAGCAAAGGCCAGCATACGTTCTTCCAGGGAAGCGCGCGTCACACCCGGCATCACGTCGCGGTCCGAGAGCCCATTGTCCTGCTGGTATTTGGAATTGCACATGATCAAGTTTTGAGCCGAATCCCACAGCACGAAGGATTCATTGATGTTCTCGATCGCGGTCCTGAGGCGAAGATCGGCCGCTTCGGAGCGCAGCGCCAGGTGGCGCTGCTCGGTGACGTCGACGGCGATGCCGATGAGCTGGATCTCCGGCGCTTCCGGGTCCATCACCTGGGCGCGGGCGCGCATCCACACCCACTGGCCATCGGCATGCCGCATCCGGAACACCTGGTCGATGTGGTCGATCTCGCGCGCGACGATCCTGTTGGCGAGTTCGAACAGGTCGCCATCCTCGGGATGGATGATCTCGTCGACCTCGCCGAAGGACAGCATCGTCTCGCAAGGCTCATAGCCGAGCATGTCGTACATCGAGCGTGACCAGTACATCTTGCCGCGCACCATGTCCCAGTCCCACAGGCCGCAGCGGCCGCGGACCAGCGCCATGTCGATACGCTGATGCGCTTCGACATAGATGCGGTCGGCTGCCTGCGCGCGCGCCGCCTGTCCGAAATAGGCGTAGAGGATGATGATCAGCACGCCGGCCGTCAGCACAAACAGGGTGACGTTGAGCGAGACGGTCTTGCGCCACGTGTCGAAGACCGCCTCTTGGGGGACGAGCGCCGCCGCGGCTCCCTTCCTGTCCTTGCTCAGGCTGACCGCTGCGTACCAGTCCTGCCCGCTGATGTTGACCTCCATGACGCCGGCCCGGTCGCCGAACATGAACAGAGGTTGGCCGCCCTGGACGAGGCCGTCGAGCGAATGGCCTTGCCAGGGCACCGAACGCGGCGTCACCGCGGTGATCCTGAAGGCGCTGTCGGTAATGACCAGCACATGGCTGCGGCCCATGGCGCCCTGGCGGCTGGTGGTCTCCAGCAGGTCCTGCGTGGCGCCCGGCAGCGTGTCCGCTGTGGTGGCGAGCGAACTGGCGAGCTGCGCGGCGGCCAGCGTCAGGATAGCCTTGGCATCGCGCTCCACGTCGTCGCGCTCGTTCATCAGCGAGATTACACGCAGCGCCGCGATGACGAGCAGGAAGATGACGATGAGGGCCGGTATCGACCGGCGCAGCAGCCGTTCGGCCGCCAGAAGCCGCTTGTAGGCCGGTTCGGCAATGAGCCGCGTATTCCCGGCAAGGCCATCGCCGCGCGTCTCGCGACGCGCAAAAACCATCCCACCGGGCGCGCCCCACGCGTCCGCCTTTGCCATAAATGGCACTCCCGATTTCAGTATGCCGCATTTCTATGTGCTGGTGATCCGGCAACACCGCACTTCCGAATCGCCATTAAAGAATCAAAGGTGATTCGCCTTGTCCAGTGGTCCGGCGAAAAAAGATTAAAAATCGACTAAATAATGGGCTTTTAGAACCCGGCCTTCTCCCGCAGGGAAGAAGGCGGGAGCGCCTAAGCCAACGTGCGCTCGACGATGTCGCGCAGATCCGCCGACAGGTTTTCGGCATTGGCGATCGAAACCAGCACTTCCCGGGCCTGGGCTTGCCTGCCCGGTTCGAGCGAGCGCCATGATCTGAGCGCCGTTGCCAGTCTTGCCGCCACTTGCGGATTGCGCTTTTCAACCTCGAGCACCGTTCGTGCGAAGAAGCGGTAGCCTTCGCCGTCGGCGCGGTGAAAGCCGGTCTGGTTGGCGCTGGAGAATGTGCCGATCAACGAGCGCACCCGGTTCGGATTGCCCATCGAGAAGCCGGCATGAGCGGTCAGGGCGCGAACCGTCTCCACCGCCTGCGGCCCAGGCACGCTGGCCTGTATCTGGAACCATTTGTCCATCACCAGCGGGTCCGACGCATATGTCTGTTCGAAAGCCGCCAGCGCCTTGCTTGCCTCCGGCGATCCGTGGTGGCGATGCGCGAGCACGGCCAATGCGGCCGCCCGGTCGGTCATGTTGCTCGCGGACTGGAAATGCCCGGCCGCCAACGCCGCTCCATCTGGCAGCAGCGAGAGATAATCCAGCAGAATGTTGCGCAAGGCGCGCCGTCCGGCACTCGCCGCGTCGGGGCTGAAAGCGCTCTTGTCGGCAAGGCTGTCGTAGAGGCCGGAAAATGCCTCGCCATTGGCCATGCCGATCGCCAGCGCAAGCGCCTGTCGGGCCGCATGGATGGCGTCGGGATCGATGTTCTTGCCGATGTCGCGGGCGATATCGGCGTCTCCAGGCAGCGCCAGGGCCAGGGCCCGATAGGCTGGCTCCAGCGTCTCGTCGCTGGCGATGCTGCCGGCAAGCTCGGTCAGCCGTGGGGCGAAGTCCGGCTGTTTGCCGCCAAGGATCTGGCGGAAGGCAGCGATCAGAGCATCGGTCAACAGCGTGTTGAAGGCCTGCCAGCGCGAGAAGGCGTCGCTGTCATGGCGGGCGAGGAAGTACTGGTCGGCCGCCTTCTGCTCGGCCGAGAGCGTCACCGGCGCCGAAAAGCCACGGTTGAGCGACACCGCCGGGCGCTCGGCCACGCCCGAGAAACGCACCACATGGCGACGCTTGCGGACATGGATGACGCCGTCCTCGACGCTGGCGCCCTCGACGCCGCTATACGCGACAGGTTTGCCGCCGGCGCCGATCAGGCCGAAGGCGAGCGGGATGTGCATCAGCCGCTTGCGGCTTTCGGAGGGGGTCGGCGGCACCGACTGCTCGATCTCGAGCGTGAATTCCTGTGCGGCCGGATTGTGCGTCGAACTCACCGTCAGGTTGGGTGTGCCCGCCTGGTGATACCATAGCGCGAATTGCGACAGGTCGCGGCCGGACGCGTCCTCGAACACCTTTATGAAATCCTCGATGGTCGCGGCCTCGCCGTCGTGGCGTTCGAAATAGAGGTCCATGCCGGCGCGAAAGACCTCGGCCCCGAGAATGGTGCGGATCATGCGCACCACTTCGGAGCCTTTCTCGTAGACCGTCGCCGTATAGAAATTGTTGATCTCGCGGTAGCGGCGCGGCCGCACGGGATGCGCCAGCGGGCCCTGGTCCTCGGGAAACTGGTGGGCCCGCAGCGTGCGCACCTCGGCTATGCGCTTGACCGCGCGCGAGCGCTGGTCGGCGGAGAATTCATGATCGCGGAAGACCGTCAGCCCTTCCTTCAGGCAAAGCTGGAACCAGTCGCGGCAAGTGATTCTGTTGCCTGTCCAATTGTGGAAATATTCATGCGCGATGATCGCCTCGATATTGGCGAAATCGGCGTCCGTCGCCGTCTCCTGGTCGGCCAGCACGTATTTGTCGTTGAAGATGTTGAGGCCCTTATTCTCCATTGCGCCCATGTTGAAGTCCGACACGGCGACGATGTTGAAGACGTCGAGGTCGTACTCGCGGCCAAACGCCTCCTCGTCCCATTGCATCGACCGCTTCAGCGCGTCCATCGCGTAGCCGGCGAGCGCCTCCTTGCCGGGCTCGACATAGATGCCGAGCTCGACCTTACGGCCGGACTTGGTGACGAAATTGTCGGCCACCTGGCCGAGATTGCCGGCCACCAGCGCGAACAAATAGGATGGTTTGGGGAAGGGGTCGTGCCATGTGGCGTAGTGCCAGCCTTCGGCGAGATCGCCGCTCTCGACCGGATTGCCGTTCGACAGGAGCAGCGGCGCCTCGTCGCGTCGCGCCTCGATGCGCACCGTGTAGACGGACAGGATATCGGGGCGGTCGAGGAAATAGGTGATGCGGCGAAAACCCTCCGCCTCGCATTGCGTGCAGTACACGTTGTTCGAGCGGTAAAGGCCCATCAAGGCCTCGTTGCCGGCTGGGGCCAGTTCGGTTTCGATCAGCAGCTGGAAACGAGGTGCCGCCGGCGGTTTGAGCAGGGTCAGTTGGTCGGGGCTCGTCAGCAGATCCGCCGGTCTCACCACCTTGCCGTCGACCTCGACGCGTTTGAGCGTCAACCCATCGCCGTCGAGCACCAGCGGAGCCGACGTGGATATGTCCTCGCGGCGTTCGACGGTCAGTATCGCGGCGACGACCGTTGCCTGCGGCGAAAGACGGAATTCAAGGCTGGTTTCCGGAATGAGGTAGTCGCTGGGGCGATAGTCCTCGAGTTTGAAGACCTGGCCTGTATCGGTGCGCATTCCCTGGCTTTTCCTGTCTTTTCCGGGGACCGGACATGATCTGACCGGTCCAAAATTCGAAGTCCGCGCTCTTTACACGAAACACTCCCTCGACAAAACTGCGGCAGGGCCTAATTCAGGTCATCCTTTCCTTGTCGCGAGGCAGTCATGACGGCCGTCACACCGAAATTCGGGATGGGCGCTTTCGTTTGGCGCCCCGATAATTTCCCGTTCTGCCATTTCGAGAACCGCAACGTGCCCTCGACCGCGGGCAGAGACGCATTGCCAAAGTGACATCAGGAGCGGGGGCGCAACCAGAGACGGCGCTCGGCCACGGTACGCTGAGAGGCATCGTGCTGAAGATCGTCTCCGTGGCGGTATTTGTCGGCATGCAAACCTGTATCAAGGCGGCGGGCGATGTGCCTGCCGGGCAGATCGTCTTCTTCCGTTCCTTCTTCGCCATCTTCCCGATCATTGTCTTCCTGACGTTGAAGGGACATCTGGCCACGGCATTCGTCACGAAACGCCCCTTCAACCACGTCGCGCGTGGCGTCGTCGGCGTCGGTGCCATGGGGCTCGGCTTTTTCGCGCTCACCAGGCTGCCTCTTCCCGAGGCGATCACCCTGAACTATGCACAGCCGCTGCTGGTCGTGGTGTTCTCCTCGGTCTTCCTTGGCGAGACGATCCGCGTCTATCGCTGGAGCGCTGTCGCAATCGGCCTCATTGGCGTGCTCGTCATTTCCTGGCCGGAGCTGACGCTGCTCAATTCGGATGAAGGTCTCGACCACCAGGAGGTCCTGGGCGTCATGGCCGCGCTGGCGGCCGCGGCAATCTCCGCTGTCGCCATGCTGTTGGTGCGCAATCTCGTGCAGACGGAGAAGACGGCGACCATCGTGCTATGGTTCTCGTCGACGGCGAGCGTGCTCTCGCTGTTGACGCTGCCCTTCGGCTGGCAGTCGCTGACGCCAATACAAGCCACGTTGCTCATCCTCGCCGGCTTTTGTGGCGGGCTCGGCCAGATTTTGATGACCGCGGCCTATCGTCATGCCGAAGCCTCGGTCGTGGCGCCTTTCGAATACACCTCGATGATCCTCGGCGTCGTCGTCGGCTATTTCGCTTTCGGCGACGTGACCTCGCCCGGCACGCTGGTCGGTGGCGTGATCGTGGTCGCCGCCGGCATCTTCATCATCTGGCGCGAACGGCAGCTGGGTCTGGAGCGGACGCGCACCCGCAAAGCTGCGCTGCCGCAAGGGTGATCAGGACCGTTCCTTCGCCAAGCGTACCAGCATCGCCCGTGTCTGCTCATCGGCCGGGAAAAAGGATTCGATCGCCAGTTCCGAAAGGGTGACATCCAGTGGCGTGCCAAACACGGTGATGGTGCTGATGAAGGAAAGCACCGTATCGCCATGGGCAAGCCGCAGCGGATGCACGATCGCATTCGGCTCGACCGGCGCCGGCCGGCTGCTCTGCAGGCCAGAGGGATAACCGCGAAGCTCTTGCTCCAATGCCACCAGCACCGGGTCACCGGCAGCATCGTTCTGATGTTTCAGCCGTTCGAGCAGGTGGGTGCGCCATTCCTGGAGGTTCACGATCCGCGGCGCGACACCACCTGGGTGCAGGCTGAGCCGCAGCACATTGACGGGTGGCTGGAGCAGAGAGGGCTCGGAAACATCGGCCAGGAATGGCCCGATCGCCGTGTTCGCCGCAACCAGGTTCCAGTGCCGGTCCACCGCCAATGCCGGAAACGGCTCATGCCCCTTGAGCACCATCTCGACCGCCGCCATTGCCGGTGCCAGCGTCGTGTCGGTGAGCGGCCGTTCGCTGAAGCTCGGCGCGAAGCCCGCGGCTAGCAGCAATTGATTGCGCTGCCGCAGCGGGATCGCAAGCTGCTCGGCCAGATGCAGCACCATGTCGCGCGAGGGCGCGGCACGCCCGCTTTCGACGAAGGAGAGATGCCGTTGCGAGATTTCGGCCTCCATGGCGAGGTCGAGCTGGCTCATGCGACGTCGCGTGCGCCATTCGCGGATCAGGCTACCGGCGGAGGTTTGGGGCGTTGTCATGCAGGACGACTAGGCTGACGCTGAATGTATTTCAATCACCTGCAAGGTCATCGTTAGCTCACTTCCCGCAGCTTCGCCTTCACTTCGAGAAAATCCCGCCATGCGAGCTTCTTGTGCGCGGGGGTGCGCAAGAGATAGGCCGGGTGCAGTGTCGGCATGGCTGGAATGGCAATGCCGGAACCCGTGGTGTGGACGCGCCAGTTGCCGCGCAGCCGCAGGATTCCTTCCGAGGTGTTGAGCAAGGTCTTGGCCGACGGGCCGCCGAGATTGATCAGCACCTTGGGATTGACCAGCTCGATCTGACGCTCGATGAACGGCCGGCAGATCTCGGTCTCGTGCGGCGTCGGCGTGCGGTTGCCGGGTGGGCGCCAGGGAATGACATTGGCGATGTAGACCGAGCTACGGTCGAGGCCGATCGCAGCCAGCATCCGGTCGAGCAGGCGGCCCGAGCGCCCGACGAACGGCAGTCCTTCAATGTCCTCGTCACGGCCCGGGGCTTCACCGACCAGCATGACAGCCGCTTGCGGGTTGCCGTCGGCGAATACCAGGTTCTTGGCGGTCGCCTTGAGATTGCAGCCCTCGAAAGCTGCCATGTGCTGGCGCAGCTCGTCCAGGGTCGTCGCCGTCATTGCCAGTTGGCGTGCCAGCGCCGCCTGCGCTTCGTCGGGCACGGCCGAGGTGGGCGGGCGCGGGGCCGGAGCATCCGGCAAGGCGCGCGCATCGAGGCGCGGTGGACCCGTGGCCGGCTCCGGTGCCTTGCTTTCGCGTGGCGCCGCCGCCGGCGTGCGCTCCGCCGGCTTCGGCACGGCCTCCGCGAACCGATTGACCGGCGCATCCTCCAACGCCTCGTCAACACCCGCGCTGGCATAGAAGGCGAGCAGATCGGCCAAATCGACCGGATTGTTGGGAGAGGCGGCAGTCATGGCCGCACCATCGTCCGGGCGGGATCAATTTGCAACCTCGGCGAAGTCGGTCGCGGCAGCCAATCCCGCTTGCCAAGGCGAGGTCGCGGTCTAGCCAGTGGGTATGCGTGGATCCTGAACCAAATAGAAGGTCCATCGCGGCGTGTAGTCGGTCATCAGGAATTCGAAGCTGGCGGTCTTCAGCGGGTCCACCTTGCCGTTTTTGAACAGCAGCCGGTCATAGGGCTCGAAATCGCGGTCGAAATCGGCGAAATTGCTCGACCAGATATTGTCGGGCGTCTTGTTGCGCTGGTCGAACGAAAGCCCGTCTCCGAACACGCTTGGCTGGTCCAGTATTTCCTGAAGCTCGAACTGGAACTCGATCCAGGCCTGGCCGCTGTTGTTGAGCACGTCGATGCGCATGTACATGATGCCATTGGCGAACTCGCCTGCTCTGCCGAATGCCTGGATCGGCTTTGTGGTGCGGATGGTCAGCGTCACGGGTGTCGCCGAATTCAGCTCTTCGGTGATGACCAGCGGATCGTCCTTGGTTCCGATGCCGGAGGCTCCGGTGATGCGGAAACCGCCAAGCTCGTCGGAAAACGAGTATGCGCCTGTCGCCCAGACCTTCACTTCATCCGCGACGGCATGACACGGGCTCGACGCCAGAAGGGCCAAAATAAGCGCCCGGCAGGCCCGGCCGGGCGTTGATGGAAAGCGCGTCGAAGAGAAGCCGCCTGGCCCGGGAATGCGCATGGCGGGAAGTATGGCCGATAAGCAAGCCGTCGAACAATAAAAAACGCAAGCCTTGCGGGCCGCGCCGCGTGGAAATGGCCTCTCTGCCGCGCAAAGCGCGACTTTTTGGCCAAATCGGCATTGTCAGGTATGCGCCGGTTTCCTGTCGCCAATTGATGCGCTATGCAGCGCAGGAGCCAGCAAGATACGCCAACGGCGGCAAGCCAGTGCGGAGGGGTTGATGAGCGATATCGAACGCGAAAGCATGGAATTCGACGTGGTCATCGTCGGTGCCGGACCGGCCGGCCTTGCCGCGGCCATCCGCCTCAAGCAGGTCAATCCCGAGCTCTCCGTCGTCGTGCTGGAAAAGGGCGGCGAAGTCGGCGCCCACATCCTGTCGGGGGCCGTCGTCGATCCGATCGGCATCGACCGGTTGCTGCCTGGCTGGCGCGAGGAGGATGGTCATCCCTTCAAAACGCCGGTCACTGCGGACCATTTCCTGGTGCTCGGCCCCGCCGGTTCGTTCCGCCTGCCCAACATCTTCATGCCGCCGCTGATGAACAACCACGGCAACTATATCGTCTCGCTCGGCAACGTCTGCCGCTGGCTGGCTGGCAAGGCCGAGGCGCTCGGCGTCGAGATCTACCCAGGCTTTGCCGCGGCCGGCCTGCTCTACAATGAAGAAGGTGCCGTCACCGGCGTCGTCACCGGAGACATGGGCGTCGAGAAGGACGGCACGCATGGTCCGGGCTTCGCGCCGGGCATGGCGTTGATGGGCAAATATGTGCTGATCGGCGAAGGCGCGCGCGGTTCGCTGGCCAAGCAGTTGATCGCTAGATATAAACTCTCCGATGGCCGCGAGCCCGGCAAATACGGCATCGGCCTCAAGGAACTCTGGCAGGTCAAGCCGGAGAACCATCGGCCGGGTCTGGTGCAGCATTCCTTCGGCTGGCCGCTGGACATGAAGACTGGCGGCGGTTCGTTCCTCTATCATCTGGAGGACAACCAGGTGGCGGTCGGCTTCGTCCTCCACCTCAATTACAAGAATCCCTATCTGTCGCCTTTCGAGGAATTCCAGCGCTTCAAGACCCATCCGGCGATCGCGGGCACGTTCGAGGGCGCCAAGCGCCTGGGCTACGGCGCGCGCGCCATAACCGAGGGCGGCTGGCAGTCAGTGCCGAAATTGTCGTTCCCGGGCGGTGCGCTGATGGGGTGCGCGGCGGGCTTCGTCAACGTGCCGCGCATCAAGGGCTCCCACAATGCGGTGCTGTCGGGGATGCTGGCGGCCGAGCATGTCGCCGAGGCGATCGGCGCCGGCCGAGCCAATGACGAGCTTTCCGCCTATGAGGATGCCTGGCGGGCGACCGACATCGGCAAGGACCTGAAGAAGGTGCGCAACGTCAAACCGCTGTGGTCGCGCTTCGGCACCATCATCGGCGTCAGCCTCGGCGGCCTCGACATGTGGCTGAACACGCTGTTCGGCGTCTCGCCCTTCGGCACGCTGAAGCACGGCAAGGCCGACTATGCCACGCTCGAGCCGGCCGCCAAGCACAAGAAGATCGTCTATCCGAAGCCGGATGGCGTGCTGACCTTCGACCGTCTGTCCTCGGTGTTCCTATCCAACACCAATCACGAGGAAAACGAGCCGGTCCATCTGCTGGTCGGCGACATGGACCTGCAGAAACGCTCGGAACATGATGTCTTTGCCGGACCTTCCACACGCTATTGCCCGGCCGGCGTCTACGAATGGGTCGACAAGGACGGCAACGCCGCCGCCGACCCGCAGGCGAAGGATGTGCGCTTCGTCATCAACGCGCAGAACTGCGTCCACTGCAAGACCTGCGACATCAAGGACCCGAACCAGAACATCAACTGGGTGCCCCCGCAAGGCGGTGAAGGACCGGTCTACCAGGGCATGTGACCCCTGCGCCGCCGCGCCGTCCAGGGCGCGGCAGCAAAATTGCAGCGCAGTTCCGGCTGCGAGAGCATGCAGCGCAGCAGAACCGTTGAAACTATCACCGGCTTATGGTTCCCTTCTCCGGGGACAAGGAGAATGCCGATGCGCCGGACAGTTCTGACATGCCTCGCCGTCATCGGGACACTGTGCGCGCCTGAGGCCTTTGCCGGCACCAGGGCAATCGTCCAGACGCGGACCTACGACATCACGGGAAACTCGGGTACGGCCTTCATCGACGCGATGGACAGCAAGGGGCCTAAGCATGGCTTCATGACGCATGCCATCGCCACAACCGCCTATACGGTCGACTGGGATCTCGGCGGAGGCCAGGACAACGGCGTCTGCCGGCTGCGGCGGGTCAACGGCACGCTCAATCTGTTCTACACCTTCCCTCGCGTTGGCTCGCCCATGGCGCCGACGTTGAAGAGGCGTTGGAACAGGTTTTTCGCGGGTGTTCGCGCCCATGAGGAAACACATGGGCGCATCGCCAGGGAGATGATGCGCGTGACAGAAAGGTCGATAACTGGCCTGCGGGTCGCCAACGACCCGTCATGCGACAAGGCGCGCCGCGAGGCTCGGCTTCGCATCAAGGCCGTTTATGCAGAATATGAGGCGAGGCAAAACGCCTTCGATCGGCGTGAGCATCGCGATGGCGGCCATGTCGAACACCTGATCGCTGCCTTGATCGGGAAACCTTGAACGAGCAATCCGTTCGCCATCTCAACGCTTCGCCGTGGCGCGGGTGCTCCATTCGCTTTGACGCGTCAGCCGCGCGGCTCAGCAGGCAAATCGTGCGCCGCGAGCGCGGTGGCGTGCTCATCCTCAGGCTGTTTCTCATCGGACCGGACCGAGAATTCGACCAGCACCGGCAGGTGGTCGGAGCCGGTATCTTCCAGCCGCGTCGAAGACAGGATCGTCACGCCGCCTTTGCTGAACACCTGGTCGATCGGCAGGCCTGCATAGCGGCGCAGGAAGTCGGGCAGCGTCCGGTGGATCCACGTCGGGCCGGCGGAAGGCATGAGTGTCAGCCCGCCGAGAGCCGCGACCCGCCGCACCGCGGCACTCCACGGCACGGCGTTGCAATCGCCTGCCATGATCGCGGTCTCGCCGAGCGCGGCCAGTGGCTGCGCCAGTTCGCCGATCTGCCAGTATTGCTCCTTCGGCCAGGGCCAGCTCAAATGGATCGCGGCGACATCGACATCGGTGCCGCCGAAGTCGGCTGTGGCGATGGCCATCGCGCCGCGCGGCTCGCAGCGCGGCGCGGCGTCGGCGGCAAAGGGCCGGCGCGACAGCAGCGCCACGCCGAACATGCCGTTTGGGTAGGGGCAGAGGATTCGGTAGGGGTAGGCGCTGGCGATGTAGCCAAGCTCGATCGTCCACATCTGCGACACCTCGTCGAGCGTGATCACGTCCGGATTGGTGCGGCCGATCAGTGAGAGCACTTTCTTAGGTGTTGGGTTGTTGAAGCGCAGATTCATCTGCAGCAGGCTGTAGACGATCTGGCCGGTCGGCTTGGCGGCCGCCTGTTGTGGCCACCATTTGGGCAGCGCACCCGTCGTTGTGGCCAGGCAGAAAATGGCGAAAAGCAGCCCAGCCGCGGCTTGCAGCCGAAACGAGCTGGCGAGCAGCGGCAGCGCCAGAAGTGCCATCAGCACGCTGAGATGAATGCGGAAATGCGAGAAGGAATCGAACGCCGGGTGCAGCGTGCCGAAAAATCCGGCCAACAAAGCGGCCGACAATGCCGTCATCGCCAGGAATGCCAGCCCAGCCGTCATGTTCAAGCGCGCGCCTGTTCCCATTGAGGTCGTGTCTGCGAGGTTGTATCCGCTGAATGCCGCGTGTCGGTCCGTTCGATTTGCTTATCGGCCAAATTGCGGCCTGAGCAAGACGACGAATTGCCTCGCCGAGGCTTCGCGGTCGCCTACTGGAATGCCGTTTCCGAAAAGCTCCGGAGCTTGCGCGAATGCAGCCGCTCCATCGGCATCTCCGCCAGCTTCTCCATCGCCCTGATGCCGATAGTCAGGTGCTGCGCCACCTGCCGCTTGTAGAATTCGGTTGCCATGCCAGGCAGCTTCAACTCGCCATGCAGCGGCTTGTCGGAAACGCACAGCAGCGTGCCGTAGGGGACGCGGAAGCGGAAGCCATTGGCGGCGATGGTCGCCGATTCCATGTCGAGCGCAATGGCGCGCGACTGCGACAGGCGCTGCACCGGTCCGCGCTGGTCGCGCAGTTCCCAGTTGCGGTTGTCGATGGTGGCGACGGTGCCGGTACGCATGATGCGCTTCAAATCATAGCCCGACAGGCCGGTGACCTCGGCGACGGCTTCCTGCAGCGCGACCTGGATCTCGGCCAGCGGCGGGATCGGCACCCAGACCGGAAGATCGTCGTCCAGCACGTGGTCCTCGCGCACATAGGCATGCGCGAGCACATAGTCGCCGAGCGCCTGGGTGTTGCGCAGCCCGGCGCAGTGACCAAGCATCACCCAGGCATGTGGCCGAAGCACCGCGACATGGTCGGTGATGGTCTTGGCATTGGAAGGACCCACGCCGATATTGACCATGGTGATGCCGCCATGGTTCGGCTTCTTCAGATGGTAGGCCGGCATCTGCGGCAGACGCTGTGGCGCTACGCCGTCGCTGGGCGCGCTCTGCCCGGCCCGGGTGATAACGTTGCCAGGTTCGACAAATTCCGTGTAGCCGTCACCGCCCTTTTCCATCAGGTCGCGGGCGCGGGCGACGAACTCGTCGATATAGAATTGATAGTTGGTGAACAGCACGAAGTTCTGGAAATGCTGCGGGCTGGTTGCGGTGTAGTGCGTCATGCGGTGCAGCGAATAGTCGATGCGCTGCGCCGTGAACGGCGCCAGCGGCCGGGGCTCGCCGAAGGCCACTTCGAACGTGCCATTGGCGATCTGATCGTCGGTGCCGTCGAGATCCGGCACGTCGAACAGGTCGCGGATCGGCCGCTTGATGCGTTCGGCAGCGGCGCCGTCGACATAGGTGCCTTCCAGAAAAGCGAAATGCAGCGGAATCGGCGTGGTCGATTCCGAGACGGCTACCGACACGCCGTGATTGCGCATGATCAGCCGAAGCTGCTCGATGAGGTAGGTCTCGAACAGGTCCGGCTGGGTAACCGTGGTGGCGAAATGACCTGGTGTTGGCATGTGGCCATAGGCCTGGCGCGAATCGACCTGGGTGAACGAACTCGTGGTGACGCCGATCTCGGGGTAGAAGGCCCGGTAGCGCTTGCTGCTGTCGCCGCCGGCGGCTAGGGCCGCGAAGGAATCGCGCAGAAACTTGGTATTGCGGTCGTAGAGCACCTGCAGCGCGGCAACGGCCTTTTCGGCGTTATCGAAGCTTTGCCGGCCAAAGGGCTCGGGCATGACGACAGATTCGATGGCTTGGGGATAGATTCGCTTTTCCATGGCTCAATATAGAGACTTGGACGGGCGGTTGGGAGGGGGCTCGCCGCCGAAGGCGCTTAAAGCGCCCTTTTTTCTTCAACCCCGCTGCAGGCTGACCAGCAGCACGAACCCGACGCCGGACTTTCTGAGCGCCGGCGCCTCGATCGTCGAGCCGCTATCGGCGCGCATCATCGGCACCGCCAGGACCGGAGCGGCCAGAAGTATCAGGATGAGCGCCGCCCGCGGCAGGAGCCGGAGGGTCTTGGAGAGGTTGGCGGCGATGCGGTTCATGATCTCTGTGCTTTTCTTTTCGAGGTCCGGGTTCTCTGCTTCAGTGACGAAAATCGGTCAGGCAGGCGAGATGGCACATTCTGGTGGCGCCGTCCCAGGAGCGCGGGGAACGGCCCGCTTCGGCGACAAGGATGGCGAAGAACATTCCAAACAGGCTCATCAGCAGGCAGACGATGGTGAAGCGGCGAGCAAGCATTGGGTCCGTGTCTCCTTCAACACGCATGAGAATGCCCTGACGCCTCTGAACCGGCTCTGATGCCGGCGTTCATCTGCCGTTCAAATTGATTGAAGGGATGTTGACTGGGTTGCGGCAACCAGAATGCCGACCGAGCGCTGCCTGCTCATCGACAGAACGAAAACGGGGCCCACCAGGCCCCGTTTAGAGATCACACGGAAATGGTCGCTTAGAGTTTGTGCCAGGTCTGGCTCTTGCAGATCAGTCCGCCGAGCACGCAACCGCTCATCTTGAGCGAGTCGCCCGACAAGGTTGCCTTGCCCGAATAGGTCTTGTCATTTGCCGGATCGGTGATGTTGCCGGTGTATTTGTTGTCGCCGGCCGCCTTGAGCGAGCCGATGGTCTTGCCGGCATATTTGCCTGATTTGAGCGTGATGGAGAACGAGCTGCTGCCTGAAATGGCAGCGGTGTCGCCGGCTTGCGTTTTCCAGTTGCCCTCGATCGGATCGGCCCACGCCGCGCCGCTCAGGATCAAAGTGGCCGCCAGGGCCAGGCTCACTTTTCGAGACATGTCTTCCTCCCTTTGGATAGCCGGCCGAATGCTCCGCCTCGCCGGTCTGCCGCTTACGCAAACGTAAGCTAATCCAGCTTCCGTCAAAACGAAAGCGGTGCCGCGACGGAAGGTTTTGGCATTTCGAAAGCGCCTGAATTCGCCCTGTCGGCCCGGAAATGAAAACGACCAGCGCCTCGTGTTTGCTTTCTAGGGTTAGCAGAGTGTTGACCGCGCGCTCGAAAATTTTCGGCAAATTTGGCGAAAACCAGCTGAATTGCTGGCTTCGTATCCTTAACGAATTTTCGCGTTTACCTCTTGTTTTAGCTTTGTTTTCCTCAAATTAAGCACGCCATTTAACGACGGATTCAAGCCTGCGCGGCATTCTCGAAAGCATCGAAAGAGCGGCCCGGACAAGACGAACGGAGGCAGCTCTCGGGAGCCAGACAGGGGACTAAAAATGGCACGTTTTGAAATGCTTGAAGCAGGCTTCGGCGCCATGGGGGCAACTGCCCAAGCCGACATTCTTTTCGAATTGGGCATGATGTATGCGACCGGCCGCGATTGCGAAACCGACGTCGTTGCCGCCCACAAATGGTTCAACATCGCCGCCATCAAGGGATCGGCCCGCGCCGCCGAGTTGCGCTCGGAACTCTCGGCGGCCATGTCGAAGGTCGAGATCGCCAAGGCGCTGCGCGAAGCCCGCGAATGGATGACCATGCACTGAGTTCCGCCAGACGGGGACGCTCCGGCCAAGACCGCAGAAAGACGGTCGGGCCAACAGGGAAAAGGCTGCGCAGACAGCCAGGCCACGGCCATCGACAACGAGAATGCGGCACGCCGACAGGTCCAAGCCGCGCAACGGACCATGATCCCGAAGACTCCGGTTTTCGGAAGGATCATGGCCAACATGAAGACAGGGAAGGTGGGTTGGGTTCACAGCGCGGGGGCGCCGGGGAAACAGCCTGACCGGCAAAAAAAGCCACGACCGGCCGGAACAAGGCTGGCGTGGCTTTTTGCGTGGATGAGGCCGCGCAGGCCCAATCGAGTGGCGCCAATGCGCCTAGACAGGTCCGATGAAGGATGAAATTGTCCCGCCTCTCTGGAAGAAGCGCGGCCGGGCGGCCGCGCGTGAGTGGAGGAGTTCTATTGTCATGAAAAAAATGAGTGTTTTGAGCGCGGCCATTTTCGGCCTGATGATGAGCGCGCCGGTCGCGTTCGCCGATGACATCACCATCTCGGTGGTCGGCCCGATGACCGGACAGCTCGCCACCATCGGCGATCAGTTCAAGCAGGGCGCACAGGCCGCCGCCGACGCCATCAACGCGGCTGGCGGCGTCAACGGTTCCCAGATCAAGCTCGACATCGAGGACGACCAGTGCGATCCCAAGCAGGCGGTGTCGGTCGCCAATCGCATCGTCGCCAACAGCGTCAAGTTCATCGACGGGCATGCCTGCTCGGGTTCCAGCATTCCGGCCTCGGCGGTCTATGCCGAAGCCGGCGCCCTGATGATGAGCCCGGCTTCCTCGAACCCGGTGCTGACCGATGCGGCCGCCAAGGCCGGCTGGTCGACAATCATGCGTCTCTACACGCGTGACGACGCGCAGGGCGCCTTCATCGGCCCGTGGATCGCCAAGAAATACGCCGGCAAGAACGTCGTCATCCTGCACGACAAGAGCGCTTACGGCCAGGGCGTGGCTGATGCCGTCAAGGCGACCATGAATGCCGGTGGCCTCAAGGAGGTCTATTATGACGCCATCAACCCCGGCGAGAAGGACTATTCGGCGCTTGTCACCAAGCTGAAGGATCTCAAGGCCGATGTCGTCTATTTCGGCGGTTATCATCCTGAAGCTGGCCTGATCCTGCGTCAGTCGGCGGAACAGAATTTCAAGTTCCAGCTGATCATGCCGGACTCGATCGCTTCGCCGGAATTCTGGCAGGTTGCCGGCCCGGCCGGCGAGGGCACGATGTTCGTGTTCCCATCGGATCCGCAGGCAAAGCCGGAAGCCAAGGCAGCCGTCGAGAAGATCAAGGCCGGCGGCTTCGTGCCGGAAGGCTTCACGCTGTTCTCCTATGCCGTGGTCCAGGCATTCGCCGAAGGCATCAAGCGTGCCGGCAGCGACGATCCGGCCAAGGTTGCCGAGGCGCTGAAGAATGGCACGGCGATCAGCACCGTTGTCGGCGACGTCACCTTCGACGAGAAGGGCGACCTCAAGAATGCCAGCTACGACATCAACCAGTGGCATGACGGCAAGTACGCGCCGATCGCGCAGTAATCGCCCTGGCACTCGGGTAATCCAAGGGAATGGCCGGTTTCGTCCCGGCCATTTCAGTTTGCGGTCGCTCCTTCTATCCGCCGGCGGCCGCGGTGCATGCGTTCTGGTCCTCGGCGAACCGCACCAGCACCGCGCCGTCGGTGACCTGTGCGCCTTCCCCGGCGATCTCGGCGATCACCCCGTCATGCGGGGCGGCGATGGTGTGCTCCATCTTCATCGCCTCGAGGATCAGCAGAGGTTGCCCTTTGATCACAGCGTCGCCTTTCGCCACGCGCACAAGCTTGACCAGGCCCGGCATCGGCGCGCGCAGGCTGCCGGTGGCGGCGGCCGCTTCATCGCTCCTGGCCAAGGGGTCCGGCACCGCGAAAGTATAGCCGACGGCGCCTTCGAACACCGTGATGTGGCCAGGCCAGCGGGCGAGGCGGGGAACGGCGCGAATATCATGCGAACTGGTGCTGTCATAAGGCGCATCGAGCGCCACCTGGAAGCGCCCGTCCGATCGCACTGAAATCTTTGCCTGAATGGCTTCATCGCCGAACGTCAGCCGCATGCGCCGCGCCACGCCGTGGAAATGCGCATAGCCGGCGAGTGCCGACCATGGGTCGTTCGATGGCGGCAATGCTCCGGCACCCGAGGCCGCCATGGCGGCAGCCGAGATGATCTCGCCGGTCGGCGGTGCGACCGCCGTCAACGCCTCCTGGTGTCTGCCGATCAGGCCGGTATCGATGTCTTCAGCCGCAAAATCCGGATCGGCGGCAAGAGCGGCAAGAAAAGCGGTGTTGACGGTGGAGCCGGCAATCTCGGTTTGCGCGAGCGCGGTGCGGAGCGCTTCCAGCGCCTGCCGTCTGTCTCCGGCATGAACGACCAGCTTCGCGATCATCGGGTCGTAGTAGGGCGAGATGGCATCGCCAGCCCGCACGCCGGTCTCGATGCGCATCGCGGCGCCTTCGGGGACAACGTCCGGAAATCTAAGGTGGTGCAGCGTGCCTGTCGCCGGCAGAAACCCCTTGGCCGCATCCTCGGCATAGATGCGCGCCTCGAAAGCATGGCCGCAAAGCGTGATCTCGCTCTGTGTCTTCGGCAGTTTTTCGCCGCTGGCGACCCGTAACTGCCATTCGACGAGATCGGTGCCGGTGACCATCTCGGTGACCGGATGCTCTACCTGCAGCCGGGTGTTCATTTCCATGAACCAGAAGCGATCGGCCTCGAGGCCTTGCGAGGCGTCGACGATGAATTCGATGGTGCCGGCGCCGGAGTAGTTGATTGCCTTGGCGGCTTTTACCGCCGCCTCGGTCATTGCCTTGCGCAAAGCCGGCGTCATGCCGGGGGCGGGGGCCTCCTCGATTACCTTCTGATGGCGGCGTTGCGCCGAACAGTCGCGCTCGTAGAGATGCACCGCATTGCCGAAATTGTCGCCGAACACCTGCACTTCGATATGGCGCGGCTTGTCGACATATTTCTCGACCAGCACGCGGTCGTCGCCGAAAGCGGCCTTTGCTTCGCGCCGGGCGCTGGAGAGTGCCTCGGAAAAGTCATCGGGATGCTCGACGCGGCGCATGCCCTTGCCGCCGCCGCCAGCGCGCGCCTTGATCAGCACGGGATAGCCGATCTCGCGGGCCTTTGACGCAAGCAGCACGATTTCCTGTGCCTCGCCATGATAGCCCGGAACGACCGGAACGCCGGCTTTTTCCATCAGCCGCTTGGCGGCGTCCTTCAGCCCCATGGCGCGGATCGAGGTCGCCGACGGGCCGATGAAAATGAGGCCGGCCGCCACCACCTGGTCGACGAAATCGGGGTTTTCCGACAGGAAGCCGTAACCGGGATGGATGGCCTGCGCACCCGTGGCCAGGGCCGCGGCGACAATCCTGTCACCGCGCAGATAGCTCTCGCCGACGGGCGAAGGACCGATATGGACCGCCTCGTCGGCCATCTCGACATGCAGGGATCTCGCGTCGGCATCCGAATAGACGGCGACAGTGTGCACGCCCAGCTTGCGAGCCGTGCGGATGACGCGGCAAGCGATCTCGCCCCGATTGGCGATCAGGATTTTGCTGAACATGGAGCCTCCCGGGTCAGTATCGGGCGGCGCCATTTTGGTAGGCGCCGGCCTATTTCGAAGCGGCGATCTCGCAGGCGCCGCCGGTGGTTACCTTGTAGTGCGCGCGCGTGGCCAGACAGGATTTCATAGCCAGTTCTTCCGCTGCCTTTTGTGACGGCGCGTTCAGATGCCCGCCGCAGATTATGTATGATGACATGATCCGGGCATAAGGCGTGGTGGCGTAGGCCGAATGGCCGCCGGCCGCCACATAGGCCTTGTAGGTCTTGGTACATGGATCTTTCAAATTTCGTGGCAAATAGGGCGGGAAACGCTTGTCTCCCTCGCTTCCCGCCAGCGATCCGGCCACGCCCGCGCCATGCGCGGCGGTTAGCAGCAATGCCGAAAGTATTAAAGTAGACGCATTCCGTGAATATTTCCGTTCCATTCTCACCCCATCCCCATTGCAAAGTGCAGGACGAGCGATAGCGAATATTCTCCGGCGCCGCCAGAGCTGCGGGATGAGCTCGCGATTTCGTGAGCGAACGAAAGGCCTGGCCTATAAAATTCAATCTCCACCCAATGTTGCAAGATGTTGTCGGTATAGTTCCGCCATCGCTTCGTCGAAGCAGCAGAAAACAACGATTTCGGGAAGCGCGTTGTGCTTGATGAAGTCATTGACCTCATAGACGGCGATTTCGGTCGCGTCATCTTTCGGATAGCGGTATACACCGGTCGAGATGGCTGGGAACGCCACTGAGCGGCAATCATTGGCGACGGCTATGTCAAGCGAACGCCGGTAACAGGACGCCAGCAGCTCGGCTTCGCCCTTACCGCCGCCCTGCCAGACCGGCCCGACAGTATGGATGACATGTCGAGCCGGCAGCTTGTAACCGCTGGTTATCTTGGCATCGCCGACCTTGCAGCCATTGAGCATCCGGCACTCGAATTCGAGCTCACGACCCGCCGCGCGGTGGATGGCGCCATCGACTCCACCGCCGCCGAGAAGCGAGGTGTTGGCAGCATTGACGATGGCGTCGACATCCAGCTTCGTGATGTCGCCGGTGTGGATGCGGATCCTGTCTTGGGCCTTGCTCATCTCACATCCTGAACACGCCGAAGCGTGTCTCCTCGATCTCGGCGTTGAGCGACGCGGAAAGGCTGAGCGCCAGCACCTCGCGTGTCCTGGCCGGATCGATGATGCCGTCGTCCCAGAGGCGGGCGGACGAGTAGAGCGGATGGCCCTCATGCTCGTATTTCATCAGGATCGGCTTCTTGAATTTCGCTTCCTCCTCGGCGCTCCACTCGCCGCCCTTTCGCTCGATGCCTTCGCGCTTGACCATGGCGAGCACGGTTGCCGCCTGTTCGCCGCCCATCACCGAGATGCGCGCGTTCGGCCACATCCACAGGAAGCGCGGTGAGTAGGCGCGGCCGCACATGCCGTAGTTGCCGGCGCCGAACGAACCGCCGATGATGACGGTCACCTTCGGCACCCTGGCGGTCGCCACCGCCATCACCAGCTTGGCGCCGTCCTTGGCGATGCCGCCCGCCTCGTATTTGCGGCCGACCATAAAGCCGGTGATATTCTGAAGGAAAACCAGCGGAATCTTGCGCTGACAGCACAACTCGATGAAGTGCGCGCCCTTCAGCGCGCTTTCGGAAAACAGCACGCCATTGTTGGCGATGACGCCGACCGGCATGCCATGGAGGTGGGCGAAACCGGTGATCAGCGTGGTGCCGTAGTTCTGCTTGAACTCATCGAATTCGGAGCCGTCGACGATGCGCGCGATCACCTCGCGCACGTCATAGGGCTGGCGCAGGTCGGTCGGGACGATGCCATAGAGCTCATCCGCGGGATGAAGCGGCTGATGAGCTTTCTGTAAGCTCAGGCTTACAGCCTTGTTCCGATTCAGGTTCTTGATGATGCGCCGGCAAATGGCGAGCGCGTGTTCGTCGTCCAGCGCATAGTGATCGGCGACGCCGGAAAGCCTGGTGTGTACATCCGCGCCGCCCAATTCCTCGGCGCTGACGTCTTCGCCGGTGGCCGCCTTCACCAGCGGCGGTCCGCCGAGGAAGATGGTCGCCTGGTTGCGCACCATGATCGTCTCGTCCGACATCGCCGGCACATAGGCGCCGCCAGCGGTGCAGGAGCCCATGACGCAGGCGATCTGCGGAACGCCGGCAGCCGACATGTTGGCCTGGTTGTAGAAGATGCGGCCGAAATGCTCGCGGTCGGGAAAGACCTCGTCCTGGTTGGGCAGATTGGCGCCGCCGCTGTCGACCAGATAGACGCATGGCAAATTGTTCTGCAGCGCGATCTCCTGCGCGCGCAGATGCTTCTTCACCGTCAGCGGATAGTAGGTGCCGCCCTTCACCGTGGCGTCGTTGACAACGACCATCACCTCGGTGCCCTCGACGCGGCCGATGCCGGCGATCAGGCCGGCCGACGCAATCTCCTCGCCATACATGGACCATGCCGCGAACTGGCCGATCTCGAGGAAGGGCGAACCGGTGTCCAGCAATTGCGCCAGGCGTTCGCGCGGCAGCAGCTTGCCACGACCGACATGGCGATCGCGGGCCTCATCCGAGCCGCCGCGCTCGACTGTCCTGGCCTTTTCAGCGATGTCGGCAACCAGCGCGCGCATGCGCTCGGCATTGGCACGGAAGGTTTCGGAGGAGGGCGAGATCTGGGTTTGGAGGATAGCCATGCTACACCCCCTCCGCCATGATCTCGCGGCCGATCAGCCAGCGACGGATCTCGCTGGTGCCGGCGCCGATCTCGTAGAGCTTCGCGTCGCGCAAAAGCCGGCCGGTCGGATAGTCGTTGATATAGCCGTTGCCGCCAAGCAGCTGGATCGCGTCGAGTGCCATCTGCGTCGCTTTCTCGGCGGCGAACAGCACGCATCCGGCTGCATCCTTGCGGCTGGTCTGGCCGCGGTCGCAGGCGGCGGCGACGGCGTACACGTAGGCACGCGCGGCGTTCATCGCCGTATACATGTCGGCAAGCTTGCCTTGCACCAGCTGGAATTCCCCGATCGGCTGGCCGAACTGCTTGCGCTCGTGAACATAGGGGATCGCTACGTCGAGGCAGGCCGCCATCAGGCCGATCGGGCCGCCGGCAAGCACGGTGCGCTCATAGTCGAGGCCGGACATCAGCACCTCGACGCCGCGTCCTTCCTCGTGCAGCACATTGCCGAACGGCACCTCGACGTCTGAAAAGACCAGTTCGCCGGTGTTGGACCCCCGCATGCCGAGCTTGTCGAGTTTCTGCGCCACCGAAAACCCCGGCATCGCCTTTTCGACGATGAAGGCGGTGATGCCGCGCGATTTCCGGTCCGGGTCGGTTTTGGCGTAGACGACCAGCGTTTCGGCATCGGGGCCGTTGGTGATCCACATCTTGGTGCCGTTGAGCACATAGCGGTCATTGCGCTTTTCGGCGCGCAACTTGAGCGACACCACGTCGGAGCCGGCGCCGGGCTCCGACATGGCCAGCGCGCCGACGTGCTCGCCCGAACATAGCGGCGGCAGGTATTTTTCCTTCTGTGCCGGCGTTGCCCAGCGGTTGATCTGGTTGACGCAGAGATTGGAGTGGGCGCCGTAGGAAAGGCCGACCGATGCCGAGGCGCGCGAAATCTCCTCGACCGCGATCACGTGGGCGAGATAGCCCATGCCGCTGCCGCCGAAATCGGGATCGGCGGTTATGCCGAGCAGGCCAAGACTGCCGAGTTCTCCCCATAGATACGCCGGGAATTCGTTCTCGCGATCGATGTCAGCGGCTATCGGCGCGATTCTGTCCTGGGCGAAGCGGCGCACCAGGTCGCGCAACGCCTCGACGTCCTCATCATGCCCGAAGCTGAGCGTGTTCGTGTACATGCCGTTCCTCCCCGGTACCAATGCCGATGTTTGCGCCGACCAGGCGCATTGTCATCGAAAGGTATGTCTGCGTGACTTCGGCGATCGACAATCGCTCGCGCGGCCGGAACCAGACGATGACGCCGGTCATCATCTGGATCAGAGCCATGGCCGTCAGGCCGGTGTCCTCGATGCGGAAAATACCCGCCTCGGCGCCATCGCGCAGGATCGAACGCAGGTCCTTTTCGTAGGCCGTGCGCATGCGCAGGATCTGTGTCAGCCTGTCGGGCGACAGGCTGCGCAATTCCATGTTCGACACATGCGTGGCGTGGCGGCGCCCGATATGAAAGGCGATGTGGTTGCGCACATAGGCGGCAAGCTGCCGCACCGGATCCGCGTCGGCCGGCCTGGAACGCTCCCAGGCCTCGCGAAGCGCTTGCATATGGTCGCGCATCAGCGTGAACAGCAGGTCTTCCTTGGTCGGAAAATAGCGATAGAGCGCGGCCGCCTGCACGCCGACCTCGGCGGCCAGCTGGCGCATCGACATTGCTTCATAACCGTAACGCGCAATCAGGGTGGCCGCCGCTTCACGGACTGCCGCTTCGGTTCGCTCGCCGTCTGACCCTGTGGTGCGCGCCATCGTCGCCTCGTTGACGGCAGAATAATAAAACAAACGTTCAATTAATTCAAGCAGGCGGAAATCCGTCTATCCGATGATCCTGAAATCTCCAGGCGTGGCCCAGGTCTCCAGCTCTTCCACGTCGATGCGCGAGACAGCCGCGCCCGGCGGGCCTTGCCGAAGCCGTTCAATCATGGCCGCAATCGCCGCGTCGGCGCCGGTAAGCCATGCCGTCACCGAGCGGTCTCTTTCGTTGCGCACCCAGCCCAACAGCCCGAGCCTTGTCGCTTCATCGCGCATCCACGCCCTGTAGCCGACCCCTTGGACCGTGCCGTATATGTGCGCCTGCACTGCCCTTTTCCGATCATTCATGGGCTCGCTCCCGTTCCATAGAGTCTGGCGCAGCATCGAACGAAGGCAACGGTTGAAACGGTGACCGCGATGAAAATCGAGGGCCTCCGTTCCAAATTTTCTGCCGCCGGCCTGACCGAGATGTGTACCGATCCCGCGCTACTCCGGCCGCGCGTTCTTTCGCTCACCGCGCGCGGCCAGGCCGCGCTTGCGGCACTTCATGCGGCCACGGATCGTGATCTGGCCCGCTGACCGCGGGCTTGAATGACAGGGAAGCCGCGGAATTGTCGGATGTGCTGGCGCGTGCCGGACATCTGCTCGGCGCCGCGATGGCTCCCGAGCGCCGCGAAGTGCCCTAGTTTCCGCGCGCCGCTGCCAAGGCGCCAGGCAATTCCTCGGCGAAGATGTCCAGTTCGTGGGCGAGACCGACACTGACGCGGATGCAGTGGTCGAGCCGTGGCGCCATCGGCTTGCGGATGAAGACGTCGCGCGACAACAGCCCCTGCAGCACTTTCAGGGCAAAAGCACCGTCATGGCCGCAGTCGATGGTGACGAAATTGGTCGCCGAGGCGAGCGGCTTCAACCCGTTCTGTTCGGCGATATCGGCAATGCGCCGACGTCCGGCGGCGACCTGGGCCACCACCGTCTCGAGATAGGCCTGGTCGGCGAGCGCCTCGACGCCGGCGATCTGCGCCATGCGGCTGACACCATAGTGGTTGCGGATCTTCTCGAAGTCGCTGATCACTTGCGTCTCCGCGACGGCATAGCCGCAGCGTATTCCGGCAAGTCCATAGGCCTTCGAAAAGGTTCGCATACGGATGACGTTCGGCCGCGAGATGTCGATCGGCGGCAGGGCCGAGGCTGGTCCCAATTCGCCATAGGCTTCGTCGAGCACCAGCATGGTGGTTTCCGGCAAGGCTTCGATGAAGCGGATGACCTCGTCGGCTTCCCACCAACTGCCCATCGGATTGTCCGGGTTGGACAGATAGACCAGCGGCGCCTTCTCCCTGACGACTGCCGCGAGCAGACCGTCCAGGCTTTCCCTGTCATTCTCGTAAGGGACGGTCACCAGCCGGCCGCCGACACCGGCAATGTGGAAGTTGAAGGTCGGATAGGCGCCGAGCGAGGTGACCACGGCATCGCCAGGCGCCACGTACATGCGCGCCACCAGGCTGAGCAGACCGTCAATGCCTTCGCCGACAACGATATTTTCGACCGCCACATGGTGATGCGCCGCAGCCGCGACCTTCAGATCGTAATTGTCGGGGTCGCAATACATCCACTGGTCGCGCGCGACGCTCTCCATGCGGGCGATCACGCGCGGCGAGGGGCCAAAACTGCTCTCATTGGCGCCGATGCGGGCACGGAAAGCGCGCCCGCGCTCACGCTGCTGCGCTTCGGGACCGACAAACGGCACGGTCGACGGAAGCGCGGCGATGAGTGGTGAGAGGGCAGGGCGCACAGGCATGTCGGAAGCTCGCTTGGAAGGGGCCTTCTTGCTAACGTGACCGGATGGTTGGCGCAAGTTGCTCCCAGGCAGCAATATGTCGTGCTGGATTCGGCCACCTCTTTTTGCTAGCCAGACAGGATGAGCAATCGATTGCCGCCCGCTTGGTCCAAGCATCTTAAAACTTCATCTGGGCCAAAAAACCAGCAGCCAAAAATCGCGCAACCGAAAGCGAATCCGCTATCGCAGGCCCGAGCTGATGACGCGCTGCTCAGGCAGGCGGTTCAGCTTCAGCAGGCAAATAGGTTGGTGGAGGCGGAGGCGCTATGTCAGCGCGTCCTGGCTCGCAACCCGCGACACCCCCTTGCCTTGTATCTGCTTGGAACCTTTGCGCTCGGTCTGGACGACGAGATGGCCATTCGATGTTTTGAGCGGGCAGTGAAGGAGGCACCTCAAAATCCGCATTACCATCTGACCCTGGGTGAAACCTATTTGAAAGTCGGCGAGCATACGGATGCAATCAGGCATTTCGAGCGTGCTTGCGAATTGAAGGCCGACTGGGTCGAGGCGCTTTATGCGCTGGGCCGCGCCTACACCGGATTCGGCAAAGCCGACCTCGCGGTGCCCCTCTATGAGAAAGCGCTCAAGATCGATGGCGGCCGTTCCGCTATCCGAATAGGGTTGGCCAACGCGCTTGTAAGCCTCGGCCGGATGGATGAGGCGGCAAACTACATGAAAGAGGCGATCGCCCGTGGCCAGGATGTCGCCGCTGCTTACAACGGCCTGGTCGGCATACGAAAATTCAAGGAAGAGCCGACGGAGTTAAAATCCATTCTGGCTGAACTGAAGAATCCGGCGCTTGATAACAAAAGCATACAACAACTCCACTACGCGGCCGGGAAGGTGCTCAACGATATCAGGCGCTATGACGAGGCGATGGGCCATTTTCAGCAGGCAAAGCGCTCGACCCGCGGCTTTGACCTTGAGGCTTACCGCCGCGGCATCGATTTCTTGATCGAACTGTTCAGCCCCGAGATGTTGGCCGCCAAGACAGGACATGGAAGCTCTTCGGAAGTGCCTGTCTTCGTGCTTGGCATGCCACGTTCAGGCACCACTTTGACCGAGCAAATCTGTGCGAGCCACTTGGATGCTTATGGCGCTGGCGAGCTGACAAAACTCCGGCGCATCACAAACAGTCTCGCGCCCAAAACGCGCTCGCCCGAAGAATTGCGAAGCTCGATCCTGACCATGACGGTGAATCAGTCGAAGGCTTTGGCTGAAGACTATCTTGCCCATATCCGTCAACGGTCCCCCAACGCCCAGCGTATCGTCGACAAATTGCCGCATAATTTCGAACTTATCGGCCTTATAAGGCTTCTGTTTCCCAAGGCACGCATTATTCACTGCCGTCGAGATGCTATCGACAACTGCCTCTCGTGTTATTTCCTGAGTTTCAATGAGGACAATAGTTATACCGCGGATCTCCATATGCTCGGACTGTATTATCGCGAATACGACCGGCTTATGCGGCACTGGGATAAGGTCTTTCCAGGCCAAATCCTTGAGACCCGCTATGAGGACATGGTCTCCGACCAGGAAGCGCAATCGCGCCGCTTGATCGACCATCTGGGGCTGCCCTGGGACGACGCCTGTCTGCGCTTCTTTGACAAGCCAGGTTCGGTGAACACGTTTAGCCGCTGGCAGGTTCGACAACCGATCTACACCTCGTCTGTCAATCGCTGGAAGGGCTATGGAAGTTCAATCCTGCCGCTGATTGAGGCCCTTGGAGACTTGGCTGAGACTTAGTCTGGCACGCTTGCGCCGGAACGATGTCGAGATTTGGCCGTGGCTGCGCGAGACGTCCTGCCCCTCTGGCCTAAATCCGTTAAGCGGGTGGATGCACGCGAGTGCAGGACTGGATCAGATCTGCAGGCGTAGGGGAGTAAGATTTCGGTATCAAATAGTTCTGGCAAGTCTCCAGGCAACGGCCGGTGGTCTATCCCATGCTGGATTCTGTCGGCCGTTTTTGCTAGCGAGGCACGATGAACTCACGGCTGCCCCCAACCTGGTCCAAGCATCTCAAGGCACAGCCAGTGCAAAAGGCCAGACCCTTCGCCCAACCGGCTAAGCCTGGATCGTTGCTTGGGCCAACCGATGACATGCTGCTTAGACAAGCGCTGGAACTACAGAAAGCCGGACGGCTGCCGGAAGCCGAAGAACTCTGCCATCGTGTTCTGACGCGCTCGCCCAATCACGCGCTTGCCCTCTACATTCTTGGCACGCTGGGGCTCGGTTTCGACGACGAACTGGCGATCAAGTATTTCGCCCGCGCGGCAGCGAAGGAGCCGAAAAATCCATACTATCAGCTCAGTCTGGGGGAGGCCTTTCTAAAGGTCGCGGATTATCCGCTTGCGATTCATCATTTGCAGCGCGCCTGCGAGCTGAAGCCCGATCTCACGGATGCTCTTCGTCGACTTGGCGAAGCATATTTCATGTTCGAAAAGGCGGACGTGGCTGTGCCGCTCTATGAAAAAGCGCTCGAAATTGACCCCGACAACGCATTCGTCCGGACGGCCCTTGCGAATACTCTCGTTGCCCTCGGCCGCATGGACGAAGCTACGGTTTGCCTGAAGGAGAGCATCGACAGGCGCATGAGCGTGCCGTCGTCCTACAATACGCTTGTAGCGGTTCGAAAATTCTCCGCCGAGCCACCCGAGCTCAAAGCCATTCTGGACGAGCTTCAAAAAACGGCGAATCCCGCCGATGAGCCCTACCAGCTTCATATGGCCGCCGGTAAGGTCTTGGATGATCTTGGTCGCCACGATGAGGCCATGGACCATTTTCTCAGAGCCGCAACGAACAAGGGGTTCGATTTTGACATTGAATCCTACGGTCGACAGGTCGATGCGTGGATCGAGCTGTTCAATCCGGAGTTCTTCGCGGCGAGGGTGGGATATGGTGATCCATCTGAGACGCCTGTATTCGTGCTTGGAATGCCGCGTTCTGGCACGACGCTGACGGAACAGATCTGCTCGAGCCATCCCGATGTCCACGGCGCGGGCGAACACTCCAAGCTGGGGCGAGTCGCGGTTGCCAACGGTCTTAAATTGCAGCCGGGACGCCCATTGGGACGACCAGTCATGTCGATGACGCGAACGCAATCCAAGGCGCTCGCCGGTGAATATCTATCCAGCTTGCGTCTCAACGCGCCCGAAGCATTGCGAATCGTCGATAAGATGCCTCACAATTTCGAACTTGTGGGCCTCATCGCCCTTCTCTTCCCTAACGCACGGATTGTTCATTGCGTACGCGATCCCGTTGATAATTGTTTTTCTTGCTTCACCTCGAATCTTAACGACGCGCATAAGTATAATTCGGACCTTGCGGTGCTTGGGCTTTACTACCGCGAGTACGATCGCCTGATGCGCTATTGGAAGTCGATTTTTCCGGGACGCATTCTCGAGAATCGCTATGAAGACCTTGTTTCCGACCAGGAGGGGCAGTCCCGTCGGCTTGTGGAGCATCTGGGTTTGGAGTGGCACGACGCCTGCCTCCGTTTCTTCGAAAGGGCTGGCTCCGTCAGAACCCTCAGCCACTGGCAGGTTCGTCAGCCGATCTACAAATCATCGGTCAAGCGTTGGAAGCACTACGAAGGCAGGCTTCGGCCATTGATCGATGCCTTGGGGGATTTGGCTGAAGGCTAGCCGTTCTCAGTTGTTCGAACTGACTTTCTGCGCACGACGGAGGCCCCTTACCTGCGATAGTTGCAAGCGGCCTAAAAAAACCCGGCGGTTGCCCGCCGGGTTTGATTTCGCCAAGGCGAATTGACTAGAAGTCGCGTTGGAAGCGGAGGAGACCGCCGACGTTGTCCTTCTTGGTCGCGTTGACCCACACGGACTGGTTGTCGATGGCGCCTTGGCCGACGCGCTGCCAGTCGACTTCCGCCGTGACGGTGAGGCCGGGAACGACGGTGTAGGCGACGTTCGCCGCGACACCGATGTCCTTCCAGTCATCATACGACGCCTGGAGGTTGAACGATGTCTTTTCGTTAAACTTGTAGGTGCCGCCGCCCCATGCTGCCCAGTTGCCGCCCCACTGCTTGTAGAAGCCGCGGCCGAGCGCATCGATGTTGTTGGTCGGGTCGTTGAGGTTGTTGTCCGAGCCATAGCCGACCATGGCAAACAGCGACAGTTCGTTGGATACGTTGACGTCCAGGCGAACCTTGCCGGCGACTTCTTCGTAGTTGCTGTCATAGGCGACGACGCCGGTGATGGCGCCCCAGCCCTGTGTCCACTTCACACCGCCGACGACATGCGGAACATAGCTGTCGATGGTGCCAACCTCACCGGAGCCTTCTTCGAGCGAGACCACGGCCGAGAAGCCGTTTCCAGCGTCGAAGTAGTATTGGATGACGTTGGTCTGGAAATTGCCGTAAGGGACGATCGTGTCGTTGATGACGTTACCGGCGTAGCCGATGAACGTATCAAAGGCCGATTCGTCAGCGCCGACACGCAGACCGCCGAGCTGGATCCAGGCAAATTCCAAGGCGCTGGTCTTGTTGCGCGCCTGCCAGCCGTCGCCGCCAGCGTTAGGGTTCGCTTCGGTGTTGCCTGCGAGACCAGGGGTGCCATAGTCGCCGTAGCTGTTGCCGAAGTTGATGCGGTACTCAGTGTAGGTCTTCAACGTACCGAGTTCGGTTTCCTGGCCAGTCCAGGTCTTCAGCGTGAAGCGGGTCTGCTTCCAGTAGGTCGAGTCGTCATCACCGTGCTGGTGGTCCGTGACGTGATTGACGCCATCGAACGAGCCACCGTCGCCCACACCGATATCCTCACGAATATAGCCGCCGACGCGCAGGCAGGTTTCGGTGCCGGGGATGTAGAAGTAGCCAGCGCCGTAGACGTCGCAAATCTTGACGTATTCAGCGGGCTCCGGCTCGGCGACGACGACGGCGTCGGCGGCGCGCGCACCGGAAACTGCGATCAGGGCCGCAGCGGAGCCGAGAAGAAGGCTCTTGATGTTCATTTTCTGACCTCCAGTCAGAATCGCGAGCGAAGGCCGACGAAAAGCTGCCAGGAGAGCCGTTTTCCTTTTTATTTCAGGTAGATAATATGATGGCGGTCAGCGAGGCGCGGTCTGCAAGAAACGCTTGGTCGCGAAAGCCTTGCCCGATCCGGTCTTGAAATATCTCTCGAGTTGGCGAGCGTTGGCCTCGGTTTCGACCGCGATGTAGCTCTTCAAGGCTACGGGCAGGTAGGCCTTTGTCGATGGAAGATTGCCCAATCGGTGCGATTCGGTGCGGCGTCGAAGGTCGTTTGTCGATCCGACATAGATATCGCCGTTACGGAGCTCCAGGAAATAGACGTACCACATGGTCCCCCTACGCTACTTCGTAGCTTCGGGCGACACTCCTACGCCCAAATGCGGTTCCGGGTGGCCTGCCACCCGAAGCCCGCAGGGCGTAGGGTGGCGGAGAGGATGGGATTCGAACCCACGAGAAGCTTTTGACCTCTACTCCCTTAGCAGGGGAGCGCCTTCGACCACTCGGCCACCTCTCCGTTGAGCCGCTGGATAAAGAAAAGCGCCGGCACAATCAACAAGCCCGCATCATTAATATAGAAAATAACGGCGCTCTGTCGCCGCGGATTTCCGCGATGGGGCGGTAATGCGGCAAATCCCTGGCAGGTGACTCGCGGCCTCGCCACGATTCCATCGGCCGAATGCCGGATTCGGCCGGAAATAGCCGGCTGCGGCGGGCCCGATGGTTAACGAGAGCTTTCTGAGTGAGGCCAAATCGTGTCATTTGTGCAACAACGCTGGGGGATAGCAGCCGAACAGCCCTTTCGCCGGTACGATCGTTGTTGAACGCCGCCGGCTCATGGGTAATGTCGAGTTCGAAGGAGCGGCGCGGTGCGCATCTTTTTCGGTAGTGGGGATGGGGCAGGGAACGCTGTCCTTCAGCAAAGAATACCCAGACCCGTTTTTTAACTTTTGACTGGAGGTCAGAAAATGAACATCAAGAGCCTTCTTCTCGGCTCCGCTGCGGCCCTGATCGCAGTTTCCGGTGCGCGCGCCGCCGACGCCGTCGTCGTCGCCGAGCCGGAGCCCGCTGAATACGTCAAGATTTGCGACGTCTACGGCGCTGGCTACTTCTACATCCCCGGCACCGAGACCTGCCTGCGCATCGGCGGCTATGTCCGCTACGACATCGGCGTGGGTGATGCCGGCGCATTCGGTGGCGCCCAGAACGTTCCGGACCATATGGGCGATGGCGATCACGACACCTACTGGAAGAACGCCCGCTTCACGCTGAAGACCTGGACCGGCCAGGAAACCGAACTCGGCACGTTGAAGACCTATACCGAGACCCGCTTCAACTTCGGCAACAACTATGGCGACTACGACTTCCCGCAGACTGGCACGTTCGAGGCGCACAACAAGGGCGTTTCGCTGAATTTCGCCTGGATCCAGCTTGGTGGTCTCCGCGTTGGTAAGGATGAATCGGCCTTCGATACGTTCATCGGCTACGCCGGCAACGTCATTGAGGACACGATCGTCCCCTACGGCAATTTCGACACCAACGTCGTTCAGTACTACTTTGACGCCGGCAACGGCTTCTCGGCTGTGGTCTCGCTGGAAGAAGGCGCAGGCGCCGATACCATCGACAGCTACGTTCCGCATGTTGTCGGCGGTCTGAAGTGGACCCAGGGCTGGGGCGCTCTCACCGGCGTCGTTTCCTATGACAGCAACTACGAAGAAGTTGCCGGCAAGGTTCGTTTGGACGTCAACGTCTCCAACGAGCTGTCGCTCTGGATCATGGGCGGCTATGGCTCGGACGACAACCTCAACGACTTCGGTACCGGCCGCGGCTTCTACAAGCAGTGGGGCGGCAACTGGGCAGTGTGGGGCGGTGGCACCTACAAGTTCAACGAGAAGACCTCGTTCAACGCTCAGATCTCGTATGACGACTGGAAGAACCTCGGCATCGCTGCGAACATCGCCTATGACGTTGTTCCTGGCTTCACGGTCACGGCCGAAGTCGATTACCAGAACGTCGGCGGTGCTGACGACCTGTCGCAAGGCTGGGTCGGTGCGACCAAGAAGAGCAACGTCGCCGGTATCCTCCGCTTCCAGCGCTCTTTCTAAGGGCTGGTTCCTTACAGATGAAATCCAGCCCGGGCGCACAAACGCCCGGGCTGTTTTTGTTTCGTGACTGGGTCAACGCAAACCAAGGAAAGAGGGGGAATCGGTAGCTGAACAGATCCGTAGGTTGGTCTCGTGGGATCCGCGGTGGGCGGGTGAGATCACAACTGCGTGATTTAATCTCTTGAAAGGACGCTCCCAAGCGGATAGGGCTGATCCCAATCCACTCGGGGGAGTGACGGATAATGACCAACGAAGCGATTCAAGAGGGATACCCCTCTGATCAGTTTTCGACGTTTTCTTCTCAGAACTCGAAGATCAACTACACATATAACAAGATAAGAGAAGTAAAGTCATACCGGGTCGGAGAGCTTTTTTCAGCTTATCGAGACATATTGTGGGATGATGGGCGACATAAATATAATGTCAGCTCCTTCATCGGCGAGATAGACGAGATCCTCCTTGGGGAGCGTTTCAGCGCCTTTGACCAGAGTACCCTGGACAACCTTATCGGCACCTTGCGCCAGCGCGGCAACAGCAACGCGACCATCAATCGAAAGATGGCTGCTCTCAGCAAACTGCTGCGCAAGGCTTACAAGATGGGAGATATCCACAGCTTGCCCGAGTTTCGCCGCCAGAAGGAGCGGGCGGGACGAATTCGTTTCCTCGAGAGGGAGGAAGAGGCAAGGCTGTTTGCCGCTATCAAGAGCCGCAGCGAGGATGCTTACCGGCTTTCCGTCTTCCTGGTCGACACCGGATGCCGCCTCGGAGAGGCGCTCGGGCTGATCTGGAACGATATCCAGGAACATCGCGTCTCCTTCTGGATCACCAAATCCGGCCGCAGCCGGACCATTCCGATGACCGAACGGGTCAAGGAGGTCATCAAGCTGCCTCCGGCCGAAGGACGCCGACCCAAGGGCCCGTTCACCCAGCTCAGCCAGGCACAATTCCGCGCCATCTGGAACGATGCCAAGGCGGAAGTCGGCCTCGGCGCCGACGACCAGGTCGTGCCGCACATCCTGCGCCACACCTGCGCTTC